>CALKLP010000358.1 GCA_937991965.1 uncultured Verrucomicrobiales bacterium
ACTGAGTTAAATCGACACACGACGCGTATGAAAATACGCGGAAGTGTGGTGAGCTAAAGCTTTATTTTTCCCCATCCGCCGGAGGATAAAAAAAAAAACAAAGAAAAAAAACATCGAATTTAGTCCGTGATGACCCCTACCGCCGCCAACGGCGTGATCGCCAACATCGGCGTGCGACGTGCCTTCGGCGACCCTGCATGCGCTTCATGCAACCTCCAACTTTCAGTCCGCATGACTGCCCTTAACCCTTCCTCCGCCGCCTACTTCTACTACTTCCAAGTGCTTTGTCCCAAAAAGAACGCGGCGTGTCAAGGAGTCTTTTCGTGCGCTTTCGTTTTTCTTATAGCTCATAACCCTGCTATTACCTTCGCAGTTTTCCTTCTTCTTCTCCCTTCCCAGACGTAACTTAGACGCAGGGTCACCAAACAGACTATTCTTCCCCCTCCTCCCCACTACGGTACAATAACGCCTTCAATTTTATCGCAAGTCAAGAAAAGTCTTCAGCTATTTTTTCCCTCATCGACGCGCATCTAATTGCGTTACCGCAGAATATACAGTAGGTCGACGGAAGAGGTATCATTATGATATTAATCGTAGCATTTTTTTTGGATGACGGGGCTCCTCAACCCCCCTTAACCCCAAATCGTCCGAATTTCCGCTATTTATATCTAACAAAGCCCAAAATCGTCCGAATTTTCGTTCTTTTAGTTAATTCTTAATTTGTCTGAATAGTAAAAAGCCCAAACTCGTCCGAATTTTCGGTATTTATCTCCAACAGACCCCAAAATCGTCCACATTTTCGCTGATTGTCTTTAGCAAAACTCAACATCGTCCGAATTTTCGTTATTTCTATATCTCTATTATAATTATTTTCGTTGCATATGGCTATGATGAGTAGGCCATATGGGGTTGCCCATCGGGTATGATACATGTCAGCATATACCTGGTACCACTTTTGGTTACCACTAAATTAGGCTTTGCCCGTGGAGGGGTACATATATATATCTATATGTAAACATGAAAAAGGTACAGAGCTCCTCAAGCGCGGAGCCTCAGAAACAAAAAAGGTACACCTCTAGCGTGACATCTATATGTATCTATGAAAAAGGTGCAAAAATCCTCAAGTGAGGAGCCTCAAGGAACAAAAAAGGTACACCTCTAGCGTGTGGCAGCTATATGTATATGCGAAAAAGGTGCAGAGATCCTCAAGTGAGGAGCCTCAGAAACAAAAAAGGTATACCTCTAGCGTGGCATCGTTCGATCGAACCAACTGATGCACCCCTCCCCCCCAAAAAACGCGCGTGTGTCTTCCGCCGGGGTTGAAAAAAGAAACACGCAAGAAAGTTAACTCTACACTTCGCAAATTAAGGCCACATGCCGCTAAACGTGAAGCAAAACGCACACAAGAAAATTTCCTCTGCTGTGTAAAATCAAGCCGCATGCCCGCCAAACTGCGATACATCGAAAACATGGCAGTCCTAGTGATCCTTCTTTTTGCAAGCCCTCCTTTGCTGCCAGCACGAATATCACAATACCTCGGGCAGGCCACTCAGACTAAAACTAACACCAACACGTTAAAAATTAATTGCCGTTTGGCTTCTAAGCGGCATCCCACTAAACTACATTAAATTCAACGCCGTCGAAAATAGGCGAGTACAGTGAGTACGAATTTTCATGCTCCTCGGCTTACAAGCCGCACGCCGCCTGCCGCGAAACTGCCACAGAAAAAAAAAATGTCGTTTTTGCTTTCAAGCATCGATGCACTGGAGAATACGATGACAAAAAGGGGGGAAAGCTTATAGCTGGCGAGCCGCAGGGGCGTACAAAAAAAAAGGGGGAAGGCGTTTACTTCGAAGTTTCGTGCTCCTCCTTAGCTTTCAAGCCGCGTACCACACACCAGGGGAGAAAAACACCATTGCTCAGATCGTAAGCCGCGAAACGTGCATAGCACGCCTCCCGCACCATGGCGGTGCATCCCTTCACGCCGTACTGCGAAAAAGGCGGAATTCCCTTTCAAAACGTCGTGCTCCTCAGCGTTCAAGCCGTGAAACGTTCGCAATATCGTGTTCCTCAGGTTTAAAGCCGGATTCTACTCTGTATACACCCATGTATATGCTATGTATAGGTACAGCCCGCAGAGACGACGACCCCGTTCGCCCCCGTCTTTCGTCCATCTATTAATAAGATAGAAACGGGAGCAGAGAAAGTATGGGCAGGGGATGGGGAGGAGACGGGGGGGGGCGAGAGGGTATAGAGGAGGGGGAGGGGGGGGTTGGGACGAAAGGGAAGTAAGATTAAATGAAGGCTGGTGGGCGTAGGTCGTGGATATTCAAGAACAGGACCATGGATGTAAATCGGGGTATGCTTCCCGCACGTTCATAGCTCAGGCTTTTATGACGAGGAAGGGGACGCTGCTCATCCGGGAAAACGCCACCGGGGGAACGAACGGCACTGTCGTTCTCTTCTTGCCTCTAGGCCTCCATCACATTTTTTTTTTTTTTCCGCACACTTCTACTTTTCAGCTTCTGGACAAGCCGTGGTCACAGGTGTCGTCCCTTCTCCCCCCCGGTTCTTGCCTTGAATTTTTATCGCGCATATGGTTCAGCAATCCCACCGCTCGTTGATTTTTCATCGAGTGTTGCTAACTCACGCTCTGGCGCTTTCCGCAAGTCAATCTGTGCGCAAGAAAAAGTCCCCACGAATTGATACGAGTATGCACTCGGGGGTATTCGAACTCACGAACCTGATCTACACCAGGCTCGAGGATAACCTGATACGCCACCGGGGCGACCGGCTATAATAGCCAAAGACGCGGTATTGACGGCGCGTGTACAAATATAGTTTTACGGAGGTCTATAAGTATGAAACGTGGAGGGTGTTCCCATGCTCCTACTCTGGTATCTCCGCTAAATTAGGGTCAAAATCGAACGGAGTTATATTTCATGTACCTTGGCGAAGGGTTGCGCTCAAATACATAAAAAGTAGCACCCCTCCGCCGTGTTATGGAGAAAGGGATTGAATATTATCTGATCATCTTTGCTACGCTCGTATTCTTTTCCCTGTGCTCTTTGTTTAGTCTGCAGTTGTTGTTCCTCTGTAGTGCCGATATGGGCCAGCCGGAAATGCCGGCAATATAATGGCAACCGGCACTACTCCGCATATTTTCACGTGCTGCTTGTTCCAATACATGCCA
>CALKLP010000359.1 GCA_937991965.1 uncultured Verrucomicrobiales bacterium
ACAACAAAGACGGGGAGAGGATAAGATTTCTTCAGAATTGGCACGGTTTTAGATGCATTCGCTTCGCCCCCCACAGATGGCCTGAAGGGTCATGAGATACCAGCCTAGCTCGGAGAGTTCATGAGCGCGAGCGAAAGGAACTCGTAGGGCTAGGAGAAAGCGTTGATCATTAAGAGCAACGAAAAGAAAGATGCGTTATCGTGTTCACTTATAGAGGCGCAGCTCGTTCCAGCTACGGACCTAACAGCGAGACGGGTTTGAGGTTCGCCTCTGGAAATGAGCCTGTGATCGCTGCTTTTTGAGAGGCGAGTTCGTCTTATCCCATCTTAACCCAACCCTGCGCTCTCTCATTTTGCTAGCGCAAAATCGGGCTTCGGTTGGGCTGGTATCTCATGACCCTTCAGGCCATTTTGAGGGAACTTACACGAACTGTTAACAAGGCTTCCCGGAGGAGAAATCACTGATAGAAAAATCGCTTGAGTTCGTGCCATTCGGACTGAGGGTTTTATGTTGTGCCCTCTCGCTGGTTGCGGCGCTTTCGGCGAAAGCACCTTTTAGCTGATTCCTCTTCGGCTGTGAGCTTTAGAGCAACTCGTCAATAAAGCGCTGTCTGCGGAATTCTTCAAATTGTTCGGGCTCTTCTCCGATTCCGATGAAGCGGGTGGGGATGTTGAGCTCGCGGTAGATGGAGACGAGGATACCGCCTTTTCCGGAGCCGTCGAGCTTCGTGACGACGAGGCCGTTGAGAGTGACGGCTTTAGAGAATTCTTTTGCTTGTTGCATGGCGTTGCTGCCGGTGGTGGCGTCGACCACGAGGAGCGAGAGGTGCGGGGCGTCTTCGTTATGCTTTTGGAGGGTGCGCTTGATTTTATCGAGCTCTGCCATGAGGTTTTGCTTGGTGTGTAGGCGTCCTGCGGTGTCACAAATGACGAACTGGATGCCCTCGCGCTCGGCCTTTTCATGGGCGGTGTAACATACGGAGGAGGGGTCGGCATTGGGTGCGCCTTTGACGAACTCTACGCCGAGACGTTGGGACCAGACCTCGAGCTGCTCAACGGCGGCGGCGCGGAAGGTGTCTGCGGCGACGAGCATGACGGAGTAGCCTTGATTCTTAAGGAGGAAGGCGAGCTTAGCCGCGGAGGTCGTTTTGCCCACTCCATTCACGCCAACCATGGTGATGACATAGGGCTTGCCGTTCTCGAGCGGGCTTAGAGCTTGCTCATCTTCTGGGAGGATGTCATTGATGTGGCTTTTGACCTTTTCGACCACATCGTCAGCCTTGACCTTGCGCCCGAGGGACTGCAACTCATCGACAATTTCCATCGTCTGGCGAATCCCTAAGTCAGAGGAGACGAGATCCGCCTCTAGCTGATCCCAATCAATGGGTTTCTCCTTAAAAATTTTACTAACGAGCTTATCAAAAAACTTTGCCATAATGAGTTTAATAAGTGGTTCTTATGGCGTGAAGAAGCAAGAAAATTATCTGAGGGCGTGGTTCAAGGTAGTGTATTAATCTTGTGTGTTTGCTGAATAAGAGAACATACGGCAAGATGCCGATGTTTGCACCCAAGATGGGCGCGCTACCCGTCCACCAGATAAATTACCCTCCTTTTAGCCAGTGGCTGCGCCAGTTCGGGGATCTCGACAGGGACGGTCGAGCCACATTACGCTACTTCCACCCAACAGTAACTTCCGCTTCTCCTCCTGATTTATCTGCGTACTTTACGAGACCGTGCTCGACTCCGTATTCGTGAACGAAGCGGGTGACCTTAACATCGTAGGCGCAGTATTCGGCGATTTTCATGAGGGGATCTTTACTGCCTGTTTGCTTGTATTCCTTCCACCACTTCAGGGCTTCGAGGCCGTCGGCGGTTTTTTTCATTCCGAGGGTGGCTTCCGCGATGGAGTCTAACTTCAGGCGTCGGCCGATGATTTCTTGGACATCCAGCATCATATCGAGGTTGATGGTCTGGCTCTCCATATCTATAATGGTGTAGCCTTGGAGGACACGGTAATCGAAGCCGATGTGGTTGTAGCCCACCACGAGATCAGCGGCGAGGAGCATTTGCACGAGCTCGTCCATGCCGTCCTCCCCAAAGATGTGGTATTTCCCCGTCTTGGTGCTGTAAGCGACTCCGACCGAGACTAAGAGCTGGTCACAGTTCTTAAATCCACCGACATCACTGATGCTGCGTTGGGTCTCTAGATCAAAGTAAACGATATTCTTCATTCTGAGTCGCTGGGTTTTGGGAGTTTATAAACGGAGCGGATTTGTGTCTCAAAGCTAGGGAAACGCTCTTTAAAGTCAGGAACTTCCTTTTCCATGACAGAGACCTGTTCCAAGAGCGCATTGCCGATTCTGTTTGCAGTTGGGCGATGGGTGACAGTGAAGTAACTGTTCACAACGAGGATCGTAATTCCGAGCATGATGTAGTTGAAGATGGAGAGGCCACCGAGTGGGCGTACGGCTTCGATCTTAGTGCGTCCGATGGCGTCCCAGCTCGTCAGTCCACGCTTCTTGGTGCTGAAGTAGCTGATAATCATGGCGACGATAAAGAAAGGAAACATGCCCATAACCATTCCCAAAAACCAGGAGGCGGCGGAGCGAATCATGCTACGGTTAAAGTTTAGCGGCGGGAGGCCGGCGAGACTGCTCACCCGGAGGCCTAAGATCCATTTCCCAGGAGTAACACCCCAAAGGTAAAGCATAAACCCCTCAAGCACGAAGAAGGGGATGAGGCAGATTAAGCGCATCCATTCTAACTCGGGATCGAGAAAAACGGGCGTGCCTGCGAAGTTGGCGATGATGAAAAAGAGGATGTAGTAGAGAAAGAGGTCAAACACCTTAGCGAATCCACGACGCACCCAGTAGTGATTCTCGATTTTCTCGACCCGAATGATAGCGTTGTCGGGGACCTTTTCGCCTGTGACTTCCTCGATTTTTTGTTTGAGCTTTTTCTTGGCGTCTTCGATTTCAGCTTCTTCTCCCGTGAGTTCTGGTTTTTTCTCGAAGTAGGATTGTAGCGCGGAGTATTCGCCAAGCTTTTCCCATTTTGGCAGATCATTATGCCAGATTAGGTCGTCCTTGGAGACTTTCTCTTCCTCAATCAAGGCACGAATATCCCATTCCTTGAGCGGGCCTTGTTTTTTGCCATTCTGACTAATCCAGTATTCCATAATTATAAGTCTCGTAGGCTTTTAGCAGGATCATTGCGAGCAGCAAAGAGAGCGGGGAGCAACGGAGCGAGCGCGCACATAACCAGTGCCATCACACTGACCCAGATGATGAGCTGCGGAGTGGTGTTGGCGGGGAGGGCTTCCATGCCCTGAAATTGTGCGTTGAAGATATCTAGGTTGAAGACGGAGAGCAGGAAGTTCTGAATCTCCACGCGGAAATGTAAGATGAGTAAGCCCATTACGACTCCTAAGACAATCCCGATAACACCAATTACGATGCCCTGAATAAAGAAGACAGAGCAAATTTGGCGTGGCTTGGCACCGACCGCGAGCATGACGCCGATTTCCTTTTTCTTCTGGAGCGCGGTCAGGAACATCACTATCGTAATCAGAAAGGCCGCTCCCACTGCTACAGTGGAGAGGACAAGGGCCATCATGCCTTCTTGCATTTCGACGACCTTGAAGAAGTCACTAAAGCGGTTCATCCAGGTATCGGCATACCAGCCCGCGTCGAGTTGTTGCACCAACTTCTCCCCAACGGCCTGTGCTTGGTCAACGTCATGGAGTCGGATGGAAAGCGCATGCACGCCTTCATCGAGACCTGAGAGTTCTTGCGCTAGGGGCAAAGGGAGGAAAAAGTCGGGTGCGACTACCTGCTGGGAAATACGGTAAACGCCTACGATTTCAATGTCTTTCGGGAGCACTATCGATTTGAGTTTCTTGAGCTCGGCGTTGTCATCAGGGGTGTTGTCGAGCTCAGCTAAATGAGTAATGAGGTGGAGTTCGATGTATTCGACTGAGCCTTTGGAAAGTTGGCGGAGCGATTCGCTCATTTTTTTGGCATCGTAGAGGATGTCGAGCACGTCATCAATGGTTTCAAATTCACCTGGGCGGACGCCAGAATCTTGGATGGTGAGTAAGATGTCATAAGTGCGTTGGAGATCAGCGAGCTGAAAGGTCTCTGCGGGTTTTCCTTTGATCATTGTGTCCTTTAAGTTCTGTACGGCGAGCGCGAGCTCTGCCTGAAACTCCACACTGGCGCGGGGGCGCTCGGTGCGCTTGTAGGCCTCGAACACTTCGCCGAAGTTTCTCGTGGAGTAAAGCTGCACTACATCGCCAACTCGAATCCCGAACTGTCGGGCGCGTGACTCCAGAATTAAGCCTCGCGAATCTAGTCCCATGTCAGCGGAACTTTCCCCATAATCATCAGCGAGAAGTTTTTCGAGCGCCGCCACTTGGCTTGGGTCTTGGGTGTCCACGCCTCGGTAGGTGATCGCGACTTGGTTTTTGTTGTATTCAATGATGGCATTGTCATCGATCGTGCCCGCGACCTCAGAGATTTCTGGGTTGTTTTTAAGATTCTCCGCCATGCCATGCCAATCGGTAATGGGCTCATATGTTCCCAATGGAGCATGACGCAAAGAGATATGCGGTGAGAAGGCGAGGAGGCGTTTCTTCACCTCGATCTCAAACCCATCCATCACGGACATGACCACGATCAAGATCGCAACTCCTAAGGCGACTCCGAGCAAGGCAGCGGCCGAAATAATGGAGAAGAAGTTTCTCAATGGATTGAGATACCTCAGAGCAAGAGTGGAACTGAAAGATTTCTTAGCGATACGCGCAACTTAGAGGGGCAACTGAAGAGACACAAAGAAAAAGTGAGGGATTTTTGAGTTAGTTTGTGATCATACGTTATAATAGATGGGGTCTTGCATTCTAGGTGAATACTGAGAGCGCAGATAATCATTCTACTTGCCATGGTTTAACATCTGTAATAACTTGGGTGTATGACAATAGCTAGTAAAGTCAGGCAGGTAGGGAATTCCTCGGCGGTAATATTGCCTAAAGATGTGATGTCTCGCCTTCGTCTAGAAAAAGGAGATGCGGTAAACCTCGTTGAAACTGCTGATGGGGTATTGATTACACCTTATGATGATGGGGTTTCTCAGCAAATGGAATTGGCTACGAAGGTGATGCGAGAGAACAGAAATATGCTGAAGAAGCTAGCAGAGTAAGTGTCTTATAATGAGCCACAGTGGCTACTGAAGCAAGTAGTGCAGAGTTTTCATGATCAGCAATTAGCTGAGCATGGAGGTGCGCAGGGTATTCGGGATGAGACGATGTTAGATTCTGCCTTGAATAAGCCGATACAGATGTGGAATTATGGTCAGCCGAGTATTCCCGAGTTAGCCGCCGCTTATGCTTTTAGTATCGCGAAAAATCACCCCTATGTCGATGGTAATAAAAGAACGGCAGCGATCGCTTGTGAGGTGTTTTTGTTGCTAAATGGATACGAATTTACAGTTGATGAAACGGTGAAATATCCACATTATTTAGCTTTGGCCTCTGGTGAGCATTCACAAGATAGTTTTACGGAGTGGCTCATTGAAAACACGGCACCTGCGTGCTGACTTAGTGGAATGACTACTTATACTGCAATCGATATTCCGTCAGGAGATACTTGGAGCTGAACTTCCCTTTGTTAAACTGTTTACAGCATGCCGCGCAAGCGCTTTGTTTTTTGGCGCGTTTGACTCGGTGGAATTGTAAGTCGCAGGTTTCACACTTGTATCGGTAATTTTTGCGTTGTTGGCGGCGCGGGAGTGGGAGTTGATGGGTTACAGATTCATCAGGAATACCCAAATCTCCGCATGCTTTTCGCCATGCGGGTCCATGTCCTCGGTGCTGATGTCGGTGCCATGCTATGAGGTGGGCGAGCTCATGCAGCACGGTGGTGTAGACTTCTTGTTCTCCAAAAGGAATGAGCTTGGGATTGATTTCGATAGCCCATTCTTGGAGTTTGGCACGTCCGGCGGCGGAGCGCATGCGTGGGTTCCAGGAGATCGAGAGTTGTTCTGCGACTTGTGTTTCGCCGATGTCACGTAGCGCTTTATCAGCGTATTGAGCGAGATCGTCGTTAGTGAACATAGGGGGCTTAGATTAATGGGGAGGGAGAGGCCAAGAGAAGATTTTTCTTGAGAAATACGCACTGGGTTTGACACCGGTGAGGGATGCGGGTAATTTCAGCGTGATGATTAAATTTCTCCACACTCGTATCCGTGTAGCTGACCTCGACCAGACGATCGCTTTTTATGCAAAACTAGGCTTTGAACTCTCTGAGCGGAAGGATTCTCCCGCTGGGAACAAGTTGGCTTTTCTGACTCTCCCTGGGAATGATCATTTCCTTGAGCTTTGCTACTCTCCAGAATATAAAGTGGAGGTGCCAGAGGATCTTATGCACACTGCAGTTGGGGTTTCGGACATAATCGCGTATTGTGATAAGCTGGAGCTGGATGGGATAGAGATCTGGCCGAGCAAATGGCGTGAGAAGTTCTCTAGTGGAGAAAAGAAAATGGCCTTTGTTACCGATCCAGATGGTTATGAGGTTGAGATTTTGGAACGCTAGTTTTAGGATTTGGTTTTCGCAAAAGGCTTGCTTCCCGTAAGCGATATCTCCTAGTCTAATTCAATGGCATTAGCGGTAGAAATTAACCAGTTATCAAAAGAGTTTGCGACTCCGTTTCGCCGTAAGAAGATTCTTGCGGTAAAGGGGGTTTCGCTTTCGATTGCAGAGGGGGAGATCTATGGTCTGATCGGCCCGAACGGGTCGGGGAAGTCGACCACGATGAAGGCTTTGCTTGGCTTGCTGGCGCCGTCGGAAGGAACATGCCAGATTTTTGGAAAGGATTCTGTGAAGGTGGATTCCCGCAATGATGTGGGGTATGTTCCGGAGAATCCTTATTTTTATAAGCATTTGACCGGGGAGGAAACGCTGAGATTTTATGGTAAGCTTTGTGGTTTATCGGGTCGGAAGCTAAAGGAGCGGATTTCTGAGCTCCTGTCACTGGTTTCCTTGGAGCATGCGCGCAAGCAAAAGGTAGGCACGTATTCGAAGGGGATGTTGCAGCGGATTGGTCTGGCGCAGGCGCTGATTCATGAGCCTCGCCTACTGATCCTGGATGAACCGACGGCGGGAGTGGATCCGGTGGGATCGCGAGAGATTCGGGATTTGATTTTGTCGCTGAAGGAGGTGGGGAAGACCGTTTTCTTGTGTTCGCATTTACTCGAGCAAGTGCAGGAGATTTGCGACCGAGTAGGCATTATTTTTAACGGAGTGCTTAAGCGCGAAGGGACGCTGGACGAGCTTATTACGATGAAGGAGCGCCTAGAGTTAGTGGCGACGGGTAGTCCTGATGCGCAACGAAAATTACTGGAGTTGGCGGAGGAGATGGAAGGTATTGAGCTCGTGTCCAGCGGGGCACCTAAAACCTCGTTGGAGTCCTTGTTTATTCAAATGTCACAGGAGGAAAAATGATTGCTAGTGTAAAACGAATTTTGGTTATTGCCTCCCACACCTTTACGCAACTGGTGCGGATGAAGGTGTTTGGTTTTCTGGCGGTGTTCGCGTTGATTCTGATTGGGATCAACTTTTTTGAGCTCCCGACGGGGAATTCTCCCGCCAGTGCCGCGGAGGAGGAGTTACGGATGTTGAAAAGCTCTGCGATGGGGGCAATGAGTTTGTTTGCCATTATCTTTGCGATTGCGGCGACGGGCTTGCTCCTGCCGAGAGATGTCGAGGATCGTACCCTTTATACCATACTGTGCAAGCCGGTGCCGAGGTTGGATTACTTGGCTGGGAAATACTTAGGTGTGCTCTGGACGGTCTTGTTAGCGTTGTTGTTGATGGATATATTGCTAGTTATCGCGCTGCAACTTCGCACGGCCGAGATTCTGGGCGAACGGATGGCGATCGCGGAGCATCTGAAGTGGACGCCTGAGGAAGTTGGTGCAGAGAAGGACGCGGTTCTTTCCCAAGGAGCGACTTGGAGTGTGCAGGCGGGGATTTTTGCGATTTTTCTGAAGTCGATGGTGATTGCGGGGGTGGCGTTGCTGATATCCACTTTTTCGACAAGCACCTTGTTCACCATTATTATGGGATTCTTGGTCTATTTCATCGGGCACTTTGCGGGGGAGGCCCGTGATTTTTGGTTGAGCCAGCAGTTAGAAACGAGTGTTTTAGCGAAGTATGGATCTCATTTGATCTCGGTGGTTTTTCCTGATTTCCGGCTTTATAATGTCATTGACGGTGCGATTGCGGGAAATGTGATCTCAGGGTCTATTATGTGGCAGTTGGTGGGGATTAGCGGAATTTATGCTGCGGTGTATTTGATTCTGTCTTGGTTCGCCTTTGCTAAAAAAGAATTCTAGGAGCGGATGAAAAATAAGCTGGGTCAATTTCTAATTATCTTTCTAGCCTTGCTCCTGGTGGGGCAAGTCTTGCAACGACCGCAGCAAAAGTTGACTGAACAGCTGAAAGAAGAGCACTTCATTCAGGCGCGACTCTCACAAGAAAAGCAATTAAAGCTCGGGCAAACAGGAGCGGCGGTGGCGCTGGGAGGGTTGCGTTCTTTGATCGCGGCAGTGATGAATCTGCAGGCCTTTGGTTGTTTCGAAAATCAAGAATGGGTGGAGCTAGAGCAGTTGTATGATGTGATTGTGACCTTGCAGCCGAATAATACCTACTACTGGGCCACTGGTGCGTGGCATCTCGCGTACAATGCGTATTATGACTTTGAGGAAAAGCTAGGGCTCTCACCCGCCCGTTGTCGTCTGAAGCAGAGAGAGTATCATCAGAAAGGTGAGGCATTCCTCCTCCGTGCGGTAGAGGAGAACTCGGATGAGATGCCGCTTTGGCAAGATCTAGGACGTCTGTATACAGATCCACATAAGCCGTATAACTTCGCGAAAGCTGCGAAATACTTTGAGGAAGCGGTAAGGTGCTCAAATTCTGATGATCGCACGCGGCGCGAGTATTTCTACACTCTTGGTCGAGTTAGCGGGCAAGAGGATGAAGCTTGGGTTCTGGGGAGAGAATTGATGCAGCGAGGGAACGGAAGGTATAGTTCGGTGCGCTCACTGTACTACGCCTTGTCATTAATGCATGATCCTGAACAGGTGGGGAATGATGATTTAATAACCGAGGTTTTTAATGGAAGCAAGTATCTGGCCTACAAAGATTTAGTCAATTACTGGTTAAGGAGTAAAAGGGAGCGTTTTCCAAGAGGGGCAGTGGCGCAGGAGATCGATCGTTTAGCTAAAGAATTAGAAGTGAATGATAGAAATAATCCTCTCAAGAACCCAAATATGTCACGTATCACAGGTTTTGAGAAATGAGGTGGGAGTTTGAATTTATTAGATCTAGTTAAATTTGATTGGTTTAATTTTTCAAATGATTGATAATTCTTTTTTTGCAATCGAAATAGCTCTGAACTGAAACTTGTCGTGGAGAAAGATGATTTTTATGAAAGAATTGCTTGCCTATTGAATTGAATCACTTCTCAATGGACGGCTCAGTATTATGAACGCCCATTACTTAAATAAATCGTCACTTTTTAATCAAAAGAGTCTATCACTATTAGCGGCTTTAGCGACAAGCTCGCTTGCCATGGCTCAAGAAAAGAAGTCTGTGTTGCAAACTTACGTGTTGGATGGTGGTCCCACGATGTTGCTTATTTTGGTCGTGTTTCTTGTGCTTATTGCGTTGGTGGTATTTAACTTCATGAATATTTCGCGCAGCAAGTTTTGTCCCGGAGGGCTCAAGGAAGAATTGTTCGATCACATGACAAATTGCCGTGTGCGTTCTGCAATAGAAACCTCCGCAGCTGATCCTAGTTACCTAGGCCGTATGATGGCTTTTGCTCTTCCGAATGTCGATGCTACTCAGCCTGAAGATCTAGGTCGTGAGAATGTCGAAGTTGCCGTTGCTGATTTCACCGCCAACGAGACTCGCAAAAACATGGTTTGGATTAATTACATCTCCCTTGTTGCGCAAGCCGCACCAATGGTAGGGCTCTTCGGAACTGTTCTCGGGATGGTTGGGGCATTCGCTACTCTTGCGGAATCTGGACAAGCAGACCCAACTCAGTTGGCTAGTAAAATCTCTACAGCTCTACTTACCACGCTCTGGGGACTGATTATCGCTATCCCTTCTCTAATCTTCTACTACTTCTTTAAGAATAAGCTTAATAGTTATGTGGCAGAGTGCACCACAACCTCTGAGGAGTTGGTAAATGCTTCACTACAAACGATTAACCAAGACGCATACTTCGCGAAAATCCCTGAGGGTCTTGCTTAATTTAGTTAGGCGCGTCTACACTAATAACCTCTAAGAATATGGCAAAGAATAGAAAGAGACCAGCTCCAGATGGAGATGAGAATGTGGACATGTCCCCAATGATCGATCTCGTATTCTTACTCCTCATCTTTTTCCTTGTTAATGCAAACATGATTACCGTTGAGATGGATAAAAAAGTTGAGGTGCCTATTGCCAAAGCTTCTCAGCCAGTCGAGACGAAGAATGGTCGAATCGTGATTAATGTGTATGAGGACGGCGAGATAAAGGACTCTAGCACCAAATTGATTTTTGACGGGGAAAATGATCTTATCGATTATATCAAAGGTCAGAAAGAAATTTCGGATGCCTTAGGGTTTAAGCCCAAATTGCACTTGAGAGGAGACCGAAAATCTCTTTTCAGACATGCGAGAAAGGTGATTAATGCCGCCGCGAAAGCAGGTGTGGATGATGTGCGCTTCGCCGCTTATGTAGTTGCAGACACCTATTAAATTGTAAATTATGGCTAGGAATAAAAGAAGATCAGAGCTCGACGCAGACGAACCAGGTTTAGATATCTCATCACTGATTGATGTTTGCTTCCTCCTGCTTATTTACTTTATTGTTTCCACTAGCATTAAGGCCATGGAGCAAGATGTGAACATGAAGCTTCCATCACCAGG
>CALKLP010000360.1 GCA_937991965.1 uncultured Verrucomicrobiales bacterium
ACGGTAGCCACCACCTTTGTCAACCGCGGCGAGAGTATAGAAACCGACAAGCCCAAGGGTATCTTAGTTCCCTTTAACCCTGCCGATGGGGCAGGCCAGGAGTTTACCATGGAGAGCGGTGGTGCTACACAGCAGATATCATACAACGAATCTGTAAACGCCGTCGTAATTGATGGGGTGGAGTACCTACCGGGAGAATCTTTTGTGTTTGGGGGGCGTAGATTTGAAATTTTTGACTTTTAGGTTTGGAATATTTGAAAGAAATTTTTTGGTTCGTTGAGTAATTGGTTAGAACCATCTGTTAAGGAACCATTCACGGGTTCTACTGATAGAAATCGATTGCCAATTTTAATATATGTACAACTCACAACACAACCATGGCCACCCAACAAGAAGTGATCGTATTTTCCGACGGGAGCACTTTCCGTAATGGATTTCCTGATGCCAAAGGTGCTAGTGCCGTGTGTTTTCCCAATGGTGAAATCCCTAATGGGGTGTATCACCTCCCCCCTACGTGGGTAAGGAGCAACAATCGATGCGAGTACTACGCCGCCATAAAGGCGATGGAGCTGGTGAACGAGTACGACCCGGAAAAGACCAAGGAACTCCATATATTTACGGATAGCATGCTCTTGTTGAACACCTGTACGAAGTGGATGCACTCGTGGTTCAAGAAAGGCTGGAAGAAGCCCGGGGGAGAGATCAAGAACCTGGACCTTGTAAAGATGTTGCACGTGCATTGTAGGACCAGGACGGTCAAGTGGACACACGTCAAGGCTCACACATCGGGGGACGATTTTAATTCCGTCTGGAACGATAAGGTAGATAAGCTGGCTTACTCTGCGGTCCACGACGATGACAACTCTCGCGTGATTTTTCCAAAGAAGGAACCAGAGATGCAAAACATTTCCAAGTTTTTCAAGAGTAACAAGAGTAACAAGAAGAGAAAACTTTAAAAAACTGACTTTATTTTGTTTGATACAAAATAAAAGCGTAGATCCCGTCATGAGGACCGATCCCTACTTCAATTATCACAAGGAAGTGAAACAAATCGAAGACACGAAGACTCGACTGGTGTGGGATCTCATGAGTCTGGAACAACACCTGGGTGACTCTCACGACAGCCAAGCGTGTCAAACACTGCTGAAGATCGCCACAGATCTGGAGGACGTGGTGAGGGTGATAAAATCAAACAAGGGTATATCCACGATACCAGAGGTTGCAACGGAGCTCAGGATAATCAACGACTTTACGCAGAAACTTGAGACCATCACACGGGGAAGGTCGTGGTTCTCTATCTGCAGGGAGTTCGAACCCATGGATAGCCTGGACAACATCAAGGAACTCAGGAGTATCCTGAAACGATCGGGAAAGAAGACGGTAAACAGGCGAACCCGTGTGGCAGACAGAGGTGATGGCGGAGGGGGTCTCGTAGATAACGACGATTGGAAAGAGTACATAAACAGGCCCAATAGGCGAGCCGATGAGGCGTATCGATCGGATCAAGAGTTGAAAGATCGTGTGAATCGCTTACGAGACAGAGTAGATCACTGGAAATCCACGAACAAGGTCTTGTCGAAAGATCTTGATACGAAATCCCTGTTCTCGAAGCACCCCTGGAAGTGAATTACGTGGAATGATAAATATACAGTTTTTTAATGTTGGTTCCAACTAACTAATTAAAATGTCATTGGAGACGGGTCTTCAACTTTACGTGAATAGAAACATAAACGACGCAACCGGGACATCATTTCCCTCTGCTACTGGGGGAGAAGATCTCGCCATAAATGGATCCTACACTACCAACGGAAAGAAGGTTGTTGTTTACGATTTGTGATTTTACACCCCCCGTGATTTCTACTTTAACAACTGAAGAAATTTACAAAATCTACGAAAATATATAGAAACTATGAAATCAAATAAAAAACTTATCCTCGCTGTCTCCGGGGCAGAAGGTTACTTGGAAAGTATCCGTAACCGATGTGAAAGTCGAGGTTGCGTCGTCGTATTGAAACGCGTAACCGGTGGGGCACCCCCTCTTGATGTAGTGGATCCACTTGTAAGCGTTTTCTTCCCACAGGGAGTTTGTGTTATGACAGGGGTACGCCGAGACGATTCCCAGGTCGTCGTAGTCTCTGCAGCCGCAGACACCCGGTCCTCCCTCGATGTTGCTGTACCCCGACTGTGTGTATATACCGGCGCACGCGTACAGGTCACGGTACGTCTCGCAGAAGAAAGGGTAGTCGGTAGACCCGGCGATGCAGTTGGAGTGTGCGTTCAGGTACCCAAAGAACTCTCCACACGTTCCGTATACAGGAGGTCCGTGTCCAAACGATGCTCCACACACCTCATGCTGGTCACAGTCGTCGTCGTCCGAGCATTCCCCGTGAGAGTGTTTCACCTCGACGAGGTACTTGCGAAACTCTGAAGGCGTCTCAAACTCCCAGAGACACTGCCCGGCCGTACCCTCTCTGTAAGGGTCCGACTCCGAGTTCGGGGGAACATCCTTGGGTCCCATGGATGTCGGTATGGAAACACCGTGGATGTTGGACACGTCGTAATAGGTGACACCCTCCTTCAACATGGTGAACTCGGCGAGGTTCACCGTACCCGTAGGGCCCTGGTAGGACATACACTTGCCACCGGGACAAGAATCGTCCATGAAGGGAGACTTTATAGCGAACATCGCTCCGCTCCACACAACCTCCGAGCCTTCCTGTTCTCCCAACTCGACGGATGTGGACTGTCCGCTCTCCAGAAAGTCTTCTAAATCCATGTCCCAGAAACACCGATTCGTGCCGTCGTTTTCCTGGTTCTCCTTGCACTCGTCGTCTACGGCGAGTCCTGCGAACCCTCCCGTAAATCCTAGGTCTAGGTCGAAAGAACAGTGGTTCGTGACCTCGATGGTCCTGGAATGTTTTCTCACATCGGGCATCGTGTCGACACCATCCATGACCGCGTCTTCGATGCTGTCGGCATCATTTCCAATATTGATTTTGGGTCCCATGGGTTCTCCAAAATAGGAAGAGTCGATGGATTCATTATTATCCCTTGAGTCACTAGAGTCACTAGAGTCGTCGCATGCTCTGGTTGCTGCTAGGATGGAAAGAAATATGGTTTTATAAAGATACATCTTTATCAGATTATTTTTTATGGATTATTGTCACTAACACAATTGAATATTTAAAAGCTTTTTTTACAAACGCATCTCTTCGGCAAAATATAAAAGCTATCTTATCCCGAAAAACACCTTCTTTCTCTGGTTCCTCCGAGTTTGGATGGTGTCAATCAGTATAGGCCGACTCTTTGGCAGTCCCGTCAGCTCGTCCATGATGCAAACGTTAAGGTCGTACACTACTTGCAGCGACCCGAACTCTTTCGCCAACGATAAAGAGTTTCTTCCCGAATCGTCTGATTCAAAAAACGACGCTCCCGACCTGTACAGGTCCACCATCATCTGTCTTTCTCCCCTCCTGGTAGCAGTCATGAGAGGGGTTGTCCCATAGGGACCCCTGGGCGATACGTGGGAAGAAGGTGTCCCCCTGAGAAGGATCTTGAGGATGTCGTCGTACCCGTTGAAAACGGCGAGGTGTAGTGGTGATATCATGTCCTTGGTTTTTGTGTACGTAAAGAGAAGAGGGCACTTCTTCAGTACGTACTCCACCATAGTAAGCGATCCCGAATCCACTGCCTCATGTAGGAGGCTCCAGCCGTTGCCGGTGACGAAAGAAGTGGACGCCCCTATCGCAAAGAGGTACTTCACCATCGGTACCTTCCCCGACTTCACCGCCGAGAGTATAGCATGGTCCCCGTTGGCGTCTTCCATCTCCACCTCTTTCCTGTTCTTCAATATCCTCTTGACGTAATCTACGTCTCCCTGAACGCAAGCGTCAGACACCGTTCTTTTCTTTATGCACAAACAGGACTCTAATAGTTCCATCATCTTGGTCTGTCCGAAAGCCATAGGTGAATTTAATGTTAAGGGTGGTGGAGGGACACCTACAGGAATGTTGGTTCTAGTTCTTGATAGCGAAATATTTTTATACGACGGAACCAATCGAGTTAAGAACCAACAACGGAAAGGTCCCGTTGTTGAAACTAAACTTCATATGAAGAATGAACCTATCCCATCTTTCTCTGTTCGTCGTCGTGTATGTAGAGCTCGGTAGCGGGTCGTAGACAAGGTGCATGAATTCGTCCTCCACATTGTGTTTTCTGGAATACTCCGAGTAAATTTGTATTTTACTCCTGATGATCCTCTGGTAGTTTTTGATCTCCTTCGATGTATCACATATCTCCAGATAGGTGTGGTGGGTAACCCCCTTGTTCTTGACGGCGGTCGATGTAGTAAACACCGAATAGTCTCTAAAAGCATCCGTAATGGATAAGTGTTCCCAGTCATTTTCTCCCCCCACTGTCTCGACCCACTGGAACTCGTTCGGCTGGATCATCCCATCTCCCGGGTTGTACGTCATGTCCCGAAAAGAAGCCACGACCCGGGGCATGATGCCAATAGACATAAAGTCCTGGTGGCCCCTCACGATACCCTGGATAGAGTTCCTCTCCAAGTACTCCTCGGTGGCTTCCGATCCGTACTCCAATACACTCGTGTTTCCCCGTCCTCTGTTAGTGCTAAGAGTGGTTCCATCAACGTTCGCGTTGAAGTCGTTCCACCGAAGACCCATGTATTTCAGGTTGAAGGGTTCGTCAACGCCGTGAAATTCAAGGTCGTAGTCGGATTCCAAGAATTTTAGAGGTTCGTACTCAGATATACCTCCGTGGTTCAGTTGAATCCACTTTTCCCCGAGTTTTAGGAATATAACCGCTGGCAAGAAAGTCAAGAGATTATGAACCAGGTTCTGATCATCCGGGTTCGTTAGCTGAGACTCGAGCTCGTCCTTGAACCCATAGTGTCTGTAGGTCCCGTGGTCCTCGTGGTTCCCGTTGATGACGTGGACCGACTGGAAGTTTCTCGTCTTGAGCCTGAACACGATGTGAAGTATGTCTAAGCCGTGAGCCCCCCTATCGACAAGATCACCCAGAAAAACAAGATGATACCCCATTAAAAGACCAAAGTCCTCCTTGAGTATACCCCTCTCATATAAGCTATCCATGATCTCTAGGAACGTGTGTATTCCCGAGTGTATGTCCCCGATAGCGATGATCTTGGTGTCTTCGTCAAGATCCATCTTCTTCGCGAAGGAGACATCCTGTCGATGAGGCTTGTGGTTCATGGGGTCGTCCTCCATTGTCACCAATTTCCCCCCCACTTCATGACACCAGTCCATGACAGAGTACATCGACTTGTACACTTCCAGTGCTTCTCGGAATGGTTCAACGAACGACTCGTTGGTCCCTAGTATGGTGGACGGCCCGTATACACCGTCGGGGGTTCTATCGGCAACGTGTTTTAGGTTCGAGGATATTATGGACCATCCTTCGGTGGTGTCTTCGAGGATGGTGTTGACATTTTCGTTTGATGTCAAGTCGTTGGCAAACTGGGTGGCCACTTTCCTGTAAACATTCACGGAGATCATGTTTGTGTATCATTACTAATTGACGTTTAAATAATTTTTGTTAAATGGTTCCAATGTTGTGGTTGGTTCGTTTGATATGGTTCGAATAATGGTTCTATGAACCAAAATTCTATCAATTGTGATTTCTTCCTGGGATAATTTCAGAAACCTACTAGAAATCTCAGTTTGAGGGTATGTTTTGGATTTCAATACCCAATAAGGGTATGAATACGATATTGCCCCCTTGGACACATGATTCCATCATACATATTAGTCAATTTACCAACTAA
>CALKLP010000361.1 GCA_937991965.1 uncultured Verrucomicrobiales bacterium
CAAAAACTTGATATATTCTCTGAACCGGAAACACCCTCCACCGATGATGCTGACAAAGCGGAACTAAATTTACGCTTAACCGCTCGCCAAAAATTACGAGAATCTTTATTTACCAGAGAACGACCCAGAGAATCGGCTTCAAGCCGAGCCACGTTGTTCCGGCACGCCCTGAGGGCGTACTTGAAACGAGCGCGGCTCTGGCACATCAGCCGATTCTCAGGGCCGTTCCTAGGTTTACCTTCCCTGCACCACTCAAGAAAATCCCCTCTTGCTACCTTGCGCGTATCAGCCACAGGGTCATTCCAACCTGCGACTACATTAAATTTGCGTCGTGTTCGACGTTCATGACACCTAGCAGAGTTTCTCATTACTGTATGTACCGCCTCGTAGTACTGAACTATGTCGCGCTTATGATCGTTATGCTCACAACCGTGACACAGTAATGCACCACGAGGCAAACATACAGTATCCAAGCCCAGGTCCACACTCTGTGCATATCGCAACAAATCCTCCGAAGAAAGTTTGTCCCACTGAACCTTAGATGTCGGTTCTGACGTGCTCGTTATCGATCTTGGTAACTCACCCATGTCTAGAGAAAAATGTACAGGTCTATGATCAGAAGTGACCAGGTCATAGAACACTTTCATCCCCAAACTGGACTTGAAGCATGAACTGGACATGATAACATGATCTAGCCATGCAGTCGTATGATGCACGTCACTTACCTACGTAAACGTGTCACAAGGAAGTGAAACAACATCAGCAATGACGAGGTCAAGGTCGATACATAGGTCAGTGACCCAAATAAATTCTTCTCTACCCTGGCGAGCATTCCAATCCCCTGCAATAACTACATTTTCGGTGTCCCTAACTAAAGCATCTAATTTGCCCATATACTCCTGGTATACTTCCGCATTTGCAGAACCACACGTAGGTAAATAAACATTTACGAGCAACAATTCAAACAATTTTCCTTTTATGGTAAGTCCTAAAATTCTATGGTCATCAAAATTTAGTATAGCGATTGATTCCCCCAGCGCCCTTCTCCACAAAATACCCAGTCCCCCGTGTGGACGTCCTGAAAGTAAGCCTTGAGACGTATCAACCGAGGATATCCCGTGACTGAGAAAATCCGGATCAATCCGGTCTAAATAAGACAGATCATGCGGCAACAACCAGGTCTCTTGTAGAAGTACAACATCCGACTGCCGGCACAACTCCTGTACATCGATTATTGAGTTTTTAACAGATTGAAAGAGGCAATACGGATACAGTTCTTGGCATTAACCATTATTAGAACTAAAAACACAACAGAAATTGAAACGATAATATTTACAAGAATGACTAGATTTAAAAACGATCAGCGTAGCGGTCCTCCCAGTGGTCAGGAGTCTTGGATAAATCAATATCAGCGAGCGATGCGTACAGTTCACAATTATTATTTTTGGCTCTTTGAAACTCATAATCGTACGCCAGTGGTCTGTACCGTGAACCATGATGCTCATTGCTGCCCTTGAGTTCTTCCGAAGAGAAGAACCTCGACCCAGCTTTCTCGGGCCTGTGTTGAGGCTGATGGTCTGGGGAAGGCACGACCACGGCCCTAGGTAGAGGTTGAGTGGCAGATTGGGTCACATGCTTACCGCCGCGTTGTGATATTACGTCACGTGGGCTTGCCGGCTCAAAGTTCCGTCTGCGCTGAGCGGGCTGCTCTCTGCGCATGCGCTTCTCCCAGCGGCGTACTCTTGCCCAATTCGGCCAATTATGCATGTCAAGCACACGATGAACATGATCAGGCTCAACCCAGACCTGAAAAGTGGAAAAGTCTGGGTTGACTAGCTTTGAATTCAGCTTTTTACATCTGACCTCAAAATTAAAAATCGTCTGCATCTGTGCAGCCAGATCCTCACTTGTAACCTCGGGGTGAAGATTTCCAATGTAAATCATTTCTGATTTGCGAGGTATCGGTGGTATCAAAACTGAAACCGAATTTCGACTCACCGATTCAGTTCGTGGACGTGGAGGTCGTCGAGAGGTTATGGTCTGAAATCCATCATTCTCAGCCCGCACTACTGGCGGTGGTTTCGGGGGCCTTGCTGCCATGTCGCTGTGTAAGTCTCTTGGCTGGTTACGTGGGTGAACTGTACGATCAACCCTTGGTGGGGATTTCAAAGCCTTGGGAGAGTTGGACAGCCTCTTCCTTGTCTCGATCTGCTTCTCACGGGTTATCACTGCCTTCCAAGAGTCCAAAGTTTTACTGGCTCCTTGTTCTATCTGTGAGCTTCTATAGTCCTCGTGGACCTTCTCAGTATTGTCTCTGTGTGCACGAGTAACATCATCATGGAGAACATTTCTAGCAGCACTATCATGATATTCCTCGCGACAGTTATCAACATTATCCAACTGAGCACTCTGCAAATCATCTGTATTGTGACCCTCATAACTGATAATGCCCTCATTCTGATGATTCACAACCTTTCCACTGATGAGTATAGTTGGTGTGAACAAAGTCTGACAACTAGTATCCTCCGTACCGCCAGCTGGCTGTGCCGGCGATTGCAGCTTCGCGACTCGATCCGTCAGATCATGGACGGCATTGGCTATACTTTCTACAACATTTGTCAGAGAACGAAGATCCTCGGAAAGAGTTCTACGGATGTCCCCAAAATCATTAATAGCTAGCTTGGTTTCATTTTTAGCTTCTTCTATGACCTCAGATTTGTAAAAATCC
>CALKLP010000362.1 GCA_937991965.1 uncultured Verrucomicrobiales bacterium
CACACATGTACAATAATTAATTTAGGCTTATTATTTACTAATTTCATGTTTTCATGAAAGCTACATGAGGAAATGTATGAGAGTCAACATTGAAACATTTTCTGTAGCCAATCATTCTGGCTTCTTAACAACTTTCTCCCTGAACCTATAAATGCTTTATAAGAAAACGGTGTATGTGTGTGTGTATTCACTTATAAGCTAAAGAGAAAGTTGTTTGATAGCTAGCGGCGCTATTGACAGTTTGTAGTCCGGCTGGATCCTCTTATCCTGCCCAGTTTATGCACAGCGCGAGAACAGGAATAATACGTAGTGGGGGGACTAGACGGATAGGTTGTCCTGTACATCCACTGCGCAGAAATGTTCTCTAGTTGATGACCTTGTGATTAGTTCACAGAATACCTTGTTTGCACCAATACTGGAACATTCCTCTCACTTTCACATGACGGTGGTGGTGGTGGTAGCAACAGAAATTCGTTTCCGTGATCGGGTTTACCCATGAGATGTTTTTGTTAACACTTATTTTGTAGGTCAGTCCATTCTATTAACATAATATTTGTCCTTCCCTTTTACATTTCTAAAGGCGGGATACATTAATTCAGAATTAGTCTCACTCACACAGGTGTAGAAATGTAAAGTTGTATGGTTGTTAATTGCAAATAGAAGGAATAGACCTGTTTTTTTACAGTAGTTTAAGGACAGCCTGAGTTCTGCGCAGTCAGCTGAGTGGTGGGAGAATAATTCAACCTTATTCATAGGGGCACTTTCTTCCCCTCTCTCTCGCATTCCTCAGACATCAAGCTTCTCAGTAACCACTGCACATGGTTTAGCTGGTCCTATAACAGTGCTTTCAAAAGAGCAGTCCTATTATTTGGCGGAAAAGCCATCACCGGTGGGATCAAGAATCCAGGGGTAGTTGTTGGGGCATTCCATGCATGTGAACAGACGGAGGGTCTCTCCGGGCAGCTCGCGGGTGGTCAGAGGGCAAGCGTTGGGCAGAGAGCAGTAGGGTTGACCCTTGACGTCGCATTTTTCCTTCCATTCCTGGAAGTCTCGCAGAGACGTCAGTTCAGTGGGGTTCTGCATCCATTGAATAACCTGAAGCATAGTTACGAAGTAAACATCGTTACGGTCCAGCATCTCCTCGATGAAGCGGATGAGTTCGTCCTTGAACTCCTTCTTGCTCTTGAGCCATGAGGCATGGAAGTGGAGGCCAAGAGGAGCACGGTTTGTGTTGAAGTGGCGGTTGAAGTTGTGACGGAGCAGTCGTGCAAACTGATCTCCTGTTTGGATGTTGGAACAAGAGTCCACCATGTGACAACCGGGCAGGGATTCATCGAACGTTGGATCATCACGACGATCCAACTCGTTCATCACCATTTCCCATACGGGGTGGCTCCTGCTGGGGCAGTTGTGGGCGTTGCCGTTACATTTATGAGGCATACGGAAGTACAGAGTGTAAGGCCAGATGGGTACACGTCCGAGGGGAGCTGTGATGGACGCATCGTAGACGAAGAACTGATCGGCCATCATTTCGAACTGCTTGTTGCCGCCGACTCGCAAATAGGGTGCTCTCATGCCAATGATGGAGCTATCGGTGATGTTGGCGAAGCGTTCGATAATGAGCCTGCCTCCTGCCATCTCGGCCAGCCAATCATCGTATGAGCCACCGCTCCAGTAGTTGGGATCATCCTTGTGCGTGAGCGAAAACACTCCGATTTCATGTCCGCGCCTGTGGAGGTCCTGCACGGCTGAGTAGTTGGTGTACTTGTGCGACGCGAAGAAGGTGCCGCGAATCTGGCAGCCGTTCGGGTTCTGGCGTAGGCCGTTGAAGATTTCTTCGTACAGGTCAATGTTGTCAACGTTCACGGCTCCGTTGAAGGTTAGGGTGATCATCTGAGGGACCTGGTTTGGCTCCACGGCTCCTGGAATTCTGGTTCCATCAGCTGAACAGAAGCAGTCAGGGAGGGTACACTGATTCTGGTCACAGTCTGGTGCCCTGTTGGGGTCTGTCTCTACGGTGCAGGCATTCTCGTCAGACTGGTCCTTGCACTCGAACTTGTCGTTGCAGAAGAGTTCCTTGTCGATGCACTCGCCGTTACCACAGGACAGCTTGTTCTCAGGACATACAGGCTCATCCGTCTTCAGGATGGGTAGCACCTTTCTGGGTTTTTCTACTTTATCACAGTTTTTAACATTGGTTTTCCAATCACAAGTTTGACGTTCTATATCAAAAGCTAAGCCGTTAGGGCATCTGACGGAAGCAAGGCGAGTAATTCCGTTCTCCCCAGCCTGGTCACACCTTACGACATCTCTGCAGTCTCCTTCCGTACTAAGACGGAAATACTCGTCAGGCGGCCGGTTCTCGCACAGTTCGTCCACCGACTGATCGTCTCCATCGGCATCCTCATCTTGTCTCTTGTGTCGCACATTAGTTGCCACGGCTAGCCCGAAGAGGAGGAAGCACAACCAGACAGTTGATCTTGCCATCCTGGTCAGAAATGAACTCAGAACAGCCGAC
>CALKLP010000363.1 GCA_937991965.1 uncultured Verrucomicrobiales bacterium
CGTAGGATTGCCTCGTTTAGGTTCGGTGATATCCAGATACCTGTCGTCAACCAGGTAGTCGTCGGCAACCCTATGAAGCTTGCATCTCCGCGGTGTTGTATTATGTGAGAAACACGCAGTAAACGCACATCCGTCGCTTTCACATTCCATCTTCTGGGTCGGTAAGGGGGTGTATCCCATGCCATTTTTTATCGGTGATTCCATATCTTGTTTTGTATGCACTGTAGATTATTTCTGTGCGTGAGCGCGTTTCATGTGCTTCTGTAGAGACCCAGCTCCTGTACCGCGAAATGCGCATTCCTTGCACCCGAATACATGATGCCTACCTGGATGGTTTCTATTCTTGCCATGAGAGCGTGTATGATCACGCATGTCCAGACAACTCGCGGAAGTGTAACTGCAAAATTCACACTTAAACAAGACCGGCATGGGATCACCCCTTGGACCATCGCATATATTTTTTGTCACGGTTGGTCGCACAAGTATACAGTTTGGTTTTGCCCGACGAACCAATCTGACAAGCCCCAATGCGCCCAAAAAAAATATATTTCCTCAATACAAAAACACCCCATGGGGCTCAAATACTCGGAGAAAGTTCAAATCAGCAGACAACAGGAGATCGAAGAATGTCGACGGGTCATTTACGAGATTTTGGAAAATTCAAAACAACTGGCTATGGAATGTGACAATCTGGTGAAGCTCAGGGCCCTGAAAACAAGATGCGACAAGCTAGCGAAGCCGAGGACTGGGCCTGGATATGACGATCGGCAGAAGTTATATTTCAAACAGAGATATCAGGCTACCAAGGAGGCAACACGTGACCGTTTGCAAAACAAACGCCAAAAAATCAGAGAAATTGGCCGGGATGACGGTACTTGTGTGGCGTAGTTGAACGCTCGTACCATTGACGCAAAATATTATGTTGTTTCAGCGTAACGCTGAACACATGGCAATCCGGCACGGGCATCAGTTCTTCTTTTCGCCTAAACTCATGCCTGCTTCTACGCGGCATGACGCGATTTTTATCAAGTACGGCATGACAGAATTTTCGTCTTTTTCGACCCATGAGCAGTACTATCAGTGGTTCACGGAATATCGCACGGAGTGCCAGCAGAGCAACCGTGCTTTCAAGATATTCGAACTGGTCATGCACGGGAAGCCAACCGCGTTCTATGCCGACATCGAAGGATACTCCGATGCAGATACCAGTGAAGACGAACTGCTGATGATTCGGCACACCTTGAAGGATGTTTTTCGAAACAATTACGCCCTGCTAGGGGGGGAATCGGACAAACTGATATGGATGGAAGACCACAGGGAGTCGGGAGGGCTGCTAAAAACAAGCTTTCACGTCGTTGGACGCGACAAGAAATTCACAGACGTGAAAAACAATGGATCAATGCGCATATTTGCAGACAAGCTGAACTCCATGGTAACGCCTGAAGTGGTAGCGCAAGGAATGAACATCCGCCTCTGGGACAAAACCAAAAACAAGGACAGTGTGATGGACATGCATGTATACCACTCCAACAGACCCCTTCGAACATTGTACTCGTCGAAATACTCCAATGCAAGGGGATTCGTTTTGTGCGAAGAATGCAAGTACAGAGATTTCAGGGACTGCTTCATCAATCTGAACATCCCCCCGGAAGACTTCCACAAACACCATTTCATCATGCTGAGTAAAGAGGCGTCCGGTACCACCGGTAGCACAACAACGACACGACCCCCGCTAGATCGTAAGGTAGTACGTCAGGACGCCACACCCGAACAAGAAACGACCATGCGACGAATTGAACACGTTCTGTCTACCGACTACAACCACAGGCTGACGGCCATCAAGTACACCGGTGTCTACAAAAGGATGGATCAGTACCGTATCGACGGCATTCGGGAGTGCC
Organism: uncultured Verrucomicrobiales bacterium; assembly: GCA_937991965.1. Lineage (GTDB taxonomy): Bacteria > Verrucomicrobiota > Verrucomicrobiia > Verrucomicrobiales > Akkermansiaceae > WTJZ01. The sequence goes on from CALKLP010000363.1 coordinate 1,902, forward strand.
CCGTGTGTGGAATTGTCCATGACTCCAATGGTGCGTACGTCAGGGACCTGGAGAATGGTCAATTTGAATACCAGTGCCTCACCGCCGGGCCAAATAACAAGGGCCTAGGATGCATTGCACGCATCGAGAAAACGCGGCAAGAGAAACCAATCCAATCCCAATACCTGCAATCTCTCCTTGGGATCACTCAGGTATGCGTTGCCGTGTGTGCCGGGATGGGTGTCGGAAAGACGCATCAGATAGTTGAATACATCAGGTCTCTGAAACAGGGGGAATCGGTGCTATGGCTAACCCCTCGAATTGCAATGGTGGCGTCGATAATGGGGCGTCTGGAAGGGCTGGGTTTCAAGTCCTACAAACAGTCTTTCGCCTACTACAGACTGGTCATGGAGATAGAATCGCTACACAAAGTGTTCATGCAATATGACGTCGTCATCATGGATGAAGCTAGGTCACTCATGACCTCCCTGATGTCATACGAAACGAACGGCGACTACCTCCTGGAGCACGTGAACGATCTTAAGGAGATGTGCCAATCGGCAAAAAGGGTGTTCGTCGTAGGTGCTGACATATCTATCGACGGAGCGGTGCCGGCGTTCATCAGGAATGTCTTCGAGGAGGACCAAGTGTTCAGAGTCAACCACAAGAGCACCCTCACGCCGTGGCATCACGTGTTCGTGCACACCGAAGCATTTTACGAACGGCTCTACAGATCTATCGATCAGGGTGAGCGGATCATAGTAGCTTGTGGAGCCTCTGCGGACCTGAAAGAGATACAGGTTGCCGCGTCCCGCATCATCGAGCGAAAGAAGATGGTTGCATCCCGTCCGAATTCGCCCGCGGATGAACTAGAGGTGGCAGTCTCGACGATCCAAAAGAGTGACGCCGTTGGAGCGTACCACGCCGAGTGTGAGATCAAGCGCGAACTGGAGGACGTCAACACGTATTGGAACAGGTACCAGGTTATTCTATACACAAGTACGATAACAGTAAGCGTCGATTATCAGGGGGAAATCGATCGCGTATACTCCATGCCAAGTATTTGCACCGCCAACGACCGTGAGGAAGATCAAATGACTCACAGAGCGAGAAACAACAAGAGCATGGAAGTGATTGTCAGGTATGATGGTCCTTGCATACCCCCGAGGGTGAACGATGACGACGTTCTGTTCAATGAAGAAATGTCGCGGGTTACGACTAAACGGAAGTACGTGAAGAAGATCATGCGGGGGTACGGACGCGAAATAAACAAATCCATCGAGAAGAAAGGGTTTGGGTATCAGGCTAAATACTCACCGACACTGGCAACAGAACTACACGCATGGGCCATGGTCGAGGAATACAAGAAGATCAATGATTGGTACGGGTCCTATCTGGCACGATTGAAGGCGAAAGGTCGGACGTGGGAGTTTGCGGCGATCAAACCACCCGAACCAGTTCAGACACCGCTAGACCTGGAAATTTGCACACTGGAAGGGACGCGTAAGGAAATACTTAGGCGGGGAGATAGTAGAGTACGGCGCGCAAAGCAGACCAGGAGAGAAATAAAAGGCCTACCTCTGCAACAACGGAAGGAGGCCAGAGCGTTGCTGAAACGTGACAAGGA
>CALKLP010000364.1 GCA_937991965.1 uncultured Verrucomicrobiales bacterium
CTGGAGTTCGGGGCAAGCCCCATCTACTGCCTCATGTGTTGGGAGAGAGCTCCCCACCCCACCCGTCCACTGACGTCGCATAAAAATGAAACCGCACCCCGAAGAATAGTCCGACGGTCTAGGTTTATAACTTAAACGCACATTCCAACAATTTTGGATATAGCTTCCGCACACGAAACAGCCTTGTCATAGTAAAAACTAAGTTTTTGCAAAAGCTGCCGCCAGGTTAGGCGCAAGTGATTTAAGCTCATATTTTTGTTGAAGTGGTTTTGACAGCTCATTATTAATCAAACGGTTCCAGTTGCGAGGAACTCGTAAGCCCCGCCATCGGGCGATTGTTCGACCCAGCACTCAGCGGTTCAGAGGAATCCATGCACCCATAAACCCATATTCCCTGCCTCAGTTTTGGCACTTGACTGGCTACGTCAACCCAGCCAGGAAGACAGAACGCCCAGTTGGAGGTTGTTTGGCTTTAAATTATTGGCGTAAAATTACACGATTTTGATCGAGTTAAAACCGAGGGTGTCAACACCAACGGCATTTTTGTCATTTATTTTACGGCCGCATCGGACGAACCCAAACCAGTACACCCATATCTTGCGTCCACCCTGGAATTCATGATAAACCAAACGTTGGCGGTCGTTTGAATATTATTTATGATGAACCATCCCATCAATGACAACCAAGGAACACAAAAACATCCCGTTGACACCCCAGTTACTTACTTCAGTCGAAATATTATAATGAAACGATTCCGGACCCCAGGAACAAGGACACCGTGAAGGGGGATACATGATACAAATAACTACTACTTATAAATATATGGTAGCGTTGTCTAATTCGAGTTAAGGCCGCACATGGGTATAAAACTCTGACATCTTTGGCCATTGTCACGGCGGCATCGGACGACCCCAAACCGCCACCGGTAAACCCTCAGCTGTCAAAAGTTTGGCAGCGCCTTGCACGCTCTAGGGACTCCCCCCGCCGCAAAAACCGCCATCACACCTCCCAGTGGGCAAATTGTAAGACTTTAACGTTTTGACGGTTCCGTAAACCTCTTGAGTAGGAACCCACAACAATAGACGCGTGCTACGACAGAGAGAGAGAGGTGCAACACGTTTTTTCTCGGGTTTCCTCAATTTGGATGCTTGAGACCTCTCCCAAGAAGAACCGATTTGAAGAAAAGTAAAACTGCTACTCGTACCGCATGCTGAGGTCCATGGCCTAGGTATACGACGAAAATCATGCTGAAAAAATGACCTGTTTCCGATGGTTTTAGGCTAAGGAGTTCCGTCATTCATTCACAAATCATTCCCGTCAAAAAGTGGTACCTCTATCGTAGCACGCGTCAATATCAAGGGTCGACGTTAAATCGTAACGATACGCGCCATAGTTCAATTTTTGATGAACTTTAATTTCGGCATTTTGCCAAAATCAACCAGGCAGAGGGTTGAATCATGACCGAGTATGAGTCCTATTTAGTTGGCTCGCAAAACAACCGTCCACCAGGCACACATAGCAGCAACGCGTGCTGAGGTCACGAGCAACGCGGTTGTCCCACCGGAGTCGGCCTGGCTCGTATATCGTCGTAGCAGATGGCGTACTACTGCAGCGTCCAACGCGACAAGTGTCTCAGCTAGTAATAATGCCATCAGCGAGCTCGTTCGGCCTGCCCCGTCCGTGCGGTCACTTTGTCAACTCGACGAAGAGAGCTAGCTTTTAAATTAAAGGTGGGGGACACAGAGTGCCCCTTGCAGGTCTGCCAATTGAGCAGGTCCTCGAAGAGTACTCACTTTCGTTCCTTCGGAGAGATAGATGTAGCTTTATTCGTTTCCACCAGAGCCCGAGATAGCTTCTGAGATCGGAGGCACGTGCCTCCGATCTACTTCCTAACTCTCCCGAATATAAAACGCCAACCTTATCATACGAAACCCATCCAACTGATCTCAAATTCGGATACCTACAGGCCTTTCGAGGCCGTATCTTAACAGAGCTCCGAAACTCACTGCGCCTTCTGCGACTAGTCATGGCCTGCCAATTGCCTTGGGAACGACCCTGCTTTGTAGTCTTGTGCGCCCGGGAGTGATGGCACAGCTCGACCGGCGCGGCTGCCTGATCCTCTACACCCTTGCTCCTAGTTTTATTGTTTTCCTGAAGGAAACTGCAAAGCTTAGAGAGAGGCTAGATTTTTCAGGTTTGAAGTTTTTCAGGATTTTTTTTCCGAAATAAATTCGGGATTTTTTTTTTCTTCGAGAAAGCTTGAGAAAACCTGAAATAATCTCTTCGTCGCGATCGACCCTAAACCTCGAGTCAGGTGAATTATTTTTATTCAACCTTACGTACACGGTCACGTATCAACGATCCGATGAACCCAGAAACCAGGAACCCGCAGGGGCACAAAAGGGCGCAAACCCCATCCTCCAGATGGTTGAAGGGCAGACTTTTCGATAGAGAATGTCCAAGGGCCACGTCACCGCGGATCTTATAGAGCAGTGTGCGCACCCCGTGACAAGCCAATTTAGGTGGTCTTCTTGTCTCTATCTACTATACTGTAGTACGAGTATGGTCCTGTCGTTAACTATAATGCGAAAAAGCTCCAATACTAATTCCAAGTATTTTTATATTATTAAAAAGCTCATTTACCGGGTCATACCTCCTGACAAGTCAAAAGCCGGGTAGTCGTAAAATGGGTACAACACAG
>CALKLP010000365.1 GCA_937991965.1 uncultured Verrucomicrobiales bacterium
ACCAGTAACCAGGGGATCGCAACAATGTATTTTTGCCGCAAAGCCTATACAGAATACGGCAAATCTTCGAAACCGTCTATTATTGTTAATGTCTGACATACTTTCCCCGTGGAGGTATAGACGAGACAGGTATTTTTGCTACCATCTATTTTAAGATCGTATCATTGCCTCTCCCAATCGAAGGCGAACAAAGAGACCTTCAAGATACTTGTTTTCGCCCATCTTAGTTCGACTAGTTTTGCAAAAAAGAGTATAAAAGTAACATCCCTTCCGCGGCACACTTGAATGTCTCCGAATCCGGGGTCAAATTTGTTCCCTGGAAAAGAATATCTACCCAACGAAAATCGAACAACCAAAGTATGCATGTATTTTTTTATTATAAAGCGAGTACTGGGAGCAGAAAACCAAAACGATGTGAACGGGTTACTGTCGATGATCTGCAGACAGGTGTTTCAACGGTGTATTCGGTGGAGCATAGTGTCAAGGTACGTCCTTGAAAGACCGGCAGTTGCCCGATTTGGATAGGTAATTAGCCGTTTTCATATGATAAGCTGGTGTTTTGTATTTGGGGTAGTCAGGAGACGGATAGACTGGTGCCTGCCGTCCCAGTGATCATCTTCGGTTCTTGTGGAAACAATGAAGGCTACTTCTCTCCCACTGTGAGCTACGAAAGTGAGTGACACCGGGGACATGCCCACTTGGTCGACCAGTAGGGATACTGTGTGTCTCACCCTTACCCACCCCACAAATGACGTCTTTGAGCAGGAATGGGATCGGTGATATTCACCCTCGTATCGTACGTTTGTTTTGGGCTTTTCGTTTTGGTAGGCGTTTGTTTGGACGGTAGATTGGCTCTTGCTCGTTGTAGACGACAAATCAAGCCGTGAGGTACTCTTCCCTCCCGGCGGTGACCACAACTATAGTGAGAGAGCAAGGGCCTCCAAAGTAATTGTACGCGCGACACATGGACGACACCCGCGGACTCCGCACAAGGTATAATTTTCTTCGAAGCTATGCTCCTTGGTAAACAAGATGGGTTGCTCGCACCCGGAAGAAGACGCTCACCTCCAGAAACCTCACAATAGTGCAGCCCAAGACATGTGACCGTGGGTATGAGGTAAAATGTTGGAAACTTAAAGCCGTACTGACTATTTTTGCTGGAATGGAGTGCATTTTTTTCAAGTCGTACACATTGATGAATGACGGCATAATTGTACGCGGGTGCTTATTGGGCCATAATAGAAATACCTGGTGGAGTCTCCAGGGAATTTTTCGTTGTGCCGTGCACCCCCCTGGTAAATATCGCTACAGTTAATGAGTGAGTAACGCCTACATCCACGTTTGCTGTTGTATGCCTTCGAACTTGCTATTATTTCTGTTTTTTGTTGCTCCCATTAAAAAAACAAGTACTTGCCTAGTGTGTCGTACGTCCCCACAAACGCAGGTGTGCAGTTCGAAAATGAAACTACTCACTACTTTCAAGTAGTTCGTCTAGTGTTTCGTTTCCGAAAACGCAGATGATGGCAGTTCAACCTGTGTTACAACCCTGTTGAGCAAGATTCGCATTTATGCCTGATACTTCAACTATTTGAAATAAGTTTGGAATGTGTCTTGACGAGCACGTCACGTTTAAGGCACGTCTAAGGCGTTTCCAGTTATGTTACAGTCATGTTATGAGCAAGAGAGGCATTTATGCGTTAAACCATAACCTAGTTGAAATTAGTGTGGCATGTGCCTCGGAGGGCTCATCAGGTTTAAGGCACATCCAAGTCATTATTTAAGGGATAATATGCCTTCAATAGATGGGCACGTTTCAGGCATGTTTTGACCATTCCGGCAATTGCCTATAATCGTGGTAATCTCTATAATTTAACTTGCGGCGGGCCTATCTCCATGTGCCTGTTTGCCTTTGCGGCGTGCCTTAAGGGCCTGGGCCTAGACCCAGCACTATCTCGGCCTGGTGAAGTAAGAACAGAGAACAATCCTAATTGTACGTGGGAAGCAACGACCAGGTGCCAAGGGCTTTCATCGCTAAATTATTCGGCTGTCGAAATTCGAATGAACGTGTCATGGCATAAATCCAGCCGTGGGCAGTCCCCCTGGTCGGCAGGCACCATCTGTAGACCACGGCAGTCCACGGGAAGATTCCCGAAAATCTCGGGTATGCCGGTAAATCAACCACGTGACAATGCAATCAATGAGAAATAAACGATGGCAAAGGCATCAAGGACGCGTGCTACGATAGAGGTGCACCACCTTTTTCTTAGGTTTCCTCGATTTGAGCTCTGCCAAAAACTGATTTGGACGAAATCCGAACTGCTACCAGATGAAAAATCCGATGACCCAGGTACTAAACGAAAATCAGACATAAGAAATGGCCGTTTTCCGACGATTTGGGGTTAACAAGGGGCTCGTCATTCATGAAAATATTTTAAAATAAAAGCACCACCTCTACCATAGCACGCACCCAGAGGAAATAACAAAATAACGGAAAACCGAGTGACGGTGATATTGTTTCATGAACATGTAAATACTGCGACGAGAATTTTACGACGGGAAATGTTTTTTGAGTTCCCGACGGAAATATCCCACGAGTCCATGCCACGGTTCTCTCTCTGTAAAACAATAAGTAAACACGGCCCTTTGATTCGCCCTGTTTTGGTCTTTCCTATGGTGGTTATGTCTTTGTAAATTCCTCGTTTAATGGCTTTGTTACAAGGTTAATTTTCCGCAAGCTTCCACGATCATCGGGAATTTCTCGACCGCCGCCGTGATTATTTAGGCGGCTATATCTACCCGTGTGGGGCCCGGCAACGGCGACGTACACAGCTGCGAGATCGATGTTGTCAAACGCATAAGCAGAGGATTGAGCCGCACGAGCACCGCCGTGCTGCGTACGTGTCCACAGCTCAATACTTTCCAGTTTGGAGACACCCCTTACCCCAATGCGCAATGTTATCTTGTGTGGATGAAGAGGTGATCGTGTTTTATTTCGTTCTTTTCCCCCTATGAATTCCCAGAAGTGTTAACCGAGACAAGCGTTTCTCCTGGATCGTACCCATCCTCTGCAATTCAATATGGCGGTAGTATTCTGAACACCCATTGAGTCAAAACATATCTCCGTTTGTTCAAGTATTGGTCACCAAGAGTCACGCCAGTGTTTCTCAACTTTAGACACGAGACGCTGTACTCTAGCTTTCATCACGTGTATGATATTTTTAGTTGGCTGGCGTGCGTAGTACGGGAATTTCCAATGTTCTTCGCGTATGTACCGCTGTGGTCGTATCATTGGGCATTTTTTCCTTACAATGGTTGGATACATTTGTCAGGGAGTTCAATTGTCCTCTTTGGCGTTTCTGGTGAGCTCTTGAGACCTTGAGATACAAACAGGAATGGCCATGGACGATGTTATGTACTTCCACGTGTGATGACGAACGGATTATTGCATTGAGGACAAACGCACTCCGAGCCTACGAGGGGAAGTCTTCGGAGCTGATACCACCGGGCCCGCGGTCGCGCAAGTCGGTACAAT
>CALKLP010000366.1 GCA_937991965.1 uncultured Verrucomicrobiales bacterium
ACGAGCAAGGCTTTTTCGCGGTACTCTGGGTGCTGTGAGAGAATGGCCTCACGGTGCATACGGGAGAGGCAAAAGACGTAATCAGACTCATCCATGAGGTATTTACTCACCTGCGTGCTACGGAAGCTTTCGAAATCAATATCGTGCTCCAGTAGAATCTTACGGGTCTCAATACTCGCCGGCGATCCTGCAAAAGCGGCAATCCCCGCCGAGCGCACCTCGATATTCAGTGACTGCTTCTCGATCTCCGCTCGCATGAGCCCTTCAGCCATGGGGCTTCTGCACGTATTCCCTGTGCAGACAAATAAAACTTTCAACTGTTGCTCGACCATAGGTAAAGATTACGTATTTGTTTGCATTGTCGGGAAGCACGAAATTAGAATTTTTTCATGAAACAGATTATTCTCGGTGGAGTTGGAGCTGTCATGTTCTCCTTTTTCGCGTATTTGCAGCTCAATGATCTGGCGCAATACGGCACCCAATGGTGGCACGGTTGGCTTCTTACATACGCCATTACCGCCCTGATCTGTCTTATCACCTGCTTCACCCCTCTTCCCCGTGCGCTATACTGGATCGCCGCAGGGCTCGCCATCATCCACGCTCTTGTTCGTGCCACCGCCATCCAACCTGAAAACAAAATCCTGTATAATCCCGATAACCCAGCGGGAAACGAAACAGGTGGGTTAATTGTTGTGTGTATTTGGCTTGTTATACTTTCGTTTTTTAGAAGGAAATACCGAGATACTCACTAAAGCCGCAATTTCAGGATAACTTCACCCCTTCAAAAACTCCAAGATCACGCCAGCGCCCTTTTCTGAAATCCCTTTAATGGCTGATATTTCTTCTACACTGGCGGTTTTTACCCGTGCTACAGAGCCGAATTTTTGGAGGAGTAATTCCTTTTTACGCGGTGACACTCCAGGGCAATCGTCTAAGGCCGATTCCTTGATCCGCTTGCGGAGAAGCAGTTCATTATAGTTGTTCGCGAAGCGGTGCGCCTCATCACGGATCCTCTGGAGCAGCTTGAGGGCCCCTTTGTCATGAGGAATCCGGAGAGAGTCAGACTCACCGGGGAAGAAGACTTCCTCCTCTCTCTTCGCCAAGCCAATGATGGGGTGATCGTAGAGGCCGAGTCTGCGTAATTCTTTCACGGCTGAACTAAGTTGCCCTTTCCCCCCGTCCACAATGATGAGGTCTGGTAAATTCGCTTTAACCCGCTCGGAGAGATCCGCTACGGATTCTTGACTATCTTCAAAACCCAGTTCTTTTGCCTGCTTAGCCCCCTCCTGTAGCAGGCGACTGTATCGGCGGCGCACGACCTCTGCCATCGAGGCGAAATCATCCTGTCCTTTCACGGTCTTAATGCGGTAACGACGGTATTTATTGTTATCTGGACTCCCGTCTTGAAAGCGCACCATCGAGGCCACGATATGGTTTGAGGATACATTCGAAATATCAAAACACTCCATAATGCGAGGCGGCCCGGGCAAGCCTAGGAAATCACCGAGTTCGATCAAGTCATCCTTAGGCTGCACGGTTGAAGCAACCATAATAGACTTCCGAAACTGGCGCGCGGGTTGGAGCGTTTTTTTCAGATTCTCCATTACATCACGGAGCTTGGCGGCCTTCTCAAAATCCAGTTCCGCAGAGGCGGATTGCATTTGCTCTTCCAGATCGGACAAGACATCCCGCTTCCCCTTCCCTTCTAAGATCGCTACCGCTTCCATGACCTGGGACTGATACTGATCCGGTGAGATCTTACCGACACAGGGCGCCGAGCAACTCTTAATGACATCCGCATGGCAGTGCTTATACTCCTTTTCTCCCGGGTTCGCGGCGCTACAAGTGCGTAGTCCAAAGCGATCATTCAGATAACCCAATGTTTCAAACAACGCGCTACTGTGCACGAAGGGACCGAAATACTTTGCGCCATCTGCCTTTTTCAGTCGAGTCGTGGTTAAGCGAGGGCTGGGAGAGTCTAGTTTCACCTTTGCGAGGAGGAAGCGCTTATCATCCCGAAAGATGACATTATAGCGAGGGCGGTATTGCTTAATAAACTTCGCCTCCAGAATGAGTGCCTCATCCTCATTTTTCACGATGTGATACTCAAAGTCCGCGATCGTCTCCATAAGGGCGCGCGTCTTCCGATCCGCCTTCATCTTTCGTGATTGCGTAAAGTATTGGGAAACCCGTTTCTTTAAGTCACGCGCCTTCCCCACATAGATAATCCCTCCGGTCTGATCACGATGGATGTATACCCCGGGCTTATGCGGCGTCTCTCGGAGTTTTTCCTGAATGTGAGTAGGAGTGGGCATGAAGAACGTAGAAAATCGGTATCTTATACTTCCACATTACCGCATAAAAACAACGACTTTAATCGCCCCTCTTCGCTCAAAGATCAGTTTACACTCGCTCTTCACTTAAAAAAATGAGTAGAAATTGCGCTCATGGCGTATAGCCTTTTCCGATAATGAAACTCCTCCGTCTTTCGCAACTCCTGCTCCTTCTTGCCATTCTGCTATCTGGCTGGCTCACGTATGAGTCCATCACGGCATCCATAGGTTGTGGCGCAGGTGGGGATTGTAGCGCGGTGGTAACTTCACCATGGGCGAAGCTCCTCGGCATTCCTATCGCCTTACTTGGCCTCTTCACCTACCTCGTGCTTTTAGTCTTAACCCAATGTCGGCCATTTCACAGCCGCATGGTGAACCTGCTTTCCTCGACTTTCTGCCTCTTAATTATCGGTAGCGCCCTCTGGTTTACGGCCTTACAAGCGGTTATTATTCGTAGTTTTTGCCCCTTTTGTTGCGTCATTCACAGTCTGGGCACACTAGCGTCACTATTATTACTAGGGCAGCTCTTCACGCGTTACCAAGACCGAGAAAACCCACCTCCTGTATTTTTGCCTCTCATGCTCAGCTTCATAATGGTTGCAGGGATGGTCTCGGTGCAATTTCTCACCCCCGCTCCGCAACAATCCGCCGTCATCTCCGCGCAGCACCATAAACACGGAGCTGCAGAAACGCCCCTCCTCTTCTCCCTGAACCAAGACCTGCAGCCCATCTTCCAAGGCCAAACATCCACTTCTCTCACAGAAACACTATCGTTAGGACCAAAAAGTGATGCCCCTATCGCGCTGGGGTATCTATACGATTGGACGTGCGAGTATTGTTTAGCCTTACACCAGTTGCTTCATGAACTCGCCGCCAACCCGGGCGAACTTGAACATCACTTTCAAGTCACGCTCTTGCCCCATTCACATACACCAGAAGGCCGCGAAATCCACCGACTTCTCGCATCCGCAAAACAAGCTAATCCAGAGAATTACGACATCCTTCAGCTCGAGCTCCATCACCAGATTCTTCCTGCTGAACTCGAAAGCGTCCGCCAACGCGTCCATGAGCTTGCGCCAGATACGGTCAGCGCACTAGAGAACACCTCCGAGCACACGATGACTAAAACTCAACTTTTGCACAACCAGCAGACCTTACACCTCGATACCGTTCCGCAACTCTTCGGAGTCTATTCCGCCCTCACTGGAAATCCTACTCAGCAGGAACTTCTTAGCTTCCTCAATAACGCAGCTCGCGAGCAAGCCCTTTATTTACAATCACTGGAACAATGACTTTTAGGATCATCGCAGCAGGGAAAACCTCCCACCAATACGCCAAAACAGGAATCGCCGAATACCTAAAGCGACTGCAACGCTACGGTAAGTTCGAGCTTATTCATGTTAAAGACGGCGACTCTGAGAGCGTCTCGAAGCGCCTCCTAGAAGCCGCGAAAGGCAGCGTCATCATCGCGATGGATGAACGTGGTAAGGAATTCACCTCCGCCAGCTTCGCCCAACAAATGCAAGGCTGGACAGATGACCCCACTATTAAATCCGTCTCCTTCCTTATCGGAGCCTCAGACGGCCACACCGAAGCCCTCCGCCAAGAAGCACGACTCCTCCTCCGCCTCTCCAAGATGACCATGATGCATGAACTAGCCTTACTCGTTCTCCTAGAGCAAATCTACCGGGGCCAAACCATTCTACGCGGTGAGCCGTATCATCGTTAAAGCTTTAGCTAAGCAGATGAAAATTCACGCCATTGCTTGCTTTCTTATCAAAAGTAAGGGTGAAATCACAACCATGGGCCACACTAATACATCCGATAAGAGCATCAACAAAGTCAACCGATCCGCCCTTTGCGTGTTGAAGCGCTTGCCAGGTCAGCTCCCTGTTCTCTAAAGATAATTCGGGGGCAATTAAAAAGTTTTCGATCATTTCCAAAATACCTGTCGATTCTACTTTGTAAAAGCTCTTTAGAGTCCAGCAGGTTTCAACCAAAACCACCGAGCCGATAAAGGCCGGATTAGTCTCGGAAATGTCATTTTCAAAAACCCGATTTACCACTTCCGCCTGCTTGGGGTCATCCTGCATCACGTAACGCAGAATCACGTTCGTATCCAGCCCAATCATATTTCACCCATATTATTGGCAACTTCTTTCGCGATGGCCTCATCAATATCTTCTAGGCTCGCTGTTCTCTGCGCCTTTCCGAACATTCCTTTCACATTTGTAATCGCTCCTTTGACAGGAACGATGATGAGCTTATCTCCTTCCACATAGCACGTGATCTTATCCCCACTATGAAGCGAGAGTGTTTTTCTATGCTCGATGGGAATCGTAAATTGCCCTTTCGTTGTTAATGTCGATATTGCCATAATGTAAATTCCTTACTTGAACTCCTTACATCTTATCATGAAGAGCGATCGACTCAAGAATTAACTGCTTCTCCTTCTACCCGCCCCAAATCAGCAAGCCGATCCCATGGAGCGCGAGACCAATAAAACCACCGATGAGACTGCCGTTGATGCGGATGTATTGCAGGTCGGCACCGACGCTGCGCTCGATACTATCTGAGAGCGCGGTCGCGTCCCACTCTTGCACTCTCGTATGGATTAGCTTTTCAAAGGCCGAGCCGTATTGATCCGCTACTTTCCCCACTAATTGGCCGATTTCCTCTTCCCAACGTTGCAGCTCTTCGGGATGAGCAAGCACACGCGTTGCGACCTGCCCTAATCCGTCTTGCAGCTCATGCAGTAGCGCCGCTTTCTCGGTAAAGACCATCTCTCCCGCTTGAAGCAATAGGGCTGCTACACTCTCCTCCATTCTCTCACTACGGAGGATCTTTTCCCGCCAGTTAGCCCACTCGCTATTCTCTCCGTCAGCTTGTAACTCAACCGCGAGCTCACGCAAGGACTGCTCTAATTTCTCATAGAGCGGGTGTTCCTGATCGATACTAGCTTCCTTTAGCTGGTCTGAAACCTGATTCACGACATGGCCAGAAAAGGCCTTCGTCACGCCCTTGGTGAGGCGAGAGAGAATCTTGGAGCGTGAGAGCGGTGCGCGTTGTCCCGCTTCTTGCTCGACCCACTCGCGCTGGTCATCGATCCCGACCGCCAGTTTACCAAATATCGGAGCGACCACTTGGCGAAACTCGGCACCGTGCATCGCCTCCTCCATCCATCTTCCTGCCCCTCTCTCGACTGGATGCGTAGCCAGCCTTTGACAAAGAGCCTTCGAGACCTTTTGGCAGAACGCACTTGAATCCGACTTTTGCGCAATACGAATTGCCTGACCGCCGATGAAATGGGATACCTTCTCCCTATTCTCTTTTTGCGTCAGCCATTCCATCGCTTTTGGAACCACGCCATGCTTGACCATCTGGGCGCGGAGCACTTCAGCGGAGAGAAAGTTTACCCTTACAAAGTGGCCTAACCTCGCCCCGATACGATCCTTCTTCCGCTGCACAATGGCCGTATGAGGAATTGGAATTCCCATCGGGTGGCGAAAGAGAGCCACCACCGCGAACCAATCCGCTAGTGCGCCGATCATTCCAGCCTCCGCAAAAGCGCGCACCCAATGCCAGGCTACATGGTGATCTGCAAAGCTCCGCGCGACAGCATAGAGCACCGCCATAAAGACGAGCAATAGCGTCGCCCAGGTTTTAACTCGGGATGTTCGGGATGCAGACACAGCTTCACTATCAAGGAAACACCCTGAAATTGGCGACTATAAAATTCCTTCATTTTTCCCATTACCTTTTCAAGAAGTATGCAATAGAGTAACAATATGGATTTCTACGAAGCACAGGAGCAAGCGCATAAAAAGACGCGTAAGCTTGGGTTCCTCTTTTTTATCTCCGTCATTTTTGTAATGGTTGCGGTTGGGCTTTTGTTTGTCGGGCTGTTCTATCAAGGCAGTTCCTACCTCGGTTCATCTGGAGCACCGCTCTCCATTACAGATCTTCCTTGGGAGCCTTTTGCCGCCGGAGCCCTCATTGCGGGGATGACCATTCTTGTCCCCTTTAGCTACAAGTCTATGCAACTTGCTAGTGGAGGAGATGTCGTCGCCAATGATCTCGGAGGACGCTTGCTTGATGGCTCTCCCTCGGACTTCCATGACCAACGCTTACTGAACGTTGTAGAGGAAATGGCTCTCGCCTCTGGCGTGCCTGTGCCCATGGTTTACGTCATGGATCACGAAAACGGGATCAATGCCTTCGCAGCGGGCACGGAGCCAGCCAATGCCGTCATTGGCGTGACGCGTGGTTGCCTAGAGCGACTGAATCGAGAAGAGCTCCAAGGCGTTATCGCCCACGAATTCAGTCACATCCTGAACGGCGACATGAAGATGAACATGAAAATGGTCGGTTGGGTCTTTGGGCTCACCGCTATCTCCATCATCGGGCAAATGCTCTTTCGCTCGCTTTCTTATGGCCGTATGCGAGTAGGTGGAAACCGCGACCGCGATTCAGGGCAGATCACGATGGTGATCATCGCCTTAGGTATAGGTCTCATGATTATTGGAGGCTTAGGCGTCTTCTGTGCTCGCTTACTCCAGGCCGCTATCTCACGTCAGCGCGAGTTCCTCGCAGATGCCTCCGCCGTGCAGTTTACGCGGAATCCAGATACTATCGCCGGCGCACTCTCTAAGATCGGCGGCTTCCGCGACGGATCGACAATCCTTGCGCCCAAGGCATCGGAAGCGAGCCACTTATTCTTTGCGAACGGAGGGTTCTTTTCCTTTGGTTTTGCGACCCACCCACCGCTAGAAGAACGAATCAAGCGCATCAAAAAAGACTGGGATGGCGAGTTCCAAAAGCCGAGACTCGAGCCCATCAACAAAAAAGCCGACGCACGAACCTCAAGCTTCGCTGGACAAGAGCAATACCGCGCCCCAGAACCAATTACTCCTCTCGAATCATTTGGCGATCTTCCTCCCGTATTCGTGAAAGCAGCCCATGATACCACTGAGGCTCAAATGCTCATTTTTGCCATGCTCGTTTCCGCTGGAGGAGGAACGCAGGGCATGGAAGCCCATCACCTCGGGCAGATTTCTGACGACCCAAAAGGCCTCGACCTCATCCACCGCTGGAGCACGGAACTGGACCACATCAACAGCATCGATCAAGTCGCCCTCATCGACATCGCTATCCCAACCCTGCGCCGTCTCAGCCAACCTGCCAAAAAACGATTCATCGAAATCACCCGTGAACTCACCCACGCCGATCGAGAGGTTTCACTCTTTGAGTATATGCTCCAGCAGGTCATTGAGCGCCACCTCATCCGCCACGCTGAAGGGGCGTCTTACGCTAAAGTTCACTACAGACGCATGGAACAAATCAAGTCACAAGCACGCTTCCTCTCTGAACTCATGCACCGCTGTGAGAAGAATCAACTTCTGCTCAGCCCAGAGGACGTACAAAAACTGCATCAGACCCTCGACACCTGCCAACATGCCTCTCCAAAAGTGAAAAACCAACTCGTCCGCGCCATGCATAACCAAGCCCAATCCGATCACCTACTCACAGACCACGAGACCGAACTCCTCCGCGCCATCGCAGACGCCATCGGGTGCGCGATCCCTCTAGGTTCCTTAAAGTAAGCAATGAAATCCAGATTTCTCTCACTTTATTCTTTTCAGTCGATTAAATCTGATTAATACCAATCTTCCACAAATGCC
This sequence comes from uncultured Verrucomicrobiales bacterium, assembly GCA_937991965.1. Taxonomy (GTDB): domain Bacteria; phylum Verrucomicrobiota; class Verrucomicrobiia; order Verrucomicrobiales; family Akkermansiaceae; genus WTJZ01. The sequence goes on from CALKLP010000366.1 coordinate 8,015, forward strand.
GACGTGGCGGAATTGGTAGACGCAGCGGATTCAAAATCCGCCGCCTTCGGGTGTATGGGTTCGAGTCCCATCGTCGGTATTTCTTTTTTCAGTATCTTCGCAATTAATACGAGTAGCTGTGTTGTAAGAACTAGACCCATAAAAGAATTTCAAGATTCCTATTGCCAGCCTCCCTAAATCTGGTTTAAGAATTTCTTCCCGCTGCCCCAGTGGCGGAATTGGTAGACGCTGTGGATTTAAAATCCATTGTTCCTAGAACGTGCCGGTTCGAGTCCGGCCTGGGGTACTCCTTTTTAAAAAGGTTTTAGCGCTTTTTATCTGTATGGTTACTCATCCGGAATTTCGTTTTTCTCACCAAAAGACTGCGAAGAATTCCTCGCGAAACTCAGGAGCTACATTCCAATATTTGTAACTGATCGATGACTATTCGAGTGCGCTTAATCTGGCGAAAACATAACCTACCTTGTCCTTTCACTCCCCTTACGCTGAAACAGTTTTTAATCTGAATAGTAACGTATTTGACGACCGTTAATCCCCGTGTTAAACATAGACAAGATTATGGGGAACATTGTTAATAGAGACAGTTGGTTAGGCCAGCAGCAGTTACGTTACGTGGAGGAACTAATCTGGTGGAACGGTGTAATGAGTCGGAAAGAGATTATCGATCGATTCGGGTGTTCGCCACAGCAGGCGACAGCTGTCATCCAAAGCTATCTAGAACTGAATCCAAAGGCCATGGAGTATTCGCTAAAGGTGCGGAGATACTTGGCTAATCCGAAGATGAAGTGCGTCTTTGCCCCCCCCTCATTACCTAAAGAATTACAGAAGAGTGAGAATACCGTAGGGCAACTGACTCTCCCTGTGAAAGCGCTCAATGAAAAAGTGACGCGTAATCTCATGGTAGCAATCCGACAAGAACGTACGGTTACCATCCATTACCAACCTGGGCGTGATGCAGAAGCCGAAAAACACCGTATCATTCCACATGCCTTCGGCTTTGTAGGATCACGCTATCATGTCAGGGCTTGGAGTGAGGAGCGAGAATCTTATCGCGATTTTTCTCTCTCCAGAATTCAGGCAACAAGCTGGCCGAAAACGAAAATCAAGCATGAACTCCCTGCCGATGAGAACTGGGAGACTTGGGAAGAGGTCCATATCAAGATTAATTCTGAGGCTAGTGACGGCGTCAAACACGCTCTCATGGAAGATTATGATTTGGAGTCAGTAAATTCTCCTATCGTTATTCACTGCCGCAAAGCAATGAAACCCTACGTCCTTTACCAAATGGGTTTAGATATCTACTCTACCCTCCCCAATACCTCATTCTTCGAAATGGCTTCAAAATAAAGCAGACGGTAAGCTCCTTCGTTTTAACGCTACTCCATTGCCTACGATGCCTCTTCTTGATGAGACACTAGTTTGATGTCAACAAACCAAGCTCATGGATAGACCAGTAGGATTTTTTGCTGCCTCCGGTTTGGGTAATACGAATATGCTTAGTTTTTGTTGGCTTATGTTGAAAATTCAGCCTCTTCTTTCGCGCCTTTCCTTCTGCGAGCTTCACCCAGTTCTCACCATCTGCAGAATGCTCCACGAGGTAGCCTCTTGGGAAATCATTGGGAGAGGAGGAATAATCAATGTGGCAACCATGAAGGAGAGTTTCTTCAGGTAAAGTAACTTGGTACCACATCCCTTTCTCCATAGGCGTTCCTGTGGTGTAACGAGTTTCTGGATTTCCATCGATGGCATTTTTAGCTGCTGCCGCATTGTGGCTAGCCTTAACAACCCATGATGACTTATCTTCCATGAGAACTGGAATGCCTTCAAGAAGGGTTTCCTGTGTCCAAGTCTCTGTCCGCCCAGCGTATTTTTGCTTAACTGCTGCGACTTGTTCTTCAGAGATAAAGCTGGCTTTCTCGTTATATTTATAGCGCAAATAGGAGAGAACATCGGCAATCCATTGGTCTCCGTGGCTCTGCATACTGATCATCGCTCCCGAATAGGTTTTCCCATCTAGCGGACCAGATAGACCATGAAGAAGGGTTTTGATAGAAATGTGAGGATGACCTTTCATGCGAGGATTATTTACGAAGGAGGGTGCGAGATAAATCGTCTGATCCCCTGCTTGTGTAGAGACCCCTTGCCCATCTTTCCCGTGACAAGCAGCACAGAGCATCTTATGAATTTCTTCCCCGTTTTTGTATTGAGCAAGCTGGTCTGCGGGGAGCTTGGGTGGCGCGTTTTTGGCACCTGTGATAATCTGCTTAGCAAGGCTTTTTACCCCCTCACTGCTGGAGGTATTCATAACTTGCTCAATCAATTTACGGCTCGCCGAGAAGCCCATTCGCTTAGCACTCAGAAGAGCTTGAGATGCTACTTCAGGATCATTATCTTGGAACGCCGCGGTTACCTCTTTCTCAAAACTAAGATCTCCTGCTCTGTAGAGGCTTTCAGATACTCTAAGCCCTGTTCTTCTAACGACGGGATCCATATCCCTTATAAATGCACGAACAAGTTCTGGAGAAGCGCTTTGCATACCTTCAAGCGTCCAGAGGGCATGAATACGGGCGAGATTAAAGCCGCTTTCTCTCGCCATGTTTTCTAAAGCAGGAATCACACTTTTGTCATTCTTGAGAACTAACAGCTTTTGAGCCGTATCTCTCCACCAACCATTCTTATTCTCCAAGTGAGCAATCAGCTGAGTAGCAGACTCATTTAGCATGTTAGGCTTCTCCTTGCTGCGAGGATGACCTTTATGAACGAGACGGTAAATTCTTCCTTTCCCGATATTTTTCTCCAGTCCGTACGCTTCGATAGCATCACGTAAATAACTGCCTTTCTTGGTCCATGAGGCTTGCTGGATAATTCCACGGTACATGTCTACGATGTAAGTCGTGCCGTCTGGCGCATTACACATGTTGATTGGGCGAAAGTTCGGGTCTGTAGAACGGATAAATTCACTCTTAGGGTAGGCGTTCGAAAGCTTGGTGATTCCATCCTCAACTGCGATCGGGCTACGGCGAATAAGTCTCCCTACTGGCTCCGCAAAGAGAAGATCCCCTTTTAGATCTGTAGGATAGTTAGCCCCACGCACGATTGTTTGACCGCAGGCAGAAGTGAAATGGTTCAAGTTTTTATGATCAGGACGGTAGCGCTTAGGCCCTCCTTGAACGTCTGGCAGCCCAACTAGAGGAAAAACCTCGCGATAATCAGCTGGGTATTCGTCAGGATGTGAGTATGTCCCATAGAGAATGGGTGCTTGGAAGTGATGTGGGCCGATCTCAGATCCTGCTTGGATAAACCATGGTTTTCCACAATCGTCTTGAGTGAGTCCCCATTGCCCACCGTGTCCCGTTTTCTCCTTCATTACAGTCCCATCATGATTATATTTAAGAGCATAAGTATTATAAGTTGAGTAAAGGTGATTATCGAGAGACCAGATCAGACCGGTAGGTTGGTGCTCCATGTTTCCGCCTCTCTTCCCGCCTTCATACCAGATCTTTTTCTCATCGGCAGTGCCGTCTCCATTAGTATCACGGTAGGAGTAAATGTCATTCGTATGAGTTTCCTGAATGAGGATACGATCGTCCAGGGGCAGAATAATGCGTGGCAACAGCAGATTATCGACAAACACTCCATGCTTATCCATCTTACCGTCTCCATCCGTATCCTCGTGCCAGGAGACACGAGAAATTGGTTCATCCTCTCCCGTTCCATCAGCATCTTGCATATACGTGCGTAACTCTGCGACATACATGCGTCCATTTCCATCAAAAGCAATAACCGCTGGTTCCTCTACATGAGGTTCCGCTACAACAAGTTCTAGAGAATAACCCTCCGGAAGGTGCATAGTCTTCAGAGCTTCTTCTGGAGATAACATCGGCGTTTCACCAGTGGGTTCATACATCTTAATCTCGTTAGCGAAAGATGAAGCACAGAGAGCTAAGAGCAGGACAAAAGTAACTTTCATATCTACAACATAATACGCTAGGAAAAGTGAAAATCTAACCTGAAAAATGAAATTATTTCACAAGAATGACCACACTATACAAATAGTGAATCAAAGCAATCTACACTTAACGCGTTCCAAACAAAAATTGATATTTCATATCAGAAATCATACCGAAAAAATCTCTGTTAACATGAAATACAGCGCCAATCACCTTAGTTTGAACATTATCGTCTCCACTTTTGAGGAAGAAACAGGCTGGCCTAAGCCATTGTAGGCAGGTTTGTATTTCCATTTTTTTGCGGCTCGTAAGGCGCTGGAATCAAAATCGCCATGACCACTCGAGCTATAGATAGAAGCACTGGAGACTTTCCCATTGGAACCGATTTGCACCTTCACCTTGACAGCGCCCTCGATTTTTTTACGCATAAGCGTCTTCGGATATGAGGGTTTACTTCTACTTGTGCTGTAAGGAGATTTAACGATTTTATTGGCCAGTGCCTTTCTTTTTTTCTCCTCCGCCGCTTTCGCGTATTTAGCGGCAGCTACAGCTTTCTCCTTTTTTTTCCGCTCTTGATCCGCTAAGTATTTTTGGCGGGCGATTTCTTTTTTCTTCGCTTTTTCGGCATCGGCCATTTTCTTCTTATGCGCTTGCTCTTCTGCATACTTTTTACGCGCAATGGCTTCGTTCTTCGCTCGCTCTGCCTCAGCCTTTCTTTTCGACAAGTCCGCTAACCGCTTCTTTTCAGCCTCTACGAGACGATTTTTTTCCTCTTCTTGTTTCTTAATTTTATCGCGACGCTCTTTCTCTGCGAGCAATTTTTCAAGTTCTTCGTTCTCGATTCTAAGCTTTTCTAATCTCTCCTGCTCAGCGATTTCCTTTAAGCGTTCAGCCTCCAATCTCTGTTCTTCTTGAATACGCAGTTGCTCTTGCTTCTGTTCTTCGACCTTTGGATCGGGTAATTCTTCTCTTGGTTGCGGAGTTTCCTCCACTGGCTCCTCCACTGGCTCCTCCACTGGCTCCTCCACTGGCTCTTCCATTTCTACCTCTCCTAAAGGTGGCTCTTCAACACTGGTTACTTGAGGTGGAGTTACTAGTTCCTCCTCAATACTCAGGTCAATTTCAATTACCTCAGCATCCTGGCGCTCAGCCTCAACGATCTTGTTGGGTAACGTCGCTTTGAAGAGAGCTGCATGAAGAACCCCCGTCAGGATAATTACGAATCCCCACTTTAGAGATGGATGCGGTGATTTCATTAGTTCTCTTCGACTGCTTTTTTATGATAGCCTAGAGAGGTGACCCCTGCTGCTTTTGCTTTCTCGATCAAATCAATAAAGGTGCCCAGCTCAGAAGTCTTATCGCCCCGAATCTCTAAGCGTTTCACTCCACTTTGCAGAATTTCTCCAGCTAGTGCTTTCTCAAAACTCTCTTGAGTAACGGACTCACCATTCAGCGTAGTCATGTTCTCGGGAGATATTACCAAGACATGCTTTTCTAACACGGCATCGACTTTAACGGCTTCTCCTTTTCCACTCGGCAGATCTACCTGAACATCAGGCTTGGTGAAGTGGCTACTCACCATCAAGAAAATTAATAACTGAAAGACCACATCAATCAGTGGGGTCATATCGATCGACGCATCGATTTTTCGTCTAACAGGAAGGAAAGTTGACATACGCTCTAACTGGGGAAGTAACGCTCCTTTAAATGCGAGGCGAGTTCGTTCATATCTGAGGCTAGCTTATCTACTCGAGCCTCAAACATCCTAGACGCGGTCACCGCGGGGATCGCCACGAGAAGCCCAGCTACAGTTGTAAGTAGTCCCGTCCAAATACCATCAGCAAAGTCCGCAGGTGTTACTTCGCCGCCAAGTTCCGCCATTTTCGCAAAAGCTTTCACCATCCCCCAAACGGTTCCCAGAAGTCCCACGAGCGGCGAAATCGCCCCTATGGTGGCCAGCGCCTTGAGCCCACGTTCATGTTGGTTAATTTGTCGTGATGCTTCACGCCCACCTACGTTCATAGCATTGTCTTCCCCTAGCGAAAGATCACCCTTATAGCTTCGGATCACCTTAAGGAGAGGGTTATTCGTTGCTTCTGGGATTCCCCCTTCCACTCCTTCTTCAAGATTCTTCATGAACTGATACTGCCTCCCCATAAAGAAGACGAGACGTTCAATAATCAAGATGATCGAGATCACGGAGAGTGCGAGCAAAGGCCACATAAAGGCTCCGCCCTGAATAAATAG
>CALKLP010000367.1 GCA_937991965.1 uncultured Verrucomicrobiales bacterium
AAATCTCTTGACGGAAACACTCTGGATTTTACGGGTAAAATTTTGAAACACGGGGGTCACAAGAAATCGAAAAAGAGGAAAGCAAGTGATGTCTCATCTATCACAAACAACATCCACAACGACAACAGTACCACCAACAACACTACAAACAACAACATCAATTTGATCATCGTGAATCCAATCGGCCAAGAGTCTTTGGAGCACATAACTCCCGAGTTCATTCAGAATCTCTTGGCGGAGCACCATGGTCCTGACGTGGTCTTCAGGTTTGGAACCAAGATGTATTCTTTGCAAGAGAATATGAATTTCAAGACTGATTTGAAGAGCGGTTACATTAGTGGTCGTCTGGAGCAGGATGGTGCATGGGAGACTCATCGAAAGTCTGATGGTTTTGGAATGTTGATGGATAACTTGAAGGACAAGAACGAGCAGGCAGTCTTAAAGCACATGGAGTCTCTCCCTTACGAAGACTTGCTAAAGTTTGAGCGAGATATGGGTTGGATCCACGAGCACAAGACCTCGGGTTTGCAAGAGGATGTTCCCGTGTACAACAAGTTTGTGAAGGAGGGTTTCAATTTGCTCACAGCCAATATGGCGGACAAGGTCCGCCGTATAGAGAGGGATAGTGGGAAGAAGGTGAAGTTGGTTTAGATTTAAAGAAAACGAACCAAAGAACCAACGAACCAAAAGACGAACGAACCATATACACACCAATGTTTGAACATCCCCACTATTGCATTATCCTAGACCAACCAAATTATTCTCATGATCCCGTTCAGAGGAACACTGTGGACGAAGATTTATCTTTGTCTGGAGTATACTCTATGTATAATAAGTCTTGTTTCCCTGGTATCATTGGTGGGATATTTTTCGGTAAAAGAAATAAATTTCAGGAAAGTCTCAAATGTATCCGATGGTGATAAAAGTGAACACTATTGGTCTCAAACTACAACTATATTATCTTGCTTTGCTCCTATAGGAGTGATGGGTTTCATGTGCAAACGCAGAAACAACAGGAACAGATACCAGTCGGCGAACGATGAGCAGATGGAAGGTCTGAATACATTTACCAAGGGACTGGTCGAGACCCAGCAGCGACAAGTTTCTAACACTTTATTGGCAATAGAGGAACGCCAAGCTCTACGCCACGAAGCTATGATGGATGCCCTTGCTGCCAACAACGAGACCCTTGCTGCCAACAACGAGGGTATGATGACTATACTCTCTACGATTGCCACAAGTCTTCAGGAGAGGAATGCTCGTAGATGGATCTGAACTATTTGAACTATTTGAACAATTTACTGACGGCCAACATGGCGGACAAGGTTCGCCGTATAGAGAGGGATAGTGGGAAGAAGGTTAAGTTGGTTTGAATTAAAGAGTCATATACACATCAGGGCTTATGTTGAATTTAAATATTCTTGAAAGTAACCTTTTTCCCGTCTAGTATAAACTGATCTCCCGACGAATGGGTGATCCCTTGAACGGTAACGTCTCCTGAACCACTGTCAAATGTGATTGGAACAAGGGTCGTGTCTGAGAGAATCAGGTTGATGTCCTGTGTTCCTACTACTGCTTGTTCGAAAGGTGCTAGGACCGAAGACACATTTGACACGTCCAAGTTTTCTCCGCGTTTAACAAATATCGTGTCAAGCTCTCGGCTTCCTGATACGTTAGCAACGACTCTAACAATATCCCCCGTGTCGAATATTTCGTTCTGGTCTATCGACGCCAGCACGGATGGATCTGTAATGTCGTATATAACTTTTCCGGGTATGATAAAATCTCCCTTGGTTACCGGTATAACGATGACAGACAAGGTGAATCTATCAAACATTTGAGTGGCAGTTGTCTCCAATATAGTGAGAGATGGGTCTACGTAAATATACCCATTACTCACATTTGAAAATGTTAGGTTTGCCGACGTGTTGGTAATCGGTGTGTCATAATCTACGTATATAGGGTACGATACATCCGTGTTGTGTACGCTCAAATGAGAGTACAGTGGGTATTTTGTGGGCAGATTTCCATGGATGAAATCCCACTTGTACTCGGTCCCATCTGGATCGGTCGCCTCCATTAAAAAGTAAGGTGTGTCGAGGAAATCAGGATGGAACAATAGGTTTGCATCCGTGAACATCGTTGCCGTTCCGTCAGTATCCGACGCGAATTGTAACCCGAAACTAGTATCGACGGTTACCTCTAATGGGGATGGTGTGAATGCTTTGGAACCAAAAACCGTTTCATCTACTGTTCCATTCATTGCAACAATAGATTTGGATATTGAAATATCTGGAGTTCCACTCGAAAGTCTAAGGTTCCCGATAAACGCCGATGAAAGCGACCCTGAGATATTTCCTGACATGTAGTTTAGTGCTCTCGTTACTGTTGGTGTTCCAAATGAAGAGATCGAGTATATCCCTATGATTCCACCCGATTCGTTCGTTGCTGTTATGTTTCCTTTCATACTATTTACTGCAGAATCTAAGGCTGACGTTGACGACACAATCCCTACTACACCACCTGCAAAGTCAGTAGCTGTTATATTTCCTGTCATTGCATTCAAGCATTTGCTAATGGTTGCACCAGAATTAGAAGCAATGTTTCCAGCAACGCCACCGATTATACTTCCATTAAATCCGTTTGGAAAGTGTGCAATGTTTCTACAAAGTGTAGTTGTACCAAAACTCACTCGTCCAATAACCCCTCCACATGTCACACTGTTCGGACTCGTTGCCTGAATAGTGGTAATAATACCTCGAACAGTTAGCCCGTAAGCATCACCGGTCATTAGTCCTAACATTAAACCGCCTGATCCATTTCCAGAGGCAATATCTATGACGTAAGAGGTTCCTTCAGAGAAGTCTGCTTCGATGTCGTACCAGTTTCCAACAGCTTGCGCACACAATACTCCCGAAACTAGTGACTGCGTGTCCAGTGTCCACACCCCAGACATACGGATACGCCTGTAATCACCCGATACCACTCTACCGAAGAATCCTACTCTTTCACCGGAGTCGGTGGATGTATAGGACCAATTGGATATTTTATATAAATTTCCATCGTATCCTCCCTGAAACGCGCCGGCTGTAGTACCGATTGGTGTGATGTTCGCATGATGAGTCGCAAGATCAATGTCGACTGTCTGTATGTACAAGGCGTCCCAGTAGTCGGAAGGAGGAGTACCCGAGTCGGTGTATAATGAACCCTGATTCATTAATTGTAAGAGGTGTTGAACAGACGATATTTCGTACCTGCTATTTGCATCCTGTACCCAAGTGACTGACATGTATATTTATTCTGTTATATTCATTGCATACATAAATTTTTGTGAATATAGGTACACTGTTCAATAAGAAAAAAAATAAATTGAGTGAGATATGGGTTGGATCCACGAGCACAAGACTTTGGGTCTGCAAGAGGATGTCCTGGTGTATAACAAGTTTGTGAAGGAAGGTTTTAATTTACTTACGGCCAACATGGCGGACAAGGTTCGTCGGATAGAGAGGGATAGTGGGAAGAAGGTTATGCTGGTTTAGATTCAAAGAAAACGAACCAACTAACCATCAAACGAACGAACCAAGGAACCATATGTACACCAATGTTTGAACACCCCCACTATTGCATTATCCTAGACCAACCACATTGGTCTCATGATCCCGTTCAGAGGAACAAGGTGGACGTCCCAACGATAGAATTACAAT
>CALKLP010000368.1 GCA_937991965.1 uncultured Verrucomicrobiales bacterium
GGAAATGACCACGTGTCGTCTGTAACCATAAAATCTCCAAAGTAAGTTACCCAGACCAGATAGTTCTACCTGGTTAACGATGTTGTACTTGGGGATGTCGGGAACGACAGCGATGGTTATAAATGTTGTACGTGGGGAAGTTAGTTTGGGCTTGATGCAAATATGAAATGGTTTGACGGGGAAAAACCATCACCCTATCTTCTTCCTCGAAACACCCGCCAGGAGCACGGTAACGAATTTCTTCTTCGTTGCCCTCTGCAACCTAAGACCATGCTGCAACAACCGAACGCTCCTCTTGCTCTTCTCTGCACGTGATGGCCACCCCCAAGAAAGGGCATGGATAGCGGGCTCCTGGAGGACAAGGCGAAGAATTTGGTTTAGACCCAACGCTTTGATGTCGCAGTTTGATTTGAAGTATTTCTCGATCAAACTGGGAGCGACAGAAGTCATGAATTCTCCAAGTATGTCATTGGAACACATCCCGGCGTCTAGAAGTCTCCGCACCATTCGCCCGCTTGTCGAGCAAAGACCACTCGGCATCATACAGCATTCCAAGGTCGACAAGTTTTTCGTGGCCAAGCGGGCTTTGTTCACGTACTCCTTTGGGTTCTCGGACGCGCTAAGAAGTATTTTGAACGACTCTTCGTCGCCGACGGACAAGGACTTGCACAAGGCATGGCCATGTACGTCCTTGACGCCACCGAGAACGAGCATCATGAGGATTTCTGAGTCTTTGACTTGCGCCGCCAGTCTCAAAGAGAGTTCGCCTTTCGTACGCCCTCCGCAAACTTCAAATCCAAGCGTCTTCCCAAACTCTTCGACTACGCCTGAGTGCCCATGAATCACTGCCGTTTCCAGTGCGACACGGCCTTCGTAAACAAACTGTGGGTTTGCCTTGTGATCGAGAAGAATTCTAACGGCAGCAGGTTGTCCATGACGAGACGCCATATGAAGGGGGCTTTCGCCATCTGCCGTTCGGACGTTAACGTTGGCACGTGCTCTCAGGAGACGTAACATGACCATGGAGTAACCTGCGGTCGCTGCGACGTGAAGCGGCGTGCCTCCGATCATGTCATCTTTCGCGTCGACATCTGCGTTTCCGAGCACCAGCAAGTCGACTACTTCCACATCTCCATTTGAAGCCGCCACGTGTAAAGGAGTCAAGCCTCCTTCGCATTTCGGCGAAGGATTTGCGCCGTTTTCCAGGAACAACTCCACTACTCGCTTGTTCCGACGTCGCGTAACTTCCATCACGCATGTCGGGTTGTCACGGACGAATTCATTGATGTTCAAACGTTGGGCAACGTCTCGGTAGCGTTGGAGAGAAGGCACATTTTGATTCATTCTGCTTGCGACGAGGGGACGAGGGGGCGAGTGACGAGTGGAGGAGGTGTATGAATCATTCTTCCTTCTATTTATTATTTTTTTACAAATTTAATTCTTTGAAATAGTAGGAAGTTTCTTATAAATTTCTCAGATAGGATTCTTATACATGATCAACGATGTTGTACTTGGGGAAGTTGGAAATGACCACGTGTGTATTGAATGTATCATCTTGTAAATGGAAAATATGTTTGTTGTCAAGTTGACACTTTTATCAAGCACGCCCGTACAAGAGGGAAATGACAAGGCAAAATGCTGTTTCATCAACTCCATCAGCAGATGACGATTTTTCGAAACCAAGTTCATACTTTTTAACAGCATTTATAACAGCATTGGGAGATCGGTTTCAGGGGGAGAAACGGCAGGGACGGACGTGTTAGAAAACATCCATCCTGGACCAAGTTGATACTTGGACCGATTGAGTCAAAAAACAGAGGTGTTTCACGAGGTAATGGTGACCAATGTGTCGAAGAATCAGAAAGTATCAACTTGAAACCTCCGCGCGCGTTCGAGGATTGCCCTAAAATTGAAATTCAAAAAGTAAAACGCAAAAAGTGAAATCGTTCTAGGGTCTGGACTCTTGGCTCTCCGTTTCGCTTTTACGAAAAAAGGTATAGTCATGAAAAGGTACTATCTTGGTTATCGTCATTTGACCACAGTACCTTTTGCGTCATCTGAGAAATCTGAGAATCCATCCATCAAACCATCAAACATATTTTCACAACTATTCCACATGGACCACAACATTGTCAATGCTGTAGTTAGAGTATTCGTTATGATCAACCCTGTAAACACGTTTCATATTCGGAAGTCGTCTAAAACCACTTGGATTACTTGGATTACAAGTCATTTACAACATGTATCATCTTGTACATCGAAGATATGTTTGTTGGTCAAGTTGACACTTTTATGAAGCACATCCGTGAAAAAGGGAAATGACAGGGCAAAATGCAGTTTCATCAACTTCATCAGCTGACTACGATATTTTGAAATCAAGTTCATACTTTTTTACAGCATTTATCACAGCCTTGGGAGATCGGTTTCAGGGGGAGAAACGGCAGGGACGGACGTGTTGGAAAACACCCATCCTGGACCAAGTTGATACTTGGACCGAATGAGTCAAAAAACAGAGGTGTTTCACGAGGCAATTGTGACCAATGTGTCTAAGAAACAGAAAGTATCAACTTGAAACCTCCGCGCGCGTTCGAGGATTGCCCTAAAATCGAAATTCAAAAAGTAAAACGCAAAAAGTGAAATCGTTCTAGGGTCTGGACTCTTGGCTCTCCGTTTCGCTTTCATGAAAAAAGGTATAGTCATGGAAAAGATATCGATCTTTTTATGACCAATGTATACCTTTTTCGGCCAATGAGAAATTAGAATTAAAGATCCATCGAACAAAATTTGGCGTTTTAAAAAATGTACCCTACGATTCTACTTGGACCACTTGGACCACTTGGTCGTCGATATTCTGAAACATTTTGAAACATTCTGAAACGTCCTGAAACATCCTAAAACAGTTTGAATAACGTTCAAAAACGAGCCACAGTGATCCAAGCCTGAGAGGTTGTGACATCCCCCGTCTTCGCAGAACGCCCGTACTTCTTGATGAAGTCGAAGAGAAGTTCGCACGCG
>CALKLP010000369.1 GCA_937991965.1 uncultured Verrucomicrobiales bacterium
GAGACTCCACCGCAGAAGACAGCTGAATAAAAAGGTAGGGGAACAACACATCCTCCGCGCTATGTATGAAATCTTAGAGGACAAGGCACGAATCAGTAAAAGCGAAGTCAACCGCGTGCGCAATAACGAGGTCGCGCGTCAAGCGGTGCTCGCTAAACGCACGTGGAATGATGATCAACTCCGTAAACTCCGCCGAGCCGGCTTTAAGCGAGGCTACTTAGAAGCGCCAAAAGGAGATATCCTAAGGCTCACAGAAGAAGGCTTCGGCAAAGCCGCTCGGATCACTCATAATCACCGCTTGTGGGAGATCTATCTCGTTACACATGCCGACATCGCCCCCAGCCACGTGGACCGTGATGCAGACATGATCGAGCACGTTTTGGACGCAGATCTCGTGTCTCGACTAGAAGACGAACTGAAGGAGCAGTTCGAGTGGATTCCTCCCTCTCTCCATGAAATCAAACCCCAAAACGAAGGAGCTCTATGATGTGGAATAGTTCAGATACTTGGATCGTGGTAACCGCCATCTTGTGCGCGGTCGCTAGTGCCCTCCCTGGCTGTTTTCTCGTACTGCGAAAAATGAGTATGATGGGAGATGCCATCAGCCATGCAGTGCTACCGGGGTTAGCAATGGCCTTCATCCTCACCGGTTCCCGTGCGAGCTTCAGCATGTTTATTGGCGCAGTTGTGATTGGCATCCTGACCGCCCTCTTTACGCAATGGATTAGCCGTTTTGGACAAGTCGACCGCGGAGCCTCGATGGGCATTGTCTTCACCACTCTCTTCGCGATTGGGCTCCTCATGATTGTACGCGCTGCTGATCACGTAGATCTTGATGCCAGCTGTGTCCTCTATGGAGCGATCGAGATGGTTCCCCTAGATACGATCACTATTTTAGGTGCCGAAATTCCACGGGCAACCGTCATTATCGGCTCTGTCCTATTACTTAACCTCACGCTAATCATCGTCTTCTTTAAGGAATTCCGCCTCAGTGCCTTTGATGAAAACCTATGCGACACGATGGGGTTCTCCTCCCGCTTCATGCACTACCTCCTCATGACAATGGTCTCCGTAACTACCGTTGCCTGTTTTGAGTCGGTTGGTAGCATCATCGTCATCGCCATGCTCATCGCCCCTCCTGCGACCGCTCTGCTGATCACAAAGCGACTTCTGCCCTTACTGATCATCTCCTCCATCTTTGGAACACTAGCCGCCATTGGTGGACATGCCGCTGCGCTTTATCTACCAGAAATGTTGGGCGTGGGAGAAACCACAACCTCAGGTATGATTGCGGTCTTCTCTGGTTTCTGTTTCGTGATTGTTTGGATGCTATTTCTCCTCAATAAGCGACGGGGAACCGAAGTAGAGTAATCTTTAGGAAAATTAAATTTTTTAGCAGATTTCCCTTGAACTCCTAAAAATTCCTCTCTAATACTTTCCGCCCACTACCACATAAAAGCGGGTGTAGCTCAGTGGTAGAGCGCGACCTTGCCAAGGTCGATGTCGAGAGTTCGAATCTCTTCACCCGCTCCATATATAACAAACCCCAATCCAGCTTGTCTGAATTGGGGTTTGTTACGTTTAAACGCATCTCGTTCGTGATTCCTGATATGGCAAACACCACAAGATCGAAGTGCTATTAGCTGAATAATCGAGCTGCACTAGAAGGCATTGATCAAACAAAAAAAAGCCTCACTGAAATCCAGCGAAGCTTTATCTAAAACGTCCTACTCGGAAGAAGATCAGAAAACCAATTATACCGTGAGGATTTCTTTTTCTTTCGCGGTGAAGGCTTCGTCCGCTTTCTTCACAAAGGTGTCTGTGATTTCCTGCACCTCTTTCTCGAAGTCTTTTTGAGCATCTTCGGTGAGAACATTGTCATTTTTCATCGCTTTTCCTGCATCCATTCCGTCTTTACGGTTTGCGCGGAGGCGGACTTTCGCATCTTCAGTGTATCCCTTTGCTGTTTTTGCAAGCTCCTTACGGCGCTCTTCGGTCGGCTCTGGAATTGGGATACGGAGAACTTTTCCGTCACTCACGGGGTTAAGCCCAAGGTTTGCCTCACGGATGCCCTTGTCGATATCGGTAATCGTGCTCGGGTCATGTGGAGAAACCATGATGGTGCGCGCCTCAGGGGTCGTGATCACCGCAACAGTGTTCAGCTTCATGACACTTCCGTAACTAGTGACGTTGATGTCTAAGTTATCGACGAGGGAAGGAGAAGCCTTCCCTGTACGGAGACCTGCGAACTCCTTGAGTAGGTTTTCTAGCGACTTCTGCATTGAGGTCTCGACGGACTTAAGTGTGCTTTGTGGATCCATAATTATTCAGATGTATAAGATTAGAGGTGAACGGTGGTGCCGATTTCTGCTCCGCCAACAGCTTTGGCAATATTTCCTTCTTCGCCAAGATCAAAAACAATAATTGGAATATCATTTTCCATACAGAGAGAGAATGCGGTCGCATCCATGACCTTTAGTTGCTTCTCCAGACAAGTCTGAAAAGTAACACGATCATACTTCACCGCATCAGGGTTTTTCTTAGGGTCAGAGTCATACACTCCATCTACCATTGTCGCCTTAAAGATCGCGTCTGCGCCCATCTCACTCGCGCGGAGAGCTGCAGTCGTATCGGTTGAGAAGAAAGGACTTCCTGTGCCTGCACCGAAAATCACGACATTGCCGCGGTCAAGATGACGCTTAGCCTTGTGACGGATATAGGGGTCAGCCACATTCTGCATTTGAATCGCAGTTTGGACGATAACTTCTACGCCTTCAGCACGAATCGCACTCTGGAGCGCTAAGGAGTTCATAACCGTAGCCAACATCCCAACATAATCTGCAGTTGGGCGATCCATCCCACGATTACTGGCAGAAGCACCACGCCAGAAGTTTCCACCTCCGACAACGATTCCGACCTCGGTTCCCATCTCGGTGAGAACCTTAATTTCACGAGCGATCCGATCTACGATTTCAGGAGAAATATTATCCTTACTTCCAGCGGCGCGGAGTGCTTCGCCACTGAGCTTTAAAATGACACGTTTATACTTTGGTGCTTGAGACATAGGTAATTCTGTTTGCTGAGTCTTAGCGAACTTTAGACTAGAGGAAAGGATTTTTATGAAGAAAAAATGATCGCTGTAGATTGACTTTTCCCACTGCTAAAGTGAAGATGAGAGTATGCATGAAGTCGCCATCGCTCTTGGAACAAATCTCGGAGATCGTCTCTCAGAATTACAAGAAGCACGATCAGCTCTGCAAGATCTCCGCGCTTCTGATAACTGGGCTCAGTCATCGATTTACGCGACCGCTCCCGTAGGGTGCCCGCCAGGTTCACCCGATTTCTATAATGCTGTAGTCATCTTTGATTTTAATGGGACGCCTCATGAATTACTCACCGCATGTAAGGCTCTGGAACATCACCAAGGGCGCCTGATCGATAGTTCACAAGGGGAAATCAACGCTCCTCGCCCGATCGATGCAGATATCTTATACTTTGGAGCAGATCGGATCGCTTCTGAGAAACTGACTATCCCTCACCCACGAATGACGCAACGTAGGTTTGTGCTGGAGCCCCTGGCTGAGGTTCGCCCTGATCTCATCCTTCCCCAAGAACATAAATCCATCAGCGAACTCTTAGAGAACTTGGATTCTCCAGAGCCGCCATTGACTCTGATCACAAAGGACTGGTAAACTCGCGGCATGATTACTGCCGAACATCTCAAAACACGTAAAGTCGCGAACGGTAAAGCACCCGTATCAGCACTGACCGCCTATGACTACCCGACCGCTCGCCTGCTGGATGAGGCGGGTGTAGATGTCCTCTTAGTCGGAGATTCTCTCGGAATGGTTGTGCTGGGCTACCCTGATACTACGCATGTCACCTTAGACCAAATGCTGCACCATATTTCTGCCGTCGCGCGTGGCTCACAGAAGGCACTCATCCTAGGAGATCTCCCCATTAATACCTACAACTCCCCTGTTCAAGCGGTAGAGACCGCGCAAGCACTTGTCGCAGCCGGAGCCCACGCCGTAAAACTCGAGGGAGGACGCGATAAAGAAGCGGAAATCCGTGCCATCATCGATGCCGGAATCCCCATGATTGGACACCTCGGCATGCTCCCCCAGAGCGTGAAAGAAGAAGGAGGCTATAAGAAAAAGGGAAAAACGGAAGAGCAATCCGCCGCACTCATCGACGCCGCGCAATGTCTGGAAGACGCAGGCTGCTGTGGAATCATTCTCGAAAGTGTGATCCCAAAAGTGGCGAAAAAGATTACCGAGGCGATAAGCATCCCCACGATTGGAATCGGATGTGGACGCACCTCCTGCGATGGCGAGGTCGCTGTCATTACTGATCTAATCGGCTCCTACCCATGGTTCGTGCCACCCTTCGCAATGCCCCGCGCAGATGTCGCGACCGATATTAAGCGCGCGGCTGAGGAGTATATTCGTTTTGTTGGGAAGAAATTATCGTAGCATCACTTTTGATAATGATACCGAGCCTGAGCAATCCAGAGTTCACCTTCGTGAACTTTATAAACCAAGCGATGTTCATCGGTAATTCTTCGCGACCAGTATCCTGAGTAATTTTCCCTGAGTTGCTCGGGCTTGCCAATCCCTTCAAACGGACTCCTCCTACAATCTCCGATCAGCTTTATCAGTCTTTTAGTCACTTTGACATCGTTCATTATCCAATATTGAAGATCTTCCCATCCTTGATCGGCAAAAACGAGTTTCAACTTCATAAGAGATCTTGAATTTCTCTTTCAACTCCTTTTCCTGCCTCTAACTGTCGGATAGCGTCATTCAACCTTTCCGCATTTACGGGTGATTTCCTGAGATAATTGGTCTCTTGCATCGATTCATAATCATCGAGCGAGATCATCACGACTGCTTGGTCTCTTTTTTTTGTAATAATGATAGGCTCTCTGTCATCACAGACGGCTTGCATCGTAGACGCTAGAGTTTCTCGAGCTGCTGTGTATGTTATGGATTTCATATGTGCATTATAGCGTACAGATAAGTCGGTTCAACAAAAAAACTCATGAGCCAGTTCACGATCATTGAATCAGGCCCAATAGATGTAACGACAGAGTCAGCTTCCTAACAATTTATCAAAACAGTTTCATCCTGCTCCAAGACCTCACGTAAATCTACCTGATCCAGATCATCCGCAAAACGGTCTGCTGGTAAATCAGGAAATTGCCATTCCTCTACTTGTGCAGAGGTCGGGTGTGTTCTTGCCATGTATTCTAGCCCACGTCTAAAAACTTCTGCGAGAGACCACTCCTGGGTTCTCGCAATTTCTTTAGCTTTATTGTATAACTCATCAGGAACAGTGATCTGCGTCTTTATCATGATGGCAATTTACCACATGTTGCTTTTTGAATCAATGGAGGATTAATAAGCGGGCGGGACGCCCGCGCTCCCCTGCCCTAAATCGCGTCGATTACGCCATTCAGAGTCGTGGATGGACGCATGACCGCGGTGGCCTTTTCCTCGTCCAGCTTGAAGTATCCGCCGAGATCGGTGGAGGCACCTTGCACGCCATTCAGCTCTGCTAAGATTGTTTCTTCTTGCTGTGTGAGGGACTCTGCAATCGAGCCGAACTGGGCAGCAAGTTCGGCATCACCTGAAGTTGCAAGCGCCTGCGCCCAGTAGAGAGCTACATAGAAGTGAGATCCACGGTTATCGAGCTCACCAGTCTTACGGGATGGTGACTTGTTGGAGAGAAGGTATTGCGTCGTCGCAGCATCGAGCGTTTCGCCGAGCACTTTTGCCTTCGCGTTATCGTTCTTCTCTGCGAGGTGTTCTAGGGATACTGCGAGTGCGAGGAATTCGCCGAGGGAGTCCCAACGCAGGTGATTTTCTTCGATCACTTGCTCTACGTGCTTCGGAGCAGATCCACCTGCGCCAGTCTCGAAGAGTCCGCCCCCATTCATAAGAGGCACGATCGAGAGCATCTTCGCAGAAGTTCCTAGCTCCAGAATTGGGAAAAGGTCGGTGAGGTAGTCACGAAGAACATTGCCTGTTACTGAGATCGTGTTTTCCCCTTTCGCGAGGCGCTCAAGGGTATATTTCGTGGCCTCTACCGGTGACTTAATGAGAATTTCGAGCCCTGCGGTATCGTGGTTCGGAAGGTAAGCATTCACCTTCTCAATGAGATTAGCATCATGCGGACGCTTTGGATCCAGCCAGAAGATGGTTGGCCAACCAGTAGCACGAGCGCGAGATACCGCGAGCTTCACCCAGTCTTGCACAGGCAGATCCTTCACCTGACATGCACGCCAAATGTCGCCTTCTTCTAGTTCTGGGAAACACATGATGGTTTCGCCTTCTGCATTTTTCACACAGATCATTCCATCTGCAGGAACTTCGAACGTCTTATCGTGCGATCCATACTCCTCCGCCTTCTGCGCCATGAGACCGACGTTTGGAACCGTCCCCATCGTGGTTGGGTCAAAGGCTCCATTCGCCTTACAGAAATCAATCGTCTCGCGGTAAACACCGGCATAACATGAATCAGGAATGACCGCGTTGGTGTCTTGTTGTTCTCCTGCAGCATTCCACATTTGACCAGAAGTTCTGATCATTGCGGGCATAGAGGCATCGATGATGACATCAGACGGAACGTGCAGGTTCGTGATGCCCTTATCAGAGTTCACCATCGCGAGTTCTGGACCGTTCGCGATACAAGCCGCGAGATCAGCCTCGATCTCCGCCTTCTTAGCGGCATCTAGCCCAGCGATCTTAGCGGTTACATCACCAATCCCATTATTGGCATCAATTCCGAGTTCTGCAAAGGTCGTGCCGTGCTTCTCAAAAAGTTCCGCGAAGTAAACCTTAACACAGTGTCCAAAGATGATCGGGTCGGAGACCTTCATCATCGTCGCCTTCATGTGGAGAGAGAAGAGCGTTCCATCGGCTTGAGAAGTGGCTTTCTGCTCCTTTAGAAATGCTACGAGCGCCTTCTTGCTCATGTACGTTGCATCAACAATCTCACCCGCTTGCATCTCGAGACCCTCCTTGAGGATCGTCTCGGCGCCATCCTTGGCGGTGTGTAAAATGGTGATTGTCGTTGCCGCTGGAAGCACTACGGATTGCTCATTGGAGCAGAAATCTCCCGCCGTCATGTGCGTGACACGTGATTGACTGTCCGCAGACCATGCACCCATACGATGTGGATTTTGCTTAGCGAATTCCTTCACTGCGCCTGGTGCACGACGATCCGAGTTTCCTTCACGAAGAACAGGATTCACCGCAGAACCTTTAATCTTATCATAACGGCTCTTGATTTCGCTTTCCTTATCATTAGCTGGTGCCTCTGGATAATCTGGAAGGGCATAACCTTGTGATTGGAGTTCTGAAATCGCAGCTTGTAATTGCGGAATAGAGGCAGAAATGTTTGGCAGCTTGATAATGTTAGCTTCTGGGGTCTTGGCGAGCTGACCAAGCTCAGCGAGATCATTTGTCACTTTTTGCTCATCAGTAAGCACCTCTGGAAACACTGCCAGCAATCGCGCCGCGAGTGAAATGTCACGCGTTTCTACATCAAGCCCTGCAGATTTCGTGTAGGCCTTAACGATGGGAAGAAATGAATACGTGGCTAGTGCTGGAGCCTCGTCTGTTATGGTGTAAATGATAGTCTGGTCGCTCATCGGTATTATATACTGTTTAACAAAAACGCTAAAACAGAAAACCACCCAAGAGCGCAAGCATATTCAACATTAGTCTGAAGGATAATTCTTGGTCAGGTTTTGTAAACTAACCAGCTCCGAAAAACTAGCTTTATATAGAGTTTGTCTCGTAAGTTGAGTTATTCGAGCTTCAGAAGTGTTCATTTGATTTTCTCAAGTGGATCTATTGTTTCAGAAGAGCCTGAGACTACACTGCTTGGGGAATAGAGTAGGTTTTCGCTCGATTTTTGATATTTTAGAGTATGAAAAGGTGAAGCATTCTCACTGATGCTTGTGTTGCTGTCGCTAAAGCTGGCAAACACATTATCTGTGAAAAACCGCTTAAAGTAATTACGGAGCGTATTGATAAATCCCCCAAAAAATGGAATGGGAGCTAATGATCCAAACGTGATAGATCTCCTTGGGCATCAACGTAAATATGAGAATGTCGCAAACTCAATTCAACATAACACAGAACCTCTCACAAGCGACTCTGTGGCTCTCCGTGTAGTTGCTATCATTCAGGCAATCTACAGATCTGCGCCAGACAACTCCAAACGAATCGAATTATGAGACATACTAAACTAATATACCTCCTCCTCACTCCCATTCTCTTAAGCTTTAATACCTGTAGTGAGGAAACAAGTGCAGATCTCTCTTCAACAGAAATTCAGTGGAAAAACCTTCTAGAAGGCACGGACATCACCAAAAACTGGCAACCAGCATCTAATAGTAAGGGTAACAGAACAAAATCCATCGGCGAACGCTGGAGCCTCACAAATGGCGTGCTCGAACTAAAGCGTAAGGAAGTCGCAGAAGGGAGCGGAGGAAGCATCGAAACCACTACTGCTTACTACGATTTCGAACTCCAATTTGAATTCAAAATCGAATTCGATAGCAACAGCGGGATCAAATACCGCCAACTCCACGCTACCGGTTTCGAATACCAAATTATTGATGACGCTAACTATCATGACAACAAAGTCTCCCACCGCACGGCTGAACTTTACGAAATTCAAGAGGAGGAAACCCCACGGATCGTGAAAAAACATGGCGATTGGAACACGGGAAAAATCATCGCTAAAGGTAACAGCCTGGAACACTGGCTCAATGATCAAAAAGTCTTCAAGCTAGAAATCGGTTCCGAAGATTGGAAAGCTCGTTACGATAAATCTAAGTACCATAAAGCCGGCATCTCTGACTATGGCTCACATACTGGATTCATCCACATCCAAGACCATTCTGACACGGGCATCACCTTCCGTAAAATGCTCATCAGAAAACTTTAATCTACATATGAAACTCACCTGCGATACTGGCAACAATGCTACGACAGTTACCTACAATCCGGCAAACAGCTAGAAACCCTAATCAACTCATTAACTCCCCTCTGATGATAGCACTTAAATTATCTCTACCGATTATTCTCATTTCTGCATTATCTGTATATGGGGAAAAAGCTAGTGAAATCGATGCGCCAGCCTCTTTCACGATGAACTGCCAAGCTTGTCATATGCTCGATAAGGTTCAAGTGGGGCCCTCTTTGGTTGAAATCGCAGAAATTTATCCCAAAAGTAAACTCGAAGCCTTTATCCAGTGGTGTCATAAACCAGGAAAAAAACGCGCACACATGCCTGCCATGCCTGCGATGGTTCACATCCCGATAGAGGACTTAAACTCTATCTACGACTACATCCGTAAAGTTACGATTGGAGTCGATAAAGTTGCCCCCCCAACAACAGACCCATACCCTGATACTGAACGGCCACGTATTATTAGGCATAAGTTACCTAACACGGGCGTGGCATCTATAGCGATTGCTCTGCCCACTGAAAAGCTACACAATATCATCTGGGATACAGATAAATGCCGCCTAAGATATATTTCTAGTGGCAAAATTGATAGCTGGCCACACGTCAGAGCATCTGGAGCCTCATCTGTAAAAGTAGGAACTATCATTTACAAAGAAGACACCCCGCTTTTCAAATCAGAAAAAACTCAATTTCTAGGCTATCATCTCTCAAAACAAGGTCTACCTGCTCTCATTTACACGATTGAAGGTAAGAAATTAACAGAAACCATTTCCTTAGAAGACAATGTGATTACCCGAACCATCAAAGGGACACCTGTTTTACCCGATCATGCGCTAATTCTAAATTCAAATAGCAAAGTCGAAACAAAATATTCACGTCAAAACCAAACGCTCACTATTACTCACCGCCAACTGTAAAAACATGCTTAAATTCACAATACAGTCCATCATTCTACTTATCGCATTCCAATCCGCTTTCGCGCAGTTTGCATGGGAAGATTATTATGATATCACAACTATCCCTGCACCTAAAGGGGTGGATTACCAGGTAGGAGGGATAGACATCAATGCGCAGGGTGAACTCGTTGCGTGCTTTCACCGTGGTGAAGTCATGATCTATAATGAAAAAAAACAAGAGTGGAGACGCTTTGCCTCAGGCCTAAACGAGCCTCTCGGATTATATGTTGAAGAGGAGGGAACCATTCTTGTGGTTCAACGCACAGAGCTAACCCGGTTACATGATAAGAATACAGACGGTAAAGCTGACTTTTATGAAGTCGTCTCTAACGACTGGGGTTTCTCTGGAAACTATCACGAATTCACCTTTGGCATCGTAAAAGATTCTCAGAAAAACATCTACATCAGTCTCGGAACAGCCTCAAACGGCGGAGGCGTAGATCAAGAAATCAAAGGAACTTGGAACAATACTGGTGGCTTGGAACAAGAGGACTTTTTCGCCTCAAAAAAATATGGCGACTGGAACGAACGGAAGAAAAAAATTGCCCGGATGTATGCCCGTGTTCCATATCGAGGATGTATCCTACGGATCAAACCTGGATCGTTGAAGACTGAAGTTTACGCCACTGGACTAAGAACCCCGAATGGGCTTTACATGGATAAAAACGATCAACTCTGGGTCTCTGATAATCAAGGCGACTGGGTAGGGGCCTCCAAAATCCACCGTGTGGAAGAAGGCGGGTTCCATGGACATCCGGCATCACTGCTATGGAGTGATAACCCACCCTCGATCACACCCGCCGACATGCCTCGTGATGAGTTAAACGCTATGAGAGTCAAGGCACCAGGATTATTTCCGCAAGGAGAGTGCGCTAACTCTATCACGCAACCACTCCCACTTAAGGGCAACTTTGGACCGATAACTTCTAAGCCAAGTAATCCAGAACAGTTAATCATTGGTGAAATGAATCATGCTCGGGTCCTCCGCTTCATGCCTGATAACGTAAATGGAACTCATCAAGGAACGGGAGCACACATGCTTATCTCAAATGATCTAGGGGCAGGCAATAACCGACTTGTCTGTACCCCTGACGGTAAATCCGTTTACTTTGGCAAAACGCACCTTACTTGGCCGGGTAGAGAAGGGATTAAGAAAGTCACCTACGTAGGTAAACCTTACCTCATGGTCGAGTCCGTCAAGCTTACTCCTACAGGCTTCAAGTTCACCTTTAACGCACCCATAAACGCCCCCGAGGACTTGGACCAATATACATTAGAATCTTACCGTATTGCATATCACGCTAAATACGGGTCTCCTAAGAATGAACTCGCTCAAGAGCCATGCTCAAAAGTAACTGTAAAAGGAAACACTCTAACCCTAGAGCTCAAGGAAAAGCCCAAAAGTAACCGCGTATATGGCATCACGCTCCCTGCGGACATCACCTCTGAGCTAAGCGACTTATCATCGAACAAGTTTTGGTATACCGCACATAGCGTGTATTAAAAAAGCGTAGGGAGATTACCTCCTACGCTCATTAGATGTTGTCTAGATAATTACTATTACACAGGCATCGGGAACTGGCGATTAAAGGCGAAGACTCGCTCTTTTAATTCCGCCATGTATTCTGCATCCTTTCGGTTCGTTATCGCCTCATGGATGAAGTCTGCCACTTGGTGGATGTCTGCTTCTTTCATACCACGAGTGGTCACTGCAGGTGTTCCGATGCGAATTCCGCCAGGATTAACCGCGCTACCGCTGTCGAACGGGATCGAATTCTTGTTCGCTGTAATTCCGCACTTATCAAGAGCCTTAGAGGCCACTGAGCCAGAGAAGCCTAGAGCCTGTAGATCCACCAAGAGAACGTGATTATCAGAACCGTCAGAAACGATCTTATATCCATGCTCTTGTAGTCTAGCCGCCATTGCTTGTGAGTTCTTGATCACCTGCTCTTGATACTCCTTGAAGCCATCTTTCAGCGCTTCGCCGAAACAAACGGCTTTCGCTGCGATCACGTGCATGAGAGGACCTCCTTGCACGCCAGGAAAAACCTGCGCGTCGATTTTCTTCGCATACTCTTCCTTACAGAGAATGATTCCACCACGTGGTCCACGTAATGATTTATGCGTGGTAGAGGTTACAAAGTCGGCGTGCGGCACTGGGTTCGGGTGAACTCCCGCCGCCACCAGACCAGCGATGTGCGCCATGTCAACGAAGAGATAAGCTCCTACGGACTTCGCAATTTCCGCCATGCGCTCGAAATCGATAATTCTTGAATAAGCAGAAGCACCACAAGTAATGAGGTTAGGCTTCACTTCCTTGGCCGTTTCCGCGAGTGCATCATAATCGATACGACCATCTGATTCGCTGACGCCATAGTGAACAACCTCGTAGAGTTTCCCAGAGAAGTTCGCCTTGTGCCCATGGGTCAAGTGCCCACCATGAGCGAGATCCATTGTTAAAATCTTATCTCCAGGATTCAGCACAGAGAAATACACCGCGGTATTTGCTTGAGATCCCGAGTGAGGTTGCACGTTTGCGTGCTCAGCTCCGAAAAGCTCCTTCGCGCGATCAATAGCAAGTTGCTCGACTTCATCGACACACTCACAACCACCATACCAACGCTTTCCGGGATAGCCTTCCGCGTATTTATTAGTCAGGCAACTCCCTTGCGCTTCCATCACTGCCGGGCTCGCAAAGTTCTCAGAGGCAATCAGTTCAACGTGATTCCGCTGACGATGCAGTTCATCATCAATTGACTTATAAACCTCTGGATCAGAAAAGGCTAATCCAGTGCCAGAAGCCTTGCAGGAGCGTCTCTCATGACGTCCGCCTTCTGCTTCTGTTTCTAGGAAGAGCTTCACCATTTCTACCGCTTGCGCTGGACTCACAGAAGCCTTTCCAAGACAAATGATGTTCGCATCGTTGTGCTCGCGAGTAATAGTAACCTCCTCGAGGCGGTCAATCTTAGCGGCACGGATACCGACGTGCTTATTGGCCGCGATGCTAACTCCAATCCCAGAGGTGCAACAAAGCACTCCAAAGTCGAACTGGCCGCTAGAAATCTCAGGTGCGAGTGCGTGCACCACATCTGGATAATCAACAGAGTCCTGACTGTTCGTTCCAAAGTCTTTTACTTCATACCCCGCGGAACTTAGTGCTTCCACGATCGCGTCCTTGAGGTCAACTCCTCCATGATCTGCTCCAACTGCAATTCTTTTCATCGCGGAAAATGTCGATGCCATCCATCAAAAAAGCAATCGCGAAATACAGTTTTTATATTCATTCTGTGAAGACCCTTTTAACTCCTTACTCAAACTGTTTGAGTCTTTCCAGATGAAGCGTAGATGTCGACTTATCACAATGATTCGGAAAAACTCCGCTTAATTCGAGCGCAAGAGCTTTTTCAATACTGCTTACAATCTGCTCACTATCATAGTTAAAGAAATGTGGTGGGAGGTGCGAAAACTTGCCAAAACTCGCGAACAGATCGCCACAAAAAAGTAGTTTTGTTCTTTCGCAATAAAAACCGCAATGCCCTGCTGTGTGACCTGGCAAACTCACCACCTTAAGGCCTGACCATACATCCAAAATATCTCCATCCTCCAGAAGGCGATCAGGAATAAATTTACGAAAACCAAGAACGTGTCTTCCGAGCGCTTCAAATAAACCAGTAACTCTAGAAATTCCGCTATAAATTGGCTGTCCATCGTAAAATTTCTGATCCCCTCTCGGTGCTGCTATCCATGCCCCATATGAATTAGCAATGGCTGCAACATTTAGGACATGATCCAAATGCCCGTGTGTTAGCATAACCCCTAGTATTGGCTCATTCGACCATCCAGCAATTTCTAGAGCTGATTTTAGCCTGCTCATTCCACCTACAAACCCACCATCTACCAGATACAAACCTTTGATATCTTTAAGAACATAAAAACACACCCCAAAAGATCTCACTTGTAGCACTTTACCATCGTGTAACACCGAGCTCGTAATATTCATTATTTTTCATGTTTTTAAATTTACGATTACTCCCGCCACCTCTTACCCAAGTCATCATAGGTATCGATTCGGCGATCACGGAAAAACGGCCAGATACGACGGAATTCTTTCGCTTTATCCAGATCAAGATCACAGAGAAGCACCTCCTCTTCTGTTGTTGAAGCTTTAGCGATAATTTGTCCGTAAGGGTCTGCTACAAAGGACTGCCCCCAGAATTCGTTTTGCGCTTCGGTGCCAACACGGTTAATTGCGGCGATATAAAGCCCATTTGCCACCGCGTGCCCCTGCATTACGGTTTGCCACGCATTGTGTTGAGCATCACCGAACTCTGCCTTTTCCTCCGCCTGCCACCCAATCGCGGTGGGGTAGAGAATGAGATCTGCTCCGGCCAGCGCCATCAGTCGTGCAGGCTCGGGATACCATTGATCCCAGCAAATGAGAACTCCCACCTTCCCAGCGCGCGTTTCCCACACGGGATAACCGAGATCACCCGGCGTGAAGTAGAATTTTTCCTCAAATCCGGGATCTTGCGGAATGTGGGTTTTTCGATATTTCCCGAGGTATGTGCCATCGGCATCAATAATCACGGCGGTATTGTAAAAGACTCCTTCTGTTACCTTTTCAAAAAGCGAAGCTACCAGCACGATCTCACACGCCGCCGCCATCGAGCAAAGCCTTTCAACAATGGGTGCGTCTGGGGTGAGCTCTAGTGACAGATCAAAGTTCTCTGGATTTTGCTCTGTGCAAAAATATGGAGTCAGAAAAAGTTCTTGGGTGCAAAAAAGTTCGGCTCCATCTTGCTTAGCAGAGAAAACCTGCTGCTCCAACAGCGCGAGCTGATCTGCAACCGAGCCTTTGACAGCGTTCTGACCAAGCGCAACCTTCATTCCCCTAGTGTATCGGTCAGCTCACTATTTCCCTGCACAAAGGTAATGATATTCTGCACGGCAAGGAGGAGTTGCTCTTCCACCACCTTATAAGCGGCATCTCCTAATCCGTAAGGATCTGCTACGTCTTTTGGGCTATCGCTTCCCAGAAACTCACCTACGAGCAAGGCTTTTTCGCG
>CALKLP010000370.1 GCA_937991965.1 uncultured Verrucomicrobiales bacterium
CATAGTTGCAACAGTGGTGATTTCAGAAAGTTGTGATGTGATGTGTGTAGGGGGAGGAAGAAAAACTTTATATGAAAAAAGATGACTCGGTTCAAGGTTCGCTCGAACCTAAAAGAACGTTGTATTTGTTATTCAAGTGTATTGTTGGATAATTATATGTTGCTTATAGTAAAGGAGGTTCGGAACCATTGACAGTCCTGCACAAGACGCCACAAGTCAAAAGAAAGACATGAAACACCTTGCGCAAGAAGAAGTCGGAGACTTTGTCACCAAGTACCACACCAAGTTCTCCACGGAAGTGTTTCTCAGGAAGCCAACATTCTTCGTATCCAACGAAAATCTCATGGAAAAAATGAGTCCCAGGGAGAGCTGGGAGAAGATAGGAGAAGGATCTTTCAGTGAGGTCTACAGAACCAAGTGGCTCGGGGTAGACGTCGCCGTAAAAGCATCGGAGGATTGCAACGAAGAGAACCCGATCGTAGACGAGTTCGTCATACACTCCAATATCAGGCACCCAAACATTGTCAATTTCTTCGTGGCTTCTCCAAATTTTATCGTGATGGAGCTCATGACAAACAACACGCTGGACAAGATACTCTTCACACAGAACAAGAGGAAGCCCAGGCTAGAGGTGAGGAAGCGGTGGTGCTCCCAGATAGCAATGGCCGTCAGGTACCTTCACGAATCAGGGATTATACACAGCGACATCAAGCCCGACAACATCATGATGGACTCCAGCTGGAACGCCAAGATATGCGACGTGGGAGGGGGATACTTCTTTGACGACCACGTAGAGGACAAGACCTATACGGACATGTACCTGCCGCTCACCCTTCACGAGGGGGACAAGAAGGATCTGGGGAAATCGACAGACTTGTACTCGCTGAGCGTAGTATTGCTTTGTATACTGAGCTGGGAACACGACCTCTACAAACTGATGGGGATACCGAACTTCGAGAGGAGGATATGTGAAGCTTCTGGAACCAGAGAAGAAATCATACGAGAGTGCCTGCAAACGTGTCTACCAAACGTGTACAACCTGGTTCAATCCTACGATATATCAAGCGAGGCCAAGTCGTTTATATTCAAGATGTTTTCAGAACCGTGCAAGGATCACGTAACCAACGACGACATCGTAACGGTCATACAGCAAGTAGAAAACGCTTGCGAGGGTGTTGATATTGGGTGTCTCGGTGAACTTTAATCTCGATGTCAGTTATTAATATCA
Source organism: uncultured Verrucomicrobiales bacterium (assembly GCA_937991965.1). Lineage (GTDB taxonomy): Bacteria > Verrucomicrobiota > Verrucomicrobiia > Verrucomicrobiales > Akkermansiaceae > WTJZ01. The sequence continues at coordinate 1,229 of CALKLP010000370.1, forward strand.
CAATGTTTAAACATTATACACAATCATCTTCTTCCCGTCCACTACCAACGATTCACCGCTGGAGCAAGGGGTACCGTCGACTAACACCTGGTCCGTGGTCTCGTTGTAGGAAACGACCACGTCCTGGGTCCCGGTCGAGATTGTAACTTGTTGACTCGGACCCGCGGACTCGTTGAACGGGACGTTAAATACGTTCGCCTTTTGGTCCGCGGTACTTATCGTATCCCCTCTGTTGACGAATACCGTATCCAACGAACCGTTATTGATCCTGTGGACCACATTGACACCCGTCGAAAACAATTCGTTCATGTGCTCTTCGAATGAATCCAGGTCCGCGGTACTCAACGATGTTAGGTCTATATTCCCAGATACATCCTCAAAGTCTGTTGCGTCGTAGTTAACAAGAAGGTTTTCTAATGTTGTAGTGACAACTGGTTCTCCGTACACCTGGAACGAACCACCTTGTGATGAGTAGAACACAAATTCATACTCCGTGTTTGGAGTTAGAGAACCCACGTATAAATCTGACCCCGAAGAAAGGATGGTTCCGCTAGAACCATCCGCACCGGCGTACTCGACTTTGTAACTCTTGGATAGGTTCCTGGGTGTCCAGGTCAAGTTCGCGAAAAAGACTCCCGGTTCTACTACCAGGTCGCTTACCCCCACGTCAACAACAACAGCAGGACCCAACCCAGCCTCAGGGTTCGAGTGAATAGTACTGTAATTGCGAGCAATCTCAGTCTCGGTCAACACCCTGTTATAAAACAAGGCGCTTCCAAAGATAAGTTTGTATGGGAACTGTAGGTTGAGGTTGGCAAAAAGTGTGAGCCTGGTTGGTTCGGTGAGATAAGAACCCACGAACACCACGTTGTACCACATATCGTCTGCCAGGTTGATGTAGTCCGTTCCAGAAGTCAGGACCCCGTTCACGTAGATGGAACCATTCAAGAAGAACTCACCCTCTATCGTGCTCTGATTGATATTTGCCGACGTTTCTCCTCCCCCATTAGTATCTCTTAACTCGATGAACTTTCCAGCAGGACTGATGCCCTTCTTGTACCACAATGATATCGTCTGGACTTGTAACGCCTGCGATAGCTTGAGATAGTTGGTTCCGGCACTAAAATCCAGGCCGCCGTCATTCAGAGATGTAGATACCCCAGGCTTCATGTCGAAGACGACCGAGGAACCCGACAGATCGTTCATGACACTGGAACCAGGCGTGTACGAAGCCTCGATGTTGGCGTTGACATACATGACCACGCCGTCCTCGATGAAAACCGACTCTTCCTCTTCTGGAGTATTGGTACTGGTACTCCCCGGGTACGTCGTATGTGGGTTAGCAGAAAGCGTTAATACTTCCGCATCCGTCAATGACTGTCCGTATATACGCGCGTCGGTTATAAATCCATCCCAGATCTGGTTAAGGTTATGATTCGTCCCTATCTTGAAAGACGTGTCGGTTGGATTTACAAAGAGCGTCGTGTCGTCAATGACCAAATCACCGTCGATATAGAATTTGAAGTTGTCACCGGAACGAACGAAACAGTAGTGGTACCATGTATCGTTAGCAAGATTCACTGTAGTAACTTCTGATCCCAAAGAGTTGGCAGAAGAAAACCCAAGAAACACATTTGTATCCACGTTTGCGGTTATCCTACCATAGGGAGTATCCGTACCGATGGAAAAGAATTCCTTGGTTACAGAAGTATCATTGTTTTTCGCCCAGAACGAGTATGACCAGTTGGTGGTTAATCCGTATACTTCTGGGGGAGTGTCAGATAGTTCTATAAGGAAGTAGTTGTTACCGTTAAAACTTGCAACATTTCCAAACTCAGAGTCCTGTACGATAGAGACCGAGTTGAAGTTGGTCAGAGGATTGGACGTATTTCCCGTGGCGTCTTGCCACAATGAATCCGTGAGTGGATAGTGCCTGACTGGGGAGAAGGAGAGATCAGGCTCGGGAGAACTCTCACCAGGTGGCGTGTACGGATCACCCAGGGTACTAAAGTAGGTGTGCATATCAGCCAGTTCCGTGTCGGACAGTGAGCGGTCGTAAAAGTAGAGGTCCGAAACGTAGATGGGCGAGACGGGATTGCCTCCCCAAGCGGTCGACTGGCCCACCTCCAATAGACCCGAAACTATACCCGACATATCGGAGGACGCTGATGTAACAGAACCCTGGAGAACGTTGTCGATGAATATCTCCATGGTCAGCGTAGAGTCACCATTGTCGGTTACACGGGAGGTAAAGACCTGCCACGTATTTGTAGTGGTTGCGTCGTCGGCTCGAGCCTCGATGCTGGCCGCCTTCTGGGATCGAAACACGAGATCCTGTCCGGAACCTCCTGTCCTGTAAATTCGAATCCCGTCGTTTTGTCCCTCGGCATA
>CALKLP010000371.1 GCA_937991965.1 uncultured Verrucomicrobiales bacterium
CTTGCGTCAGACACAGAGTGTTTGTAGGACTTCCTTCGATGGCGAGATCCCTCTTGGTGAGAATACTCACATTGTCCCTAATTTCGATCAGAGTGCGCGGGTCTAGGTCAACGCCGATTTCGCGTATCGACTTGTATCTCCCAACCAAGTCTTCAACCCTCTGCCGCTTGAGAGCCTGCTGATGGGATTCAAGAGCCTGCCTTTCGCGTTGCATGGAAAGCTCCACCATTTCCTTTGCAACGACCTTGCGCTCGGCGTCGTCGAGGAAGCAGAAGCCCAATGGCATCCCATCCAAAGACTTCACTTCAGAACTTTCCACACTAGGACCTCCTCCCAGTAGGAATGCTTGCGTGGCGCGTCCTTCCTCGCTGCCTTCAAGCTGCGCACGACGTTGCTCAATCTCTGAGATCAGAGTGGAGTCTCCGCCGAGAAGACGACATACCTTCGCGGCGCTCTTGCGGCGGAAGTCGCGAGCGATTTTACCGGGTAGAAGAAACACGATCTCGACAAGAGTTTTGGCGTCGGCCACGGGGGTAAGCTTGCCTTTCCCGTTGATTCGGAGTTGGGTGCACGCGCCACCCAACTCTGTGAAATCTTGCTTCAGTCGGCGGAAAGAGTTCTGTGCATTACTTGAGTCACATCCGAGCACCATCTTGACAACATCGAGGACGCTCCCTTTCTGACTAGCGGTGTCGACCCGGATGGTGGCATTCTCCACGTTGTCGATGATACTGTTCATGTTTTCTTGTTGCTGACGTTATGTTTCTGTGTTTACCTTTTAAATGCTTTCTTATCATCACTACTTACCACCAACATTTTCTTTTTCCTCGTCCAAGCGAAGGACTGTTGTCATCACACAAGGACGAAGAAACACGATATTGACAAGAGTTTTGGCGTTACTCTCAACTCTGCCGCGACTCTCTGCCGCCAACTCATGTACATCCTCGTTCAGTTGGCGAAAAGCTGTGTTTTGCAGAATTAGCTTCGCATCGGAGCATCACCTGATGACTCGAGGAAGCTTCCTTTCTGACTAGTCGTGTAACTACCAAAAATTAGAACTCGTTTTGCACCACAATGGACGACATGTGTGTTGTGAAAGGTTTCCTTATGGGTAACATTTGATCGACAACGAATGTAAATGATTCATTTTGATAAACTTCTGCAAGTGCATCTGCTCACAACGTCAACGTTCTCACTACTTCCATACCTTCAAATATCAACAGAATGGACTTCATCATCACCGAGAATGCCAACCTCGTCGAAGTTGCTACGCTTGTGCCAGGAAACATTTCGAAAAGATTTCGCTGTAATTCCGCAGCTGAAGTGTGTCGCGTAGTCGGAGGAGATCTGACGAAATTTCTTGGAGAAGTCCAGCAAAACGACAAGAAAAGAAAGTCGATGGAGGGAGGCTCTTTCATGAATTTCATCACCGACAACGTGGACAATGTCACCATCCGGGTCGACACGGCTACTAAAAAAGGAAGCGTCCTCGATGTAGTCAGGATGGTGCTTCAGTGCAACTCAAGTGTAGCTAATACATACTTTGGCAAACTCAAAGAGGAAATCCCTGAGTTTAGAGTAAGGTGTAGTGAACACCGTATCAATGGCAAAGGCAGGCTGACCCCGGTGGCGGATGCTAAAACCCTCGTCGAAGTTGCCATGCTTCTACCAGGAAAAATTTCGAGGAGATTTCGCTGGAATTCGGCAGCTGTAGTGTGTCGCGTGGTCGGAGGAGATCTGAAATTACTTGAAGAAGTCCAGCGAAATGACAAGAAATGGAAGTCGATGGAGGGAGGCTCTTTGATTCAAGAGGCTTTGCTTCAAAAGACCGAATACCATGAAGAGCACAAGTCGCCCAAAGCAAGCGAAAAATTTGTCAGAAACAATCTTGCTCTAGTCGTCGGAGGAAACATCGAGGTGGAGACACCTGTGGGATTTATCGATGTTCTCAGTGGTACGGAAGTGATAGAGATAAAGTATTACCGGCAGTGGAAGCATGGACTTGGGCAGGTACTCGCGTACCACTCTTACTACCCTCGTCTGGCGAAGCGTCTGCACCTTTTTGCACACACTGGGGATGTAGACACGTGTAAAATACTTGCGCTGGCCAAGCCCGTGTGTGAAGTGCACGCTGTGGAGGTGACGTTCGAAGTTGTCAAGAACCCTTGATACTGTTTTAAGAAAAATTTTAATCCCTTGATACTATATGTCTCACATCAACGATATGTCTCACATCAATCGTGGCACAAAGCTTCAAATTAAGAAGCACATGAAAGAGTTTCTAGATAGTCTTCCCGTGAAAGAGTCATCGGCGCCAAATGATCGGGACTTGAGTTTTTACCTTAATTTGTTAGGTTTGACTTTTGATACGTTTTGCTCATCCCCTACGGGAATGTACTTCATACTAAAACTTCCGGGTGGTTTCGAACCTAAATCACGATCGGATTTGGAAGACAATATACACGAGGTTGTTCATCTTGCACTAAGTCCGCGTGCTAAGAAAGCAATCCAGAAAACGCTGAGAAAAAAGAGCGGGATAAGTATGGTTTACGTGGTTGTAGACGGCCGTGCAACCAAAAAAAGTTATGCTCACGCTACCTTGCTGGTGTTTGATGGTAGTACTGGCAAGCAGCACTTCTTCGACCCTTCCGGGTCCCACAAGAGCTGGTTGCAACAAACTATGGCGATCAGACCTCCATTCGTGGAGGGTTTCAAGGTGGCAAATGAGAAAGAAGATTCTTGGCCTCGGTTTGAAAAAACGCTACAACACCAATTCGACCAAACAGGGATCCGAGATGGAGGTGCAAACTGTGGTGTGTGGGTTTTTATGGTGGCTACCCTTTGTTTGCGTTTTGGCATTGGTGATCCCAAGTTTATCGCAACCCTCTTAATGTCGGTGAGCACCAACCATAAAAGCACACCAGGTTCTTTCACGAGGCGCATGTGGACATGGATGGGGTCAATGCAAACCCCTGTGCGCAAGATAATGGATCCAAAAGTTAAAAATGTGCAACGAGATGCAGCAGTTCAACAGTTGACAAAACAAATCTTCCGCCCCGACAGCACGACAATATGTGGTGCCTATTGCCCGACTTCAGACACGGTGTGTACGAGGAAAGCCTGCCCTGAAGACATCTTCTGTTGGCAGCACCGTTTCTCTATCCGAAACAAGGACAAGCGGGGAAAAAACAAGATGAAGTGTTCGGCAACCCAGGTCAAATGTCGTTAGTTGTAATAGAACCCCAAAACTTCTACAAGTACAACATGCCGAGAAGACGGCACACCTTTGCAGCGACGAAGCTGACAATGAAAAGTCTACGAATACGACGTGTTGCCAATGTTGTCACCATGTACTTCTATGTCGTTTCCGACGAATTCAACATCCCTAATTGCCTGCAACTTCCCTGATTGCCTGCTGCACGAGGTCTTTGTCGCGCGAATAATACGTGTTTTCCTGGAAAGGTTTTCCCCTAAAGATGGTAGTCCGCTTCGGAATGTTGGATGCAGCGAGAACTCCGTAGCGAGCCGAGTACAGAGCTTTCATCTTCTTGCCCACTTGGCCGGCCTTTTCACCGAGGCGGATACCGAGTTCGGTGGAAACCATGGCGATCGATATCTCATCACCGCGGACCGCGGCGGGACACTCTGGCGTCGGCACCGATGTTCCAGGATCCGTAGGCGCGGCCTCGGCCGGGGTAGCGACGACCACGGCGTTGACGGGTGCCGTGGAATTCACGAGAGCCGTGGAAGTACTCGTGGGATTCTCGGGTGCCGAAGCACGCCTGAAGGCACGGTTCTGGATGTCAAAAAGACGATCACACAGCTCTATTTCCCCCCTGGCGTCCAGGGGACGAATCTGCTGGAAAGCTTCCTTCATGTTCATGACCAGAGACACCTCAGATTTCACCAGTGATACCTCGTTGTTTGCACGAGTAATACTCTTTTGATAGGCCTCTTCTTCGATTTGACGCTGCACTTGGATTGACACATATTCAGCGTATTGTTCTTCAGTAGCGAGTTCCATGATCTTCGGGCCAATGCGAGCCCTTTTCGCGGGCGATCCGTCGGAGTCGTCGTTCATGAAGCGTTGGAAGGCCCTTCCCTCCTCAGAGCCCTGTAGGCGAGCATACCTGGACTCGATCTCCTCGCAGATGGAGGTGTCTCCAGAGAGAACGCGACATATCGTTTCGGCCGACTGGCGGCGGAATTCCTTGGCGGCCCTAGCCGGAAGCAGCCAAATTATTTCGACGATGGTCTTCGCGTCACTCACGGGGGTGGTGTGACCCTTTCCGTTGATCTGTATGTGCTCAACGCGATCTGCGATTGAGAGCCGACGGTCGTGGTCGGTATCATCGTGCTCGTCTGCGTCTCGATTCATCACGCGGGTCAGAGCGTGTGTAGCGTAGTCTCCCGTGGCGCCGGGGCACAGAAGCTTTATCACGTCGATGATCGAGCCTTTTCCAGAGGGTTCGTCGACGCGGATAGAGCCGATGATTCCGATTGTCCTCAGCGACTTCTCCAGCACGGATGCCTTAGTTTCGAATTCTTCATCGGCAACGTCGGGTTCTTCATCAGGAATGCCTGCGCGCACACGCTCGACATGCTCAGCGAGAGCGCTCTTGAAAGATTCCCCCGATTCTTGCCTCCACGACGCCCATTTCCTTCCGGGTAGGTTGTCCAGGATGTAGTTGCAGGTGTCGAGAGCGGCAACTACGGTTGACTTCTGATTGATCGAGCGCTTGGTCATCGCCGGGACGCTCGTGACGTCTTTTAGGACTCCGTGGACGCTGCGCAGGATAGAGCCGGGGTGTGCCTCGGGGTTGGCACACTGGATCATGCTTGACACCCCAACATCACCAGACGACGAGTCAACTACAATGTTGTCCATTTGGTTTGATATTTTGGTGTTCGGTGTGAGCTCGAACAATTGTGAGCTGTGCACGTGCTTGCTTGATTCCAAAAGTAAGCGATTCAGATTTGCCGCTTCCTTATTTATCATGGTTCTTTTAGGTGTTTTAGGGTTTAGTTTTCCAAGTTGACATTTTCGAATTCCGAAATTGAAAGAAGTGTAAATATAGGAATATCAAACTTTAGATATTATTCCAGGGTGGTCGCAAACGGTGTGCTCCAAGCCCCGGGTAGTTCACTTGGGGTGTTGGACGAGGGTGTTCGTGTGGGCAAGATGTTGACGTGAATTGTGAAAGGCGAAATAGGGTTAGTGGCTTAACCTGTGGACTTCTTTAAATTCCACATGTTGTATATGTGGTACACGGCGAATCTCGATTGAACGACAATGTTTTGAATATTTTCGATTTGGGGGTTACGTGACTGATGTTGTTTCTAGCAAGATCCGAAAATATTTTTCGTTGTCTCCCTACTTGATCACTTTTCCGTCAACCCTCCAGAAAAACATGGAGAACGAATCATCTTCATTGATGACGGAGAACTTGACTTCGAGAGTCTTTAAAGTGGAGATGGTCGCTGTCAGGGGGAAGTTTCGTGGAATGCTTGGAGCGACGTACAATGTCGCATATCAATCGACGGCGTACCGACTACGCGATAATGGATCCCCCATCCGATATGGCGACCAAGAAAAAGGCGAACAAGAAGACAATATTTACATGAACGTCTACTTCCTGGACCACCAGACAAGTGCATGTTTCACAAGAGGAGCTCAAAAAGTTCACAGAGTTCCTGACGTCGTCAAGCGCGACCACTCCCCAACGTTTGAAACGCGCCTGAGAGACTTTCAAATGAACCTATCCCAGCTGGTGCTGATGTCCCCGGAGGACTTCCTGGTTTTTACCCCACCCGGAAGCATCGACTTCGGCCAATCTTCACAGGATCTCAGCGCATTCACATCGTCCGAGGTTCCTTGTTCGAACGATTTCACTCCGTCCGAGCCTTCAAGAAAGAAGTCAAGATCAATATCTTCGGGGTCGACTCCGTTGAGAAGTTCGGGGAGGCTCAGTGTCTCATCAACGATATCCAAGGATACACCTATGTTCAAGTACCAAACCATCGAAGACCCGGATTATATGGGAATTCCGTACAAACTACATCTTATCCCCAAGAGTTGGAATCGTCCGGACGACATCAACAACTACTTGGCTGGGTCGTGGGCTTTTCACCAGTTCTTGGACGGGCTCAACCTGGTGGACGGCTTGCCTGGGCTTGTTGTCGACTTTTTGAGAGCGGACGGGACTAGCGTAAACGCTGATGACGGTGTCCGGTACAAGGTCTTGATTAAGATTCGTTTTTTCGACGAGACATCGGACAAGGGAATGAAGGATCAATTTCGGGAACGTTTGAAGGGCGGGAGCGTAGTAAAGCGGGATGGATCCATCGAAAGCTTCGTACACGTACTCGACGTTGAGAGATTCAAGATGAATTTAGGGGTGAAGAAACTTATAACTGAAGATGCCGTGTCAAGAAAGTGACCGCGTGAGACTTTGGACGTTGCCAAAGGCTTCTTTGAAGGCGTCGACCTTGTAATAGCGGTAGCGGCGACGAAGAAAATGTTCGAATTGTAAATTAAGATCCAGATCTTCAATTTTCATTTTTTTTTGGGTCAGGTCTACTCCTTGACAATACGCGCACCCTTTCACTTTCATTCCCGACCTAGCAATGGCTCAACAATGGTCGGATTTTCACGAAGTCACAAATGACGTCTTCTACGTGAAAATCACCGTAGTAGGAGGAAGATTCCGCGGTATACTGGGAGCGATTTATAGGAAAGCAGATTATCATCACGCGTACAAGCTGTATGATGCACCTGCCGCCGTCGGATTCGGAGACACAGAGGGAACATCCTCCGACATGACCATCGATATGGTTTTTCGACAAGTCGACCACAGGGAAGATTTCATCAAGGCCATCAAGAGAATTTTTCGGCTTCCAGATATCCTCAGGAAGTCGGCACCCAACTACAAGCCCAGGGTGAACGTCGAGCTCAAAACCTTTCGTATCCCCGATTCGAAGTTGGCAATGATTGAATACGGCGAAATAGAGGCCATCTCACCTCCCGGAAGCATCGACTACGACTTTCACCATGAAATCCAAGACTTGGACTCCTTCAAGTCATCGGAGTCGTCGTCGAAGAAGTTGAAGTCAGTGTCGTCTCGGTCAGCAGGCACGAAGAGGTCTCCATCAGCACAGAGTTCGGCTAGGAGTTCGGGCAGGCTCAGTGCAATAACCAAGGAAACACCCATGTTTGACTACCAAACCATCGAAGACCCAGATTATATGGGAATTCCGTACAAACTACATCTCATCCCCAAGAGTTGGAATCGTCCGGACGACATCAACAACTACTTGGCTGGGTCGTGGGCTTTTCACCAGTTCTTGGACGGGCTCAACATGGTGGACGGCTTGCCAGGGCTTGTTGTCGACTTTTTGAGAGCGGACGGGACTACCGTAAACGCTGATGACGGTGTCCGGTACAAGGTCTTTATTACGATTCGTTTTTTCAATGAGACATCGGACAAGGGAATGAAGGATCAATTTCGGGAACGTTTGAAGGGCGGGAGCGTAGTTAAGCGGGATGGATCCATCGAAACCTTCGTACACGTACTCAACGTTGAGAGATTCAAGATGAATTTAGGGGTGAAAAAACTTATAACTGAAGAAGCCGTGTCAAATGCGAATTTAGGTTAAACTCGTGGGATTTGTTTTGTCCCACACGTTGAACATGTGGTCGTGTCCACTTTCCGGATTTAAAAGAAATTTTCCACTATTTAATGTTTGTAAAAGTTGTTTATTTTACGTGTCCTGTTTCAAAATGTTCGAGACGATAGGACGCCTCTCTATTTCCTTCCTATCTCAGTGGCTCGGCGTCCTTGTCAGCGTGAAGGTGTTCGCTACACCTGGGGGCACAATATTTTGGTGGACTCAAAGCGCCATTACGATGTCCGCCATGCTGAACGTCGCCGACAGGTGTTGGTGGGAAAAAGTCGCGGTCGTTGCCACCGGTATGGTAGCGTACGTACTTTTCCGCTACGATAAATTCTCGATTCCTCTGCTGACCGTAGTCTGTGCCAGCAATGGTCTTGGTCAAGCGGCGGGTTATTGTATCATCAAACAATTCTACCCCGTTCTGACATCGAAAAAGGTGTGCACCATGCGCTTCCTCGGAATTTTTCTTTTATTCCCGGTGTTCTTGTCGAGCCTCGTTGCAAGCATTCCCGGGAGTCTCGGGTTTTGGTTTTTTGTTGAAGACATCGATCTGTACACTGTTTTTTTGAATTACAGCCTTGGTCACATTTCAGGCACGGTGGCATTGTTGTATCCCTTGGTCATTGTCCGTGCTCAGTGGGCGGGACGTCCTAAGTCGCACGGGTGGTTGGTGCATGGCGGAGCCGTTTCCTTGGTCGTCACGCTCCTGTTTTCCTTCACGAACTACCACCTTTTTGGGTTTGCCACCATCGTGGTAGTGTTCGGGCTGTTCGTTGGAATCAGTGTGTACACAGATCAGTGCTGCGCGAGCCTAATTCAGCTGGCGTGCACGTGTTCAATTCTTGGGCTGACAGCAAGCGGCAGAGGTCCGTTCGTGTACGTCATAAAGGACGGAGGCGCCGAGGCGGTTCTCATAGGGACGCAGATGGGGATGACGATGCTCACGGCGTTGAGCGCCTTCGTGGTAATTTTGGTGTCTCAGCTGCGTGCGCTGGAATTGTTTGAGAGGAATCGTCGACGCGACGCGGAGGATATGGGGGAGCGACAGACGCTAGATATTTTTAGGATTGGGCACGACATGAGGAATAACTTCACTTTGATTCAGGCGATCTGTGAGCAAAAACCTGGCGACCTGGTGGGGGAAACACTCAGGATCGTGCAGGCCATCAACGTCTTGAACGACTTGTTAATGTCTGACATGGTAGATATGGTGAACGGGGGTAAGGGTGAGAGTCGTGCAGTCGTGAAAGAAGGCGTTGACGTGGTGGAAGTAATGAAGATATACTTGGTGGTCGCGGGTGGCTTGTTGTTGTTGGAAGGGAAAGAAACAAAGGTTGTGGCTCGCCTCGAATGCATCGGAACAGAGAAAGATGACACCGCGATAGCGCACACGAACAGAGAACGCTTGCACCAACTGGTGTGCAACCTCGTGAACAACGCCGTGAAGTACACGGAAAGTGGGGAGATCGTTTTGCGAGTCGACGGTTCTTCGAAGAGAGACTCTATACTGATCGACGTGTCAGACACCGGAATAGGCTTGAGCTCGGAGGACGTTTCACGGGTGTTTGAATTGTTTTACAGGGGGAAGCGTGCATCCGAGGTCAACTCGGGTGCCGGCATGGGTCTCGCCAACGTGCGCAAAGTATGCGACACCATTGATGCAAAGATCAAGGTGTCGAGCCCTGGCGAAGGAAAAGGGAGCACGTTTTCACTGATTCTGCATCGGGACGTTCCGGTGCCAGGCACGTCTAGTAGTGCCCCCGCCCATTTCTCGCTGAGAGTTCTGGTAATGGACGACTCCGTCGTGATCCGAAAACTCATGACTAGGTACCTGACATCTTTCGGATGTGAGGTGGTCGATACTTCGTCGCCCGAAGAGTCTCGCCATGTTATTTCTCGTGACAAACGGGGCTTTGACTTGGTAATCACGGACAATTCAATGCCAGGGGGCGAGTCCGGCCCCGATTTCATCGAGAGCATCCGAAAGGGGCAAGTACGCGGCTTGTCCTCGAACTTGCCGTGCATTCTCTGCAGCGGAGAACGCCAAATTGTCGATGATGACGAAGTCGCGGACCACAACACCCTTGCAATCACAAAACCGTTTTCTTCGAACGACATAGCCTCTGCCCTAACAGTTCTCGTCGAGCGACGACAAGACGACGAGGTGCTGTTGTAGCCCGTGGCGAATCCTTTTAGTTTACCATGAAAAACTTAGAACTAAAGATCCATCGTTCCAATTTTGGCGTTTTAAAAAATACATGAAAAAACACCTTCTACATGCGGATCAACACGCTGACGCACCCGCATACCAGATCCCCCTCCTTGGCGTCACGCCCGAAGCACTCTGCAAAATCAGCCAAAATAGCAGAGCGGAACTCGTTGACATCCACGTGTTTCCTGTACATGCCATCTTTAGGACATTCTTTGAGCAGGGCCTCCATCATACTTTCCATCTCTTCAGTCACAAACGACTCGTCCTTATGGAATCCCTTCTTCCCCTGAAGGACCGGGTGGTCACAAAAGTATGCCCTGGGTTCATCCTCCATATCATTCAGGTAGATGATCATCCCCTCGGTCTTCTTTTCCTGCTTTGCCATCTTCTTGGTGACGAGAGTCGAGGGGGTGGGCTTCGAAGGCTTCGGGGTAGGAGACATGAGTGTGCAGTGAGTGGGAATGAGCGAGTAGGGGGCTTCTTCTCAGTGGCCACACAAATATTTTTTGAAATTGTGGTATACCACTCTTTCAGAATTCCTCACGGGGCCTCATTTTTGCTCGGCTTCTCCCCACTCCTTCTCCCTCCCCTTGTTGTCTTTACAGAATTCGTCCTGGAACACCTGTACCACCTGTACTACCCGCACACCACATATTTTCAAGGTGAGTTCGCGTTGAACCCTGTATCTTCTTCGCTTGATTCGAATTTGCGGAGTGCTTTTTCATTTGTATGAACAAAAATATTTCCCCTGCCGGATGACGCACGATTTTTCGCCTGTATGCGCCTTTCGATTTCTCCACGTAGAGGAGTCGTCAGCTCACGCGCATGCCATCAAATGAAAGCCCTCGACGAGGAGACGGCCGTAGATACGTTCAAAAAATCGAAGCGCCCCGTATTCGCGTAGAAAAGTCTGTTTGAAGTCACGACAAAAACTGAAAAATACCCCTGCTAGTTTGAGTGACGCACGATTTTTTGCCTGTATGCGCCTTTCGATTTCTCCACGTAGAGGAGTCGCCAGCTCACGCGCATACTATCAAATGAAAGCCCTCGTCCAGGAGACGCCCGTAGATACGTTCAAAAATTCGAAACGCCCCGTATGTGCGTAGAAAAGTCTGTTTGAAGTCCCGGCAAAAACTGAAAATACCCCTACTAATTTGAGTGACGCACCATTTTTCTCCTCTGTTGCAGATGAACCTTGCGCGGGCTGAAGATGTGGGCGGCGACTTGAAGAATCTTGAGCTTTCTCCTCTCCGTGATGATCAAGCCGAGCTGTTCGGTGAATTTGACCAAGAGTTGATTGATTGGTGCAACGATTTTTTTTCTGATTCGGAGTCTTTAGCCGGGGAGCCAGTTGACGAGTCGGAGGAGTCGGACATGGAGGTTTGGATGGAGCAGTGGGACGAAGAGAAGAATAAAAATGATGCCTCGGAGGTCGAAGTAGACGCAAGTGATGACTCGGTAGAGGAGGTTGGTGGTGACACAGAGGTTGAGGAAGCAGACGCAAGCGATTCGGATGACTCTGTATTGGATGTTGGTGACACAGAGGTGGAGGATGGGGTAGACGGAGTAGATGCAAGTGATTCGGATGATGTTGAAGAAGATGATTCGGATGATGTTGAAGAAGATGATTGGGATGATTCGGATGATGTTGACGAAGATGATTCGAATGACTCTGATTTTTCAGTAGATTTGGACGAATCCGATGACGACGACGACGAGTCCCCGCGTGCTAAGAAGAAGTCGCGTAGGTGAAGTAGGTGAATGATATGAATTTATTGAATTTGTTGATTTATTATCCGAGAAATTTAATGAAAAAACACGAAAACAGTCGACTTATGTCCCACACGGCGACTTCCGTCCCACACATGTCATTTCGGCAACGTTACAACACAAATCCCTGTGTTCCCGTACAGCTTGTAGCACGAAGAACCCTTCGGGCATTCACGATCATCTTCACAAATCCAAGGGGTTCTACATTCCATATCGTGTAGCACCTCCCCGGTCTTCTGCTTCGCTAAGAAGGCTGGGTAGGTAGTCACCGCGGAAGTCGCGATCATGTACTGGAAAAAACGCATCTTGAGCAGAACTTGAAAAATGTTGTGCAATTTTGCATTTTTCAAAGACTCTTCGCGCTCATTCTAGATGGTTCACAATCGCTACCCGGACTATCTTCAATGTTCAACGACGAGTATTCTTTTCTGAAAAGGCTTCGTGAAAGAGGACCTGACTCTTCAAAAAACGTGGACTTCGGATTCGGGTCCAGGTCGTGCATGTCGCTGCAAGTGTCATCTTGTGCGCATGGAAAACAAGAGAGCACAGATCCCATGTTAAAAAAAAATCGTTTATCCTCTTTCAACATATTATGTCTCCATCCGCCGACGATTCCGTGTCAACTCACCAAGTCCAAGAATTGACGATATCTGGAACGCTGTTCATTTGAGCTATGTAGTTCGGATCGGAAAGATTTCCAGATCTCCATCTATTGATGGTGTTGTCTCGTAGAGCGTCTCTCAAGACGACACTAAAGTTTTCCAAGTCCGAAAACATGTACGATCTTGGTCCAAAGTAGTGTATCATGGAGAAATCCACCTGGCGCACACTCAGGTCTGGCTTGACGATGTAACCAAAGCTATTAGTTTCAGACGTAAATTTGTCTTGTCGCAAAGACTCCATAAGTTCACGAGCGTTGTTGACGACCTCGTCAAGCAGGCGCCTGCCTTCGACAGTCCATGGGTTGATGTCCCTGGTTACGAATTGGTCAAAACTTACCCCGCCGAGGTCTTGAAAGAACGCGCACCTATGTTCGTGGTCCGTTGCGATAAGTTTGGGCCCATACTGCTCGATGATAGGACTATAAGCCATCATGCAGGCAAAAAAATCCACTTGAGCATCCATGCTCGCGTTGACTAGTGTTTGGCGTACACACCGTTCAGCGCCGCCGAGAGAGGTGTGAAGAACTCCTCGCTGATTGAAAGATACATCCGAGGGGTCGTCCGGGATGAACTCCAACATTTTTGTGTATTTAGTTCCTTCAAACGACAAAGATTATTTTTTACACGAACAAGATAATCAGGGTTATGTCCAACACGGCTCCCACGGGCTGATCCCTGTGTTCCCGTTTAGCTTGTAGCACGAAGAACCCTTCGGGCATTTCCGATCATCTTCACAAATTCAAGGGGTCCTACCCCGGTCTTCTGCTTGGCTCCATCCGCCGACGATTCCGTGTCAACTCACCAAGTCCAAGAATTGACGATATCTGGAATACTGTTTCGTTGAGCTTCTAATTCTGGATATGAAAGATTTCCATATCCATACCTATTCATGGCGTTGCCTTCTAAAGCGTCTTCCAAGACGTACTTGAAGTTTTCCAAGTCCGAAAACATGTACGATCTTGCTCCAAAGTAGTGTATCATGGAGAAATCCACCTGGCGCACACTCAGATCTGGCCTGACGATGTAACCAAGGCCATTAGTTTCAGACGTGAATTTGTCTTGTCGCAAAGACTCCATAAGTTCACGAGCGTTGTTGACGACCTCTTCAAGCTGACGCCTGCCTTCGACAGTCCATGGGTTTATGTCACTTGCTACGAATTGGTCAAAACTTACCCCTCCGAGGTCTTGAAAGTACGCGCACCTTTCTTCGTGGTCCGTTGCGATAAGTTTGGGCCCATACTGCTCGATGATAGGACTATAAGCCATCATGCTGGCAAAAAAATCCACTTGAGCATCCATGTTCGCGTTGTCTAGTGTTTGGCGTACACACCGTTCAGCGCCGAGATAGGTGTGAAGAACTCCTCGCTGATTAAAAGATACATCCGAGGGGTCGTCCGGGATGAACTCCAACATTTTTGTGTATTTAGTTCCTTCAAACGACAGAGATTATTTTTGACACAAACAAGATAATCAGGGTTGATGCTAAAGTAAGTCCGTATTGAGTGTAGTAACCCAAGTGGACCTCCGGCGTTGAGGATACGTCCTCAAAAGGTTCAAGCATTTCGAAGTCTTGTCCGGTCGGAACCGCGGTGAAAACCGGTGCGGTACTTGGTGGTGGTGTACGTGTACGTGTACGTGCGGTACTCGGTGCGGTACTCGGTGCGGTACGTGCGGTACTCGGTGCGGTACTCGGTGCGGTACTCGGTGCGGTACTTGGTGCTGTGGTATCTGGCGATCTCAGACTGTAACTCATAGAACTCATAGAACTCACATCAATCTCTACAACTTTTCCCGGAAGGTCACAAACGTTTTCTGCCACCACGTCGAGATCTATATCAGTGAGGGGGTCGAAGCACGAATCCACGATATTGAACATGTTTGATTCGAAGTTTCCTTGGTTGTCTTTGAATAGTACCGAAGTCGAATCGTCCAACTCGAACTCTGATGATAACCCCGATGTAAAGAAGACGTTCTCAACGAATTGCAGACCGTCCGTGCTCTGAATGTCGATAATGTTTGTGGTTTCTCCATCCACTTCAATGTTGTTTGAGAAGAAGTAGTTATCGGTCGGTCTTCCAGTCACGAGGACCTGGGGGACGTCGCTGCCCTCGTACATGTTCACCGTGCAGACGTTTTCCGAAAAGTTGTTGGACGCAAAAATATTCTCCTTGGAACCAACAGAAATACGTGCACCAAACAGGTTCCTCTGAAAAGTGTTGTTCTTGACTGTGGCCCACGAAGATTCCAGCAGCGTTATACCCGCGTCTCGGTTGTCGTGGACATAGTTGTGCTGAACCACCGCGAAGTCTCCGCCAATGTGTAAGAATATCCCAACAAGGGAATTGGACACGTCGTTTCCCTGAATGGAAACTTCGGTGCATTGTTTTGAAGCTATTATCCCATGGTTAACGTTGTTATACACGACGTTGTCGTGAATCGTGAGGCCCGTGCTGTAGTCGTGAGGGTCGAAGCCGTACTGTAAGTTATCATGAACGGTGTTGTTCGACCAGTCTCCTCCACGGTGCCCATACGAATACTGGCCGTAGTAGTTGTGGTGGATATCCGAGTCGTACATATTCCCGTAAACCCCGACGGCGTCAAATATTCCCGGGTTGGTTTTCTCGACACAAAACCCTCGGACCTTCCAAGACAAACCCCAGCTCTCAGACCCATCGTACCCAAGGTACGAGATCTCGGAGTTCGCGATGTCCATTCTTCCTTCTCCCATGTCGTTCTTGGCGCGACCCTCACACGTCTCTTCCAGGTCGGTAATAACTTCCGAGAGGCACGAAACGTACGATCGGCCGTCCTCGATGTCTTCGTCGTACGACTGCAGGACGGGATCCCACGAGAAGATACGAGTAGAATCAATGTCGAGTGATCCACCGTGAGCTCGTAAATTCACAACCTTCTCAGGGGACGAAACAAGCCTGAACTCATCCGCGTCTCCCTGAACCGAGGCACCTCGGATTTGCAGAGTCACGCCGTCGAGGACGTACAGATCGGAATTCAGTAGCCATTTTCCAGTCGAAGCATTCGCAAAATTCCCCATGTTGTCGATGGGGTGAAGGCTCTCGGGATACTTTGGGGCTAGAACTTGCCACACTTCACTCACGGTGATGCACGGGTTCTCATTGTTCTCATCCCGCTCAGGCAGTTCGATGTATATTCTGTCCGTCGTTGACGCATATCGGATTTGTGGTGAAGTTGTAGAATTTGTTGAAGTTGTTGAAATGGTTGAACAAGAAGGCCGCGGGTAGACGGTGTTCAAAGTTGGTGTCGTCCGCGCCGAACCCACAATATTCAACGCTTTCAGAAGCAGCAAGCTGTAGAAGAATCCTATCATTATGATATATATTCTTAACCTAATCAATACATATATTTTCATCACCAAGATCCCCCATTCATTCACCTCGAGGAAGTTTAGCAGTAAGCAACGCCACTACCAACAGCACACACTGAACCGGTCGAACAAGAAGAAGCATCGGCAGAAGAACTTGCGAAATATCGGTAGCTTGGACGAAGAGGAGAACCCAGAAGGTAAAGTGCATGCGCAAGTGATGCGCAAACCTCGCCCCGTGCTCCATCCAATCGTATAGATCGTTGTCTTCTTCAAAAACTTCAAATAATTCAAGTGACAAGAAGAATTCAAGTGACCAGTCGACAGACAAAAGGAATGCCACAAAGTACACCAGTGGAGTAGGCAGCTTGAGGTCCCACGGCAGCCTCATTTCCTCCTTGACGACCCGGGAGCAGAGCGAGCTTATCAGAATTCCCAGCGTAATTGCTGGAGAATACCAATGATCAGGAACAACTTCCGAAGCACGGAGAGCATGTCGAAGAGTGAGAAGCACCCATGTCACGTTCCAAAGCACGCTCATGAGAGAGGTTGGCTGAAGTGTGAGAGGGGGGGGGCGGCTAAAAACTGAAAAGTGAAATTCCTTGAATTACTTGCTAAATTTCTTGAATTATTTGCTAAATTAACACAAGTTGAACTTCTCACATCCTATCAGTCGTCCAATGCGACAACAAAGTTCACCATGCGAGGCCCAGCTGTAGCTGCCCCTTCTCGGTTAATCAACGCAATCATTTGCACGTTTTTCCCGTCATAATTCCCTGGAAATGGGTGGCGGTTAAGTGGGGTAATGCCCGCAGCGACGTAGTGTTGGAAGTCGAATATTGAAGAGCCCCCCTTTTCAACCCTGTCTATGGTATAATAGGTATCAACATTCGCATCAAGCGGCAATCGGATGTCATTGTTGTAATGAGGGAAATCTATAAACATCTGACTTGTGGGTCTTCGAGTCAACACCAAAACTTCGAAGCCAGAAACCACCAAAACCCTTGGCTTAGAGGGGTCAACATATCTCCTGAACTCGTATTTGCGACCTATATTCCTCATTTCGCCAACCATTTTTTCCCAAGCTAGTGCACGAAGTGACGTCGCCGTGCGCTCGATCATCTCTGGTGTAATGGACAAAAGATTTACGAAATTGCTTACCATCTGTTCGTCGTTCAACTGGTACACCATTTTGTCATAAGCAAGCTTTCGCAACGACCCGGCTGGACGCTCCGGAAAAATTTCTTCCTGTAACAGACCCTGCACAACGGTTTCTAGCATCCTCTTGTACACCTGCTCGCGTAGAGACCCTGGTAGTATCGTAGGTTGACGTCTCGCGGCAGACAAACCCTCTATGAACTCAATAACGTGGTTTTTTTCGACGGAATTCATTTTTTACTTCAATGTCTATACAAAAGAAAGAAAACTGTCCATTTGGTATTCTATATAAAGGTCGTTCAAAACGGGGGCATGTCGAGCATGTCAGGCATTTCAAACTTTCAGTTTTTCCCAGGTGGAGTTACTCACGACCCTCCGACCTTTCACATTTGCCTCGTCTTTGCCGACCCTGATTATTCTTCTCTTGAGGGCACGTTCAGCGAGCGCTAGACGGGATTCCTGGTTCTCCGCGGCCAAGATCCCGTCTTTCACCGCTTCTGTGTTGTCTCTCAGGAAGAGGTCGACCTCAGATCCTTGCCCAAACCTCAAAAGTCTAGTCACCATTGATGACACCTGAGAACGTGTGAACTCACGGCAACCCAACAGTGACTGTTTGTTCAACATCTCCGTTGCCTTAGAGATGCGGCTCAGCGTGACTTTCTCGAAGAAGTCTTTGTTGTAGGCTTTGATCCACCGCTTCCCATCGAAGTACCTGAAATACCCGTCCCTTGTGTTCGCTACAACGTTGCTGTTGTGAGGATTGTCTAAGATCAAGCATTGAAATTCCTTCAGGAAGTCGTCTTTGAGAATCTTGGGAGCTCGATCGATGAGTTTGGTCCTGAGGAGCTTCTTTTTTCTCTCTAGGTTCCCTTCAGAATCCGAGTCGGGGTCGTACGTTGGAGGGTCCTTCATTTTCGCAAGTTCCTCCAGTTCTTCACGTTCTTCAAGTTCATCTTCCGTATCTGAATCAGAAAATAATGGTGGTTCCTCGCTTGGAATACCGTATCGATCACACAAACCTCCGTCGTCCGACTGCTGATCCCATCTCCGAACCTTCTCGCGGCTGTACGCCCTAAACTTCTCCCACTCCCTCATCATGATCGTTTGCTTAGCATTCGCGGTGTAGTTCCTCTCGAAGAAGTTGATGACGTCGTCTTCGGTGCCTACAAGGTTGTCGAGGTCTTTCGCAGTGATGTGCTCGACGTCTTCCTCGCCCAAAGCATTGATGTGAAGATACAGAGGTTCCCGAGGTTGAATTTGCAGAGGTTTCAGAGGCTGCCGAGGCTGCCGAGGTTGCAGAGGTTGCAGAGGTTGCTTACTTCTTTTCATTTGTTTTGAACACCGGTGACCGCCCCAGGCTCGAAACCGGCCTTGTTGTTGCAGGAGCTCCCATCCCCCTGAGACTTGCTGGAACGAACGAAAGGGTGTGACTTCCAGCTGTCCTTGAACGTACGGCCTGCAAATCTTCTCGATTTTGCCCAGTGCCATGCACGACTCGTTCGGAAGCGTTTGCAGCACGAGGCTTGCGCTGCTTTTGCTGTCCATGAAGAACAAGCCGGCGTATCCTACGCGATAGTTTGCTTTCAAGACTTCCACCAGTTCATCGAAATCTAACGGGTAGGTCAAAGGGAAAATCACCTGAATCTTGGGATATGTCTTCATGACCAAAGAGTAAAACGGTCGAAAAGAGAGACCTTGTCCAAAATATGTGGTCGAGAATTGGATTTTGGAAGAGGTATTTTTCTGTCAAATAGTATGTTGACCTCCATCCTTCCCCCAGTGGGATTCATCCCCAAAACCGAAACGAAATCTCAAGATTCGAAAACTCTGAAACCTACGAAGTTCAAATTCAAGACTCCCTTCACGTTGGACACGGTATTCGGACAAGATCCCCCCTTGGACGACTTAGTTTTATTCGTGAGTTCTCGTGGTCGAACCTACGACTCCCTCCCGGACGGCACAAAAGACGTGTGGAGGACCTCATGGAGAGACAATCGGATACTGTGCGGGTACCTCGTCATCGCGGTGATATTCCCCGCCTACCTTAAACGGAGGATCAAGCTAAGGGAAGCGGAAACACACTGGGTGAACCTTGACAACTCAACGCCGAAGGGCGCTACCAAGTTACAACAGCGGAAACTTTGCTTGAAGATCGTCGAGTCCATGAAAGCGTCGAGCTGCTTTATGGGTACGTCGGACTTCATCCATCCCGATATTCTCGTCAGAGACTTCCTTGATCTCCAGGACAACGACGAAGGCGTCCAGTTCTTCAGGATGCGGGATTTCGCTCGGGATTCTTCGAAAAACTCGTCGGCGCACGCATCGTGCGCAGCTATCCTATCCCACCTGTGGTTTGTGACAACCGTCCTTGGTAGGCCCTGTTCCCTTGACTCGGTGGTCATCCCTATCCGGGAGGAGGAGATGTCAAGACTACAAGACCTTGGCATCTGCGGGAAAGTGTCGGCGTTTCCGGTCGACTGGAAAAAAGACGTCTTCCCAAAACTCCCGGGGTATTCCCACGAGAAGATTGCTGGACTCTTCCTTGAACGCCTCACGTCCACCCCGTACGTGGATGTGTGCCCGTGCGACGCTTTTCTCCTGTACAAGTCCAAGGTTAAAGGAGACTCCCAAAAGGTTCACCCAGGACTCAAGTCTTCGGCTTACAATTTGGCCATGATACCATGCTTCGATACATTGTTGTCCAGAACGAATACCTGTGACTTGGACGCGCTCGACATCAGCTCCATCGAAATCGAGTTTGGCAAAGAAGCCGCCAAGAACGTGAAGATTACCGAGTCAGTTGGGGTCTTCGCAGCATCCATGAGACGCAAGATGAACGAAGTCATCAAACACTTCTCGGAAGAGCATATCTTGGTTCGGAGAGCCGTCAACAACCGCTTGAAAGTCATGCAGTGCCAAGATCCGGGTGGGATCAAGAAGAAACTCTCGGGAGGTCGTCTCCTCGACCCTCGGGTAGCTTCAAACGTTCAGGCAGTCAAAGACATGATCAGGTTAATCTCGGAGAGGACTTGGAACCCCGTCAAGCGCATCATCTTTAACGTCGTCGAATACCTCAACCCTGACATGGACGACGAAGAGATGTGTAAAGAATTCCTGCGAGTGGGGACTGACACGGACGAACAGGAAGCATTCTACCGAAAGGTTGCGAAACTGGGAGTTACAACCGCGGATGTGTCGAACGTATGCTTCCTTCTCTGCCTCACCATGTCATTCCAGCGATCTCAAGTTCTGAGGGATTCGACGGTTGCGGAATACATTCCTACTCGGGAAGGTATCGGTTACACGCTGTCCCTGGAGAGGGAAGTGAAGGTTACGGGAGCAGACGCCAACGGTTACACCCCGGTGAGGGACTTCGAGTTGACAGCCTCGCAGTCGATGATGGTCCATTTCATAAAAATTTTCGGGAATCGGAGAGGAGACAACAGCCTTCTGGTGAACGAAAGAGGAGGTCCGATGACGCAGAACAACCTAGGCGCCAGGTACAGGGCCATCGGGCAAGCCTACCTGGGAATCTCGAACCTGTCCCCCCACGCCATGCGGACTTTCTTCTCGTCGTACGCGATCGACTCTGGCAAAGTCAACCAGAAAGATCTCAACGAGTTTGGGGCCTTTCTCCAAGTCAGTGCCAAGACTCTTTCGTCCGCCTACGTCGCAGGCTCCACAAACACCGCGTCCCACAAAGTTGGAAAGAGAGTTCTCATGGATGTCATGGACGCAGGCGCTTCCGGGGCAAGGAAGATGTCGAAATTGGATAGTTCTACCGCATTCAACACAGAATCTCGACCAGTTGGAAAAAAACTAGGTCAAGCACGTGATGTCTACAGGGAGGACATCCTCAAGTCTGTCAACCGGTACAAGAGCATTAAGGAATGCTTCATGGCTCTTGTAGAGCAGCGAAGGAACGGCTTCCTCCAGAAGAAGGATGGGTGGTTCGAATTCCACAAAACGTATTTTGATGACACCGATTGGAAGTTTTTTTCGAGGTTCGTGCAGAGTAGAACGTAAGTTTTTGACATTCCGAAAAACTTGGAACTTGAACTTTGGTTGAAATCCCGGAAAAAATATAAAATCATCACTCTAAGAGCGAGTCTCCCAAGTTGAAGCGGGTTTACATGAACTTGAAGCGGGTTTACATGAACATATTCTTTTCTGGTCTCGAAAAATATCACGCCCATCGTTTTCACTCCCTTCGACCCAAAAATACAACTAGTCTCCTAGTCAAGGTACTTCGAGATGACAGAACCATCCAAGCTTGGCGGAGGAAAAACGGCTCTTGGAGAAGGAGTGGGTCAGGATCTCACTGGGACCACGTGCGTAACTGACGGTAACTGCGGTAACTGCTGGGATCCTCTTGGAATACTCTGATTAATGCTGTTGTGAATGTTGGGACAGCACAAGCTCGTAGCCTATATATAGTTCTCCCTTGATATGTTGTTTGTTAACTATATAGGCTACCTTCCTTAGACGCGCCTTGTATGTTGTATATGTGTGTTAACTTGAATTAGACGCTCATTAGAGGATGAGGATGGCCGAGGATACCTCGTAGCCTATAGTTCGCCCTTGATATATTGTTTGTTGTATGTTAACTTATATTAGACGCTAATTACACGTCACCTTGTCCAGTTGTGTTGTTGTTTGTGGTGCGCGATGATGATTCTGACAGACATTTAATGTTGGCTGTGAAGTTAGTGAAGTTAGTGAAGCGTATGTCGGAAAGAACATCATCTGGACGAAGGCTGTTTCTGGGCGACTTGGATCCTTCTTCGAGCATCATCGATCTTGGCGAAGTCCCAGATTCTGTGTGGGAACTCCTTATCGAGACCACGGGGTTGTCGGTATTAAATACCTTTTCAAAATCGATTTGGAATGTCCCGTTCAACCTCACCTTGTTCGACGTCGGCCCCATGCTGAGCTCTTCCCTGACCGAACCTTTTCATTTACCCTTAACATTGGTGTCGTACCGAGGACCGGTACTCAGTGGGATGAAGCTACCTCCTTACCTCAAGAACTTAGGGTTGATCGAGAGCACGCATTCCCTGCAGACATCTGATGTTGTTCTCCCACCTGGTCTTGTGACCATCGTGGTTCAAAATCCTCTGAAGTTCTCGAACCTCGATTCCACCACACTACCACCTTCGCTCGAGTCCTTCCAGATCATCGGTAAATACAACTGTAGCCTCGAAAAGATGTCGTTCCCGACGACTTTGAAAATACTTGACGTCGGACAATCGACGCAGCCTATTGATCTGCTGGAAAGTTGGCACCCACAGGTACAGATTGTGTCTAAGAACTCTAGTTTGACGAAAGACACGTCGAAACTTGATGAGTCTAGTTTGACGATAGATATGTCGAATGAAGAGTCGAGATTAGTTATTGATCAGCTCAGGCAACATGTTTCCTCAACCCGAACTCCGCGCCTGAACGAGATTCATGTATCCCTCGATCATGACACATCCCTCGGAGACGTCTGGACCGATGTTCTGTTTGAAGGCCGGGTACAGGTCAGGCAGCTGACGATTACGAATACAAATCCAGAAAACTCTTGCATGGGTGACTGCGGCGAAGTATTCCACAGATCAAGGAAACTACGAAGGAAGTTGTGCCGGAAGTTGGTCATCATATCGGAAACGTACAAGCACTCCGCCCACCTTAACCTCGCCTCTTCCCTCAAGAACGTTGGGGGGATTTCGTTGGAGATATCTTACAATACTAAACCTTCCGAATGTCTTCTCCCGAGGTTCGCGTCCATCCTGGGGTTGTCCAAGAGTTCTTCTGGTTCTTCCGGTACCAAGTACGTATCGGATTCCTTCGGGGCGATTTCGACCTCTGTTCACATTTCCAGTGAAGGCAAATTGATCGTCAACGTGGGCGACTCTCCACTGCCATACGAACCCCCAAGACCACCCCAACCCTTGACGGTTGCTGTTTCTTCGAGTGCTCTACGAGAAGTGTCCAACGTGGAGGTGTCAAAACCCAGAGACAAGCCGATAATTCTCTACACGTGGAAATCTTGCGGCTTCTGCCAGAAACAAGCCGCCATCATCGAGGAGTTCACGAAGCTCAACGATAACAACAAAAACACATTCTACGACAAAGTCAATGTGGTAGCCTTGGAGAATCCCGGAGACGTCCCGGACAAGAGGATAGATTCCTTCCCGACGTGGGTGAAGAACGATAACTTAATCGTCGGAGTTCAAGACGCGGAGAAGTTAAAGACTCTCCTCCTGTAAAACAATATTTCCTGCAAATAATTTCGTTGTGAAAAAATAAAAAAACACATACTTGACAGCTCGCCACGTTCTTCACTCACCGCTCGCCACCCGTCACAACAAATAAATTCAGATGCCTTTTTTCTCCCTTTCGAGAGTTCGTGAATTCATCCGCAAAGACCCGGCATGCGTCATGCTACCAACGCGACGCCGTTGTTTCCAAGTGGTGAAGCTATATCTGGAAAACGGCGCAGATCCTTCGCCAAAATGTGAAGGAGGCTTGACTCCTTTGCATGCCGCGGTCTCGAATGGAGACGTGGACATGGTTGACTTATTGTTGTTCCGAAAGGCAGATGTCGACGCAAAGGAGAATATTTGCGGAACCACGCCGCTCCACATCGCAGCCACCGCGGGTTACCGTCTGATCGTCTCACTTCTCCTGAGAGCACATGCCGACACCAACGTCCTAACCGAACAGGGCGAAAGTCCTCTTCACATGGCCTCGCTTCATGGACGAACTGTTGTTGTAAGAATGCTTCTTGACCACGAAGCAAACCCACAGTTGGTTTGCGATGGCTGTGTCGCGCTGGAAGTAGCGGTGACTAATGGGCACTCAGGCGTCGTCGAACAGTTCGGGAAGACGCTTGGATTTGAGGTTTGCGGTGGCACTACCAAAGGCGAATTTTCGCTGAGACTGGCGGCACAAGTCCAAAACGCAGAAATCCTCCAGATGCTCCTTCTAGGTGGTGTCAAGGACGTGCATGGACATGCCTTGTGCAAGTCCTTGTCCGTCGGCGACGAAGAGTGCACCAAAATACTCTTGAGCGCATCCGAGAACCCGAAGGACTACGTCAACGAGGCCCGCCTGGGCACGCATAACTTGTCGACCTTGGAATGCTGTATGATGCCGAGTAGTCTTCGATTGACAAGTGGGAGAATAGTGCGGAGACTGTTGAATGCCGGGATGTGTTCCAATGACGTAGGTGGAGAATTCTTGATTTCTTGCGCTTCCAGTTTAATCAAGAATTATTACGATTCAAACTGCGTCAAGAATGCGCTGGGTCTAACCCAAATTCTTCGTCTTGTCCTCCAAGAGCCCGCGATCCATGCCCTTTCTTGGGGGTGGCCAACACGTGCAGAGAAGAGGAAGTTGCAGAGTGAAGTTAGCGTTAAGGTTAGGCTGCAGAGAGCAACGAAGAAGAAGTTCGTTACCGTGCTCCTGGCGGGTCTTGCGAGGAAGAAGACGGAGAATACCGAGTTTTAAACATTGTTATATGATATGATCGGGGGCCACGTGATTCATTGTTTTGTTTTCCCTGGAAGATCCAAACCTGTTCTTTAGTTGTTTCCCCCCTTCGAGGTCACTTTTTTTTAGAACGTCAAAAATCAACATGGGCAACAAATCATCCACCTCGACAACGGAGAATCCAACGTCAAGAGTCTTCAAAGTGGAGATGGTCGCAATAGGTGGCAAGTTTCGTGGAATGCTCGGAGCGACGTACAATGTCGCTTATCAATCGACAGCGTACCGACTTCGCGGCGGCAAGGAATCCCCGATCCGATATGGCGACGAAGAAAAAGGCGAACAAGACAACATCTACATGGACGTCTTCTTCCTTGACCACAAAGATAGCGCATGTTTTACACGGAGAGTTCAACAAGTTCACAGGGTGCCTGACCTCATCAAGCGCGACTACTCCCCAACGTTTGAAACACGGCTGAGAGATTTTCAAATAAACCTTTCTCAACTGGTGCTCATGTCTGCGGAAGACTTCCGGGTATTCACCCCAGCCGAAAGCATCGACTACGACCAATCCTCTCAGGATCTTGGCTCGTTTCGAGAGCTTAGAGAGCCGTCAAGGAAGAAGTCAAGATCTTCAAGTGCATCGAGAAGTTCTGGAAGAATATGTAGTTCAGTAAGCACGTCTGGGAGGACCACTAGGGATTTAGCGCGTGAAATGCTTTTTAAGTGGCAATCGTTCGAGAAGAACATCCCGGAAAACATCATGTACGTTTGTCACCTTTTAGGAAGAAAGTATACCAATGTCACGCTGGTGGGAAACCCCGACAACTTCATCGGGGCGTACAGTGACTTCCACAATGGTTTCGATGGTCTTCAAACACCAAACGGTGTTCCTAGATTTGTGTTGGAATTTGTCAGTGCCGAGGACATTTTTGAGCAAGCAGAAGATGGTGTTCGCCAGAGGGTTTCTGTCCGTCTCCGTTTCCGTAACGCGCGCTTGGCAGACATATGGTTCCCGATATTCAAACAGTCCTTCAAGGATGGGAGCACTTTTGATGAGAATACACGTACTATTGTAAGCTTCGTGCATGTTCGTAGCGCAACTGAATTCGAGAAAATGTTGAAAGTGAAGAAGACCTTCACGGAGATGGATTGGAAAGTTAATGACTAGGAGAAAGCGGTGTCAATATTGGCAGCTCGAAATATAAACATGTATCCAATTGAGTTAATCAGATCAGGAAGGTCCTACCCGGACAACATTGTCGCACTTGTGGAAGTTGGCAATGACAACATGTCTGTCATCAAGACTCTGGTCAGAAACGAAACAAAACTTATTCTTGCCGAAGAGAATCCCATGCATCACGTACAAGCTCGAATCATGGAGTGTGGAGGTAGCAACGGACTTCGCGAAGACGTGTGAAAATTTGGATTTTTCATATGGTGGGGGCTCCGCAGTTGTGTTTTTTCGCCATACCATACACCTTTGTATCCACTTTGCGATCCCCCG
>CALKLP010000372.1 GCA_937991965.1 uncultured Verrucomicrobiales bacterium
ATGTGTATCACAGAGCCCTTCAGAGTCATTCGTACGGCAGACAGAGCATAATCGAAAAAAAACGAACTTGTGGCATATACAGCGGCACCGAGACAGGGCCAACACGAACACAGCTGCAGCAGCTTCCGCACACTCTTCACTAAACGTAGATACTCCCCATTGGGTATTGCTGTTTTCACAAACACCTGTGCAGAGTTGACTAGACGCTTTACGTATCGATTGTAAACGGCCTTCTTAATGAAAAAAATAGTGCTGAAGCAAAAAAAAAGGCGGATAGCAGAGGCTACAACAGCGTGATAGGCTGCCTATAGGCGCTACATTTGAAGAGTTTTCCAAATTCTAGATAGACCCAATATTTTCTGGCTCAGGAAAGGGGACACGTATATTTTTTACCCCGATCCGGGACGCTGATTGATCAACTCAGCCTCGCACCGGTTTTTGACACCAATCCTTCGCGGCACATCGTACCGCGGCTCTTCAGCGCGGCGTCACCTCTTTCGGACGTGAGTTAACCCGATTTCTGTAGGAAAATTTACCATGCGGACCGACTCTGCCCGAGGATCTTCATGCTCCCCACCCTTACAAATTCCGACCGCAACTCAACCATGGGCGCCACGTCATGTAGATGGCATGGCTACAACACTACATTTAAAAGGCCATGTAGAAGACTAAATGAAATGTCATGGTCCCTAGTGTTTTAAGTTCCACGTTTCAACACTCAAAAACGCCATTATTTCGAACATAACCAACAGTGTGCGACTAAAGATGGCGCTATCGCTTAAGGACACCTTTGTTTGCTCGTAGCTCATTCCTTAGTGTACTCATTTTTCAAATGGAGGTTCTTTTGTGGATTTAAGTGTATTGGTAGTGAATTTCAGGTAACTTCACGCTCGTCGCAAGTGAGCCTAAGTTCTCAACAGCAAAGTTCAAATTGTAGCGTTGTGGCGTACTCTCCCTGCGTGGATTTCAACATCATAACGGTGTACGAATACGCAAGGCGGACAAAAGAGTGGTGTGTGTCATCGTTAGGGTCGATGGTGGCACCATCGGTGTACAGGATTTCAACAAAATGCGTCGTACGAAGGCGCGACGCGGACGCGAGGTGGTGTATATGTGGGCCAGGAGAGTCGTACGCGTGTAGCGGGACTGCCATTCCCGCTATGTCTCTTTTTTCCCACTACGTTCTCTGCCAATCAAACATACATCCGGGGACGTGGGCTGCGGGAGCTCTCCATGGTTGAGCAGCGGTTCGTGCTCTTTGCCGACGGGGTGTTGCAATGATTATTCTCAAGGGATCCGAAATATGAGGAAGCGCAATTATTCGCGTGCTACACGACGTGGCGCCCATGGTTGAGATTCGGTCGGGATTTGAAAGGGTGAGGGGCGTGCAGCGCTTCGGGAAAAGTCGGTTCTCAAGGTATATTTTCCGACAGGAAGCAGAATGGGTCCCGTCAGGAAACGGTGATAGCCTAGCTGAAAAGCCACAGTACGATGTACCACAAACAGTCGCTGTCAAAATCCGTTACAAGGCTGACTTGGCTAATCAGCTTCGCAGATCGCGGTCAAAAACTCACGTGTACGCTGCTGTACTGCACGCTAGCGCGGAATGGCTGCGGTATACCGATTTCTGTCGTCTGGCGAAATCAACATACAGCAGCATTAGAGTAGCGGCAATAATATGGGAAATAATACTTCCAAAATACAATAAAAAAAAAAACTGAATACGATCTACGGACACAAGCGAACCGGTCCACGGAGGAACGACCAACTAAAAATGGGAAGACACCGATCATAGTTACGAGATTTTGGGGACTGCACGACCGTATTGCGGTATACGGTATAAGTGGCCCACAGTCAACGAGGGGGGGAAAAACAGAGGGATGAATGGTTTGAACGACTGGCTGTAAAGCCATCGAAGTTTGTGACGACAGCGCATATAATGGCTCCGAAGGTTATTGCAACTGCTAAAAGCTCAAGTACGAGCACACGATCCAACAGCAGTGTACAGCAACACCACAGAAGTTGGACGACTTCCAAAATCAAGATCGGGCCCTGTCTTGCAGAAGAAGCTGTATTAACGTGCTTACTTGTTGTCGGTGCCTTCGTGTGTAATGTAGGCCTAGGTTGATAAACAAAACTCAATGAAAAAAAACGTCGGCCCTGCACATGGATGTCACCGTCAACCCGAATCGTTGGTGGGGCTTTTGCAGTAACCGATCTATCTATGTTTCTACTTTGTCTCGCAGTCTTGTTCAACAGCTTAGAGCTGTTCACTGACGGAAAAAAATCATGACCAAATCACAAACGCCCAGTATTTGCTCCTTTGCTGCGTCTATTACACGCGGTAACCAGGAATCGTCAAACCCTTTCTTTTTATTTCCGCAAGTTCGATGCCGGGTATTGCATGTTCGGTTAAATTTTCCCACAACGTTACCGCCACTCTTTCTCGCCTGCTTTTGAGAGTTGGAACGCAAAAAAACGTTGCGCAAAACCGCACGGTCGAGAACGGTGATAATAAAACGGCGAAAACGGCCGCAGTGGGGAAAAATTACCCCGGAATCACCGCGAAGCGAGACTTATTGGCCCGAACCGGTACGTACTACCCAAAAAATTGCTCCGCAACGCCTTGGATGCGCAGCAGCTACGTACCTACACGAATGCAGTGACAGATTTGTCACTTGTGTCGAATATCCGAGTTCCGTTTTCCTCTCTCTGTCAGCACCTCGCCCCAAAACCAGCTCGACAACGCCAGGAAGACCACCATTTCCTCCTAATCACCTTCGACACCCTTGCCTCGCTCTAGTCTCGGTTGTCAAATGTAAATGACGCAAATAGCGGTGTAGCAGTATTATGTACAATTTTATTCGAGCGAAGCGAATTTCTAATCTACATCTGGGCCTCGCAATATAGGCTCCCATGAAGAAAAAATAATTTGCGTGCGTGTCTTCGACTAAAATTGATTTTAGTGTGG
>CALKLP010000373.1 GCA_937991965.1 uncultured Verrucomicrobiales bacterium
CGGAAATTCCTGCCCAGTAGTACCTCCCTCCTCTTTCTCCTGCTGGGTTCCTGGTGCTCTTCTGATGAGACACTGGACCCCTCCTGCTCCTCGTCTGCGTATTCCTCCTCTATAAACGAAGATTGGCTCCGAAAGGATCGCCTTCCCAGAGAAGAGGCGGTACGGTTGTTGGATGAGTAGTCCGACAACGAAGACATAGACTGCACTGACAGCGCCTTCTTCTTCTTTTTCTTCTTCTTTTTATTACGCGATTGTTCGTGAGACGCTTCCCTGGGGTTCGGCAGCATCTTGTCAGGGTTGCTTATTACGCGAAACAGATCGTCCTCTCCACCTACGTCGGGGCTACACGCGCTCTTTTTGGTCGACTTGTCTTTGGATTTCATCCTTTTCTTCGCGGTCTTTCTGTCAACACTGTGTGGTTCCTCTTCTGCAGGCGAAAGTTCATCTGCATCGATGGTGGAGCGATCACACGTCGCAAGCTCTGTAGAAGCCATGGTTCACTTACTATTAACCACAAATAATTAATCACCAGTTTAAGACGCGTTTGTCTCTGATGCATCTGTTTGTTCTGATGCATTCACTATTTTTTGGAAGGCAAGCTTTGCGCCAGTCATAAGCAACAACGTCTCTTTTAGCTTTGTGACCTCGTCGGTCAGAGCCTTTATTTTCTGCACGATCGCTTCCGTTTTGTTGCTTGTGTCCTCTAGCTCCTTGTGGATCGCATTGACAGAAAGGAACTTCCCTTCACCTACAAGGGGCGTGCGCTCTTCACTGATTGCATCCATGATTACGTTTGTGTCAGGTGTAGACTACAAAATAAAACTTGCTCTTGAAACCAACCAAATGTAGTTTATTTTATATTGCCAGTAGCGCAATTACGCTACGGTCACTTCGGTGTCGTGTGAGATGTCGGAACAAGAGCAAAGCAGCATCGACATAAAGTTTCCCGATGACAGTGTGGTCCCTGAGTTTACAAACGTGGTGGCTTCCGCCAAGAAAGCCAAGCTCAAGGCGCCTAACAACAAGTTCCTCAAGCGCATGAGCGCGTCGAACATCCAGGGGAGTTGCTCGATAGATCGCTTCGTCACTGTAGAAAGAGACATCCAGCCGCCGCACGTTGAGCCCGACAAAACAGAGCTTGAAAGCTGGAGGTGTTCTCTTTGCAACACAGATCTGGTGTACATACGGGAGGACGCACAAAGAGTCTGTCCCAGCTGCGGGGAAGCCTCCTTTTTCCAGGAGATGACGAAGCGTGACATGATATCACAAGGGTATTGTGCAGCCAGCTCATACTTGTACAAGCGGCACAATCACTTCAAGACGTGCCTCAAGCGGACGCAAGGGAAGGAGACCACGTCCATCTCGCCAGAGGTCATTCAGTTGGTGAAAAATGAGCTGGCGAAAATGAGGATATATGACATGGAGGAAGTAGACCACGTCAGAGTGAAAGCGATACTTAAGAAGCTGCGCCAGAACAAGTACTACAACAACAGCGTGCAGATCACGACTATCGTTACGGGGAAGGTGTCGCCGCAGATGTCACAGGCGCAGGAGGATTGTCTGATGCAGATGTTCGAAAGGATTCAGACTCCGTTCGAGAAAATAATAGCGGGGAAAAACAGGCAGAACATGCTCTCCTATTCATTCCTTATTCACAAGTTTTTGCAGATAATGAACTGGGACGAGTTTTTGCCTTTCTTCCCGTTGCTTGTATCATCTGACAAGATCCAGGTGCAGGACGCAATATGGAAGGAACTATGTAAGGAGGTCGGGTTCGAGTACATCAGGTCTTCCATGTGACTTATGCTTTTTTAGCCAGGGCCAGACTTTCGGTACGCCGCCGTAGATGCGTATCGTATCCAACTTGACGCTCGGGACTATTTCACAGCGAAAGAAGGCGTCAAACTCTACAGGGGAAAAGAAATACAGCTCCCAGTAAGCCCTAGCCTGGGCGAGGTAGATGGGGTAGCGCGTGCAGTTGTACAGCCAGTGCATCAGCGCACTTTCGTCGACAACCTTTTGCACAGACCACTCGTTGGAGAGGTCTCCTGCAATGTAGCTCCGACAAAGGTTGCTGTCTGGTCTGATTTGCAGGTTGACACTGTTAAGCGCCTCTGTCAGCTCGCTTCTTCTTGTTTCGGAAGCCATTCGCGAAGGGAGAGAAATGACGACGGGGAGATTTCCGGTCATAATATTATATATAAAATATGTAGCTGAAACACCAATCAGAACAATCTGGCATGCGAAAAAGAGTCATGACACCAGCGGTAGACGAGATGACCGTTAAAGAAGAGAGGGCGTGCCTCTCAGAGATCAGGGAAAACAACTTCGAAATTTCACACAAGCACCTCTTGCATAACGGGTGGACCGCGGGGTACTTCGCGCTCAAGTACGTAACGGGGCACTACAGAAAAAGAAAAGGCAAAGAACAAAGCTCCGAGGGCAAAGCAGAACACGACCACGACACGAACACTGGCCCTGACGCTCACGACACGAGAAGAGAAGAATCTTTGTACCTTTGTAACCCCTTCGCGCCGCGACCAGCGTCTATACTAAACACGAGCGCAAAGCAGGCAAAACGAACGCAAAGGTACAGGTCCACAGCAAAATCGCGAATACTGGGCATGACGGTCGGGGACATACGATACTGCTTCCAGCAGCTCAGGAATGCTGGCGATAGCTTAACGCCAGATTTCGTGCTGTACAACGGACAGTGTTCCGGGGAATTCGCCCTGTGCTACCTCATAGAAACGTCCAATTCCATGCGAAACAGGAGGAAACGGGAGACCAATATTGTCAACGAGCAACACACGGCACACGACCCGGACAGCCAGCTTTTACAGACCTGCAGCAATAACGAAACTAGGGACGGAAAGGTGACGTTTTCTTAAAGCTGACCCATGGAAGCCTTAACTTGGTCAATGATTTCTTCTGTGGAAAGTTCCCCACTCTCTATTTTCTGCTGACATTCACTTACCCTCTCATCTACGAACTCTTTCAATGCGGGTGGAACCAGGCACATAATGCTACTCATCATTTCCTCGGCATGTGCTGGGTTCATGGCAGACACGCTTGATAGTATTGTCTCTATGCTTGACATGTTTACAGTCTCCAAATCTCCTCGATCGGAAAAGGTACGAGCCATACTATCCAAGCTTCCAACGTACTCCCAGATGGCATCTTTGGTGGTATTGTCAGCAGACTCGTAGTCTGCTTTTACGTCTATTTTCAGGCCAACAGATGTCACAATGCTGTCGAGGGTTTTCAACAGAACTGGGTCTCTTGTGCTCACAGCGGCGGGATCAAAGCGTCCCATCACTGACTGAAAAACACACATGGGTAGCGGCGTGGACTTGTTTTCTTGCAGCATCTTCTTCAGTGAATCAACCGCTACCTCCAGGCACTGGTGCTCGTCGAAAGTAGAACTCAGGTCTTCCATAAACTCGCAAAGAAGGTCGTTGAAGCTTTCTTTCGTAGACATTAGAAGCGTCGCACTAGCAAACACATATAAAAAAAGTGGGCTGACACACACACTAACCAACACGCGCACATACTGATTCGTTGTGATTCGTACGCCATACCTGAAACGG
>CALKLP010000374.1 GCA_937991965.1 uncultured Verrucomicrobiales bacterium
GGGGGTGTCCAAGCGATGAGTAAGCAGAATGGGGGATAGAAGGAGCAAAAAACAAAAAGGATTGTTCGAGTGGTCAGCTGAGTCTGGGTGGGAAAATTGAAAGGGGGCAAATAAGTAGTATAAAAGGGACAAAAAGGTTGACATAATCCGGCACCTAAAAAAGCACCATCTTCTATTCGCCCCAGGATACGATACTTTTCAAAATTTCCGGAAAATCAGTACTTTGCAATATCGTAGGTGGGCCCTTTTCGGATTCCCTCGAGTAGAACATATAGTGTATGTTTTCGTTTCCACTCGGAACGAAGTCTGGTCTCATCATGGAAAAAATGAGAGATTTTAATGCGATTTCTCTATCTATCTGGGATACGGTTCGTTCTTCGTCGCCAACAAAATACTTACCATCGGGATTGAAGCGAATCCAGTAGATCGGTTGGTCGTACCCCTTGAGTCGTAAGAATGCATTGACATCGACCATCCGGGCCAGTTCAGATGTCAACGTATAATTTTTACTCCGATGAGCATTTTCATCCACCTCCAATAGAACACAACACGATGTTACGTCCATCACCATCATGTCAACACGAGAATATGTCCTGTCGGTGTCCGTGAGCCAACCCTGACTAGAGGCATACATGGTGACGGGGGTGGCAATAGTCAAACCCCATTTTCTCAACTGCATCAGTACATGAGATTCGTACCCAAGGTAATCAAACCCTTGACGTGCATGTTTTTCGGCCACGTGTTTACGAACATCTCCCATACACACTGAGACAAAACCACACCAACTATGTGGACATGCCAAGCGTCCTTTGGGGAGATGCTTGGAGTTATATTTGCTGATACATGGCAGAGATTTTCGCACTGACTTCTGTGGTCGAACAATATTGGGATTTTCCCCAGAATCATTCAGATCGGGTATACTATCAGAGGTACTATCAAAGGCATCGCTTGGTAACTCGCCAGCGCTTTCTCGGGAGTCGCTCTCGAAAAGTCGATCTGCTCTCTCTTGTTCTGTTTCGCAGATGTGACCCACCCGTGTGTCATCTGGTGCTAACCTCAACTCCGCTTGTACGAGGGAACGCTCACGAAGCTCCTTAACTCTTTCTAACTCCGCTTGTACGAGGGAACGTTCACGAAGCTCCTTAACTCTTTCTGACAAAGATCTGTATTCAACGACTTCAGTGCGAGCAACCGGCTCTTCATCCGACGTGTCGGGGTGATTCCGCTGCCTATGTTTCCTGAACAGATGGAGGTTCCTAAATGTATCGCCACACCCGGGGGCGGGACAGCGGTATACGGGGGCATAACTCGAGTCTGATCCACTCAGTGTGCCATACCCCGAGTCTGATCCACTTTGTGTACGACTTACTGTGTCACTTTCGACCATCTCATGCGGGGGGGGTGCTGGGCGCTGCCCATCCCTCAGCTCTTGATTCCGGCGTCGTTGGCGCAACCTCAGCTCCTGAAAATAGGGGTTTTCTCCCAACGTACGGAGCTGTTCCTCGGCTGTTTGTTGCGAGAAGGCACTGTAAGCGCGCAGTTGGGAGAGTTTTTGGCACAGTGCCACGTCTGAAAGGCTGTTTAGGCGTCGCGCTCTGTGCCAAGCGGGAAATAATGGCCCGTCGCTCGGCTCCAGCTCTGCGTCGCTTGTCAGATTGTACTGGCTGTCAGATGACACATACTCGGCCGGGGATGGGATGCGTGGCATTGTTACTGTTTGCTTACATGGAAACAAAACTTTCCTTGGATTGACCTACGTCGTCAATCGAAAGTAATGGCGGGGCTGTGATACACCGAATGTACCAGCGACACAGGTTGTACTCATTTTAGGCGAAACGCATCTTGTTGACACGTGTAGAAAAAAAACAGAAAAACGAAAATATACCAACACAAAATGACGCAAAAGGGGGTGCACAAAAAAAGGGGGTGCCCCCTTCGAAGAGGGTGTCCAACATCGGCAACATTTCTAAGTTATACCCGCGATGGACACTTTTTTTTCACTGCTATTTCCCCCCCCCCCTGTTTGCTGCGAGAAGGCACTGCGCGTAGCTGAGAGAGCTTTGGGTACAATGCCACATCTGAAAGGCTGTTCAGACGTCGTGCTCTGTGCCATTCGGGGAAGAATGGCCCGTCGCTCCGCTCCAGCTCTGCGTGTCTTGTCAGATACGTGTCGCATTGTTCCTGTTTGTATAGATAGAAACAAAACATTCCCTGGATTGACCTACGTCGTTAGTCGAAAGTAATGGCGCGGCTGGTCGTCTGTGTCGCCGACATCAGGGTCCCATCCGAAGCACGTGAGCGCATTGGGATGTCTACATACGGGACATTCAAACGTCTCGACACAGGCTTCGCATACCACTGCCGAGCAGGCCTCAAGACACACGCCCTTCTCGAAGAAACGTAGATTTTCCCTCAGACAGATACAACACCTTGATTCCCGTGTTCTACGAAAAAAACTGGTCCAGAAGGTAGAGTCATTGTCCTGTCCGATAGGTAGCAGAAAGCCATCGAAAAACACAAACAGGTACATGTTGGCAAATGACATGTCGCGCGATCGGCCTGATCTTACTTTCTCGATTTCTTTTCGTATGTACAGCGTGATATCATTCAGCTCTCGACTTCCCTTGAATACGTACACGACGTCTTTGTTGCCACTGGTCTTTTCCAATATCTCCTTCAATTTATTGGCTTTGGCTGACGTTGGCAGAGAGGAAAACCTGAATGTGTTAAATTGTATACCGGTGTGGGCCGCCCCCGTGCGAATAGCATCCATCTATTGTTTTACCTAGTCAACATTTTGTTTGTAGAACGACACGACTAAGGGATGACAGATGCCGCCAAGAAAACTATAATTTATTTTGTTTCGTATAGATATCAACCATGACTCTTAAATTCGCAGAAAAAGTGCAGCTCAGTCGACAAAGAGAAATGGACGCATACAAAAAGTCCATCGTGGAAATACTGGAAAATTCAAAGGGACTGGCTTTGGCGTGTGACAACCTGGTCAAGCTACGGGCACTGAAGACGAGATGCGATAAGATTTCGCAGCCTAGAGCCGGGCCGGGTTACAACGAACAACAGAAAAAGTACCAGAAGAAAAGATATCAGATGTTGAGGCAAGAAACGTGTAAGAAATTGAACATGAAACGTAAACAAATACGTGATCTCGATCACACCGAATATTCAGAAGGAACTGTATAATAAAAAGAAAAAAATATATCGTACAAATGTGTTGGTGAGACACCCAATTCATATTTCTGTTCGGCCCCAAACCGAATATTTGCCAATTTTTCCGGTGAATAAAAAAGTCACTGGAAAATATGAATCCAAAAAAAGTCGTCCAAATTGACGGTATGAGGTACCCAACCCGTAATTCCGTTCAGCCCCAAACTGACAATTTCCCAATATTTCCGGGAAACAAAATAATCAATGGTAAAAAACCCACCTGATTTACCCATTGTATCCAACTGATTTTTTTTTGGATTTTCCCCCTGATTATTTTGGTTGTCTCATTGTCACAAATAAAAATAAAAAATGTTGTTTCAGTGTATCACAGAAATATGCCTTCTACTAAAATTTGTCGCCATGTTTTCTGGTCATCTCAGGCGGACATGTATAGCCATGCCAAAAACGCGCAAATTCTGATCAGATACACCCTGAAATGGTTCACATTTTTCGACAGTTTTCATCTTTTCTTGGAATGGTTCAAAAAAATGCGAAAAATTTGTAAGCACCATAAAAAGCCGTTGGAGGTTTACGAGCACCTAGATTCCGGGATGAACATGTGCTTTGTATGCGATATCGAGGTTTACTGCCCCATAAATATTTCAAGCTCGGACTTTGAAAGGGTCCAATACACACTGAAACAACGATTTATCGAGGCATACAACAAGTACGGTGATGGTAGTAACGTGGTTTTCATGGAGAACCATCGCCCGAGTTCGTACAAACCGGCAGGAGAGGAAACCCCTCGAAAGTTCATGAAATTGTCTTTTCATGCTCTGGGTTTATCAGAAATATTCAACGAAATTCACACATCATGTGAAATGAAAAGTCTGGCGAAGGCCGTCAACACAGACTTGGTGACAGCAATGGCGGATGTGATCAGTAAGCACAAAATTATTGCGCCGGGTGGTAACATATTAGATATGAATATATACTCCAGGAACAGGGCTTTGCGTTCAATATATGGACAGAAAGACATAAATTCTGGTTGCTTCAAACTTTCCGAAGGATCGAAACACATCCTTCTGCAAAATTGTTTCGTCACACAACACCTTTGTGACGACGTGATAACATTGTATACCTTGCCACAAGAGTTCAGAGTTGTTGAAGGTGAAACGAGGCCGGTGAAAAACAAGGGGCCACCAAGGAATACACCAGCGAGGCATAGAAACGCGGAAAGAACAGCAGAAACGACGGAAACAGAACTTCGTATCAAGAACTACCTTGAGCTTACATTTGGTGACAAGGTAACCGTAAAATACCAGGGGCTGTACAACAACAGGGCTTCATATAGGGCAGACGGGCACCGACATTGCCCTAGATGCATGGAGGAACACTTCAAGAACGGGGCATTTGTCAACGATCTTGGAGGGGGAAACTTCTATTACAAGTGCCTATCCCATCGGGGAGATACGACGTCTCCGAATCTTGTGTATATCGACATCAATGCGTTGGAGAGAGAACAAGCTGTGGAGAAAGGCGCCACGAAAAAAAACAAGGAATATCTGCAATCGTTCACGCATGTAACGAAGAAGGTGATATCTATCAGTGGACCAATGGGCTGTGGGAAAACGTACCAGATCAAGAAATACCTAGACTGCTTTCCACTCGGAACACGTATTCTTTTTTTAACTTGCAGGAAAGGGATGGCGAGATCCCTCGGCGGTAGATTCCAAGGGTTTGTAGTATATTTGGACAAGACGAACCAGTCGCTACAAATTCAGGAGT
>CALKLP010000375.1 GCA_937991965.1 uncultured Verrucomicrobiales bacterium
AATTAATTCAACTTTATCAAAAATGAGAGCTAATTAGCCTGAGCCTTATAGCGCTTAAGAATAAAGATCATCATCGTCGTCGTCTCCACCAGCCTGGTTGAAGATAGAACCACCGTTGGCGTTTCCTCCGCCTCCTCCTGAAGGCCAGTTGATCTGGAGACCAGATCCTCCGCTCTGCTGATTGGAGTAGGCTGGATCCATCTTTCTTCTGAACTGATCGTACTTGGCCAATTGCTAAAAAGGTTAAAATCTGGTTCTAATAAGGTCAACTTACAGCCATGTCGATAGATTTTCTGGCGTGCTTCAAAGCTTCTTCGAAGTGCTTTCTGCTCAATTCTGGGACTGGGTCATCTGGAAGGTTGGCTCCCAAACTTGGGTCCAATTCTCTAGCGGCCTTGAGTCTGGCATCGGCTTCGATACTCTATTTCAAAGTTAACGAATTGAATGGGTTAAAAGTGTGCTTACCTCTCTGACAGCAGCCTTAGAAGCTCTGGCAGACAATTCAGCGATATCGGCTCCAGAGAAACCTTCAGTGAGTTCAGCAATGTAGTGAAGATCAATGTTGGCAGCGATTGGGGTCTTTCTCAAGTTAGCCTTGAGGATGGAGTATCTTGAAGACTGGTCTGGGAGTGGAATGTAGATCAACTGATCGAGTCTACCTGGTCTGATCAAAGCTTCATCCAAAATGTCTGGTCTATTGGTGGCACCAATAAAGAAAATAGACTTCTTGGCGTTGACACCATCCATCTCAGTAAGAAGCTGGTTCATGACTCTGTCACCGGCTCCTCCGGCATCTCCAGCGGAAGATCCTCTGGCAGTTCCCACGGAGTCAAGTTCATCGAAGAACAAGACACATGGGGAAGCAGATCTAGCCTTGTCGAAGACTTCTCTGACCTAAAGATTGTAAGATGGTGATTTTTAAATTTGAAACTTACGTTGGCTTCGGATTCACCGAACCACATAGTGAGCAATTCTGGTCCCTTAATGGAGATGAAGTTAGCAGAGCACTCGTTGGCAACAGCCTTGGCGAGGAGGGTCTTACCACATCCTGGAGGTCCGTAGAATAGAACACCCTTGGATGGAGTCATACCGAACTTGTGGAACTTTTCTGGATGCTCAATTGGGTAGAGAATCATTTCCTGGAGATTCTTCTTGACTTCTTCGAGTCCTCCAATGTCTTCCCACTTGACGTCTGGAACTTCAACGACGGTTTCTCTGAGAGAAGATGGGTTGGTTTGTCCCAAAGCGTGCTTGAAGTGTTCCTGGGTGACAGCCATGGATTCAAGGACGGCAGCATCAATAGTATCGGAATCGATATCGATCAAGTCCATCTTTTCTCTGATACACTGCAAGGCAGCTTCGGAGCAAAGTTGGGCAAGATCGGCACCGACGTAACCGTGAGTGTCCTTGGAAAGGGCTGGAATGTCAACCTCTTCATCGATCTTCATGTTCTTGGTGTGGATTCTGAGAATCTCAATTCTTCCGACCTCGTCTGGAACACCGATATCAATTTCTCTATCGAATCTACCGAATCTTCTGAGAGCTGGATCCAAAGTGTTTGGTCTGTTAGTGGCAGCGATGACGATGACCTGTCCTCTGGACTTGATACCGTCCATCAAAGTAAGGAGCTGAGAAACGATTCTCTTCTCGACTTCTCCACTGACCTTGTCTCTCTTTGGAGCGATGGAATCAAGTTCATCAATGAAAATGATAGCAGGAGCGTTCTTTTCAGCTTCCTCGAAAGCCTTTCTCAAGTTGGACTCGGAATCACCAGCCATCTTGGACATAATTTCTGGACCATTGATCAGGAAGAAGAAGGCACCAGTTTCGTTGGCGACAGCTCTAGCGATCAAAGTCTTACCAGATCCTGGAGGTCCGTACATAAGGACACCTCTTGGTGGCTTGACTCCCAAAGTCTTGAACAAAGCTGGATGTCTGAGTGGAAGCTCAATCATTTCTCTGATCTGAGCCATTTGTCTTCTGCATCCTCCAATGTCTTCGTATCCGACATCATTGGCAGACTCTTCGTCTTCTCTCTTGATTGGTTCTCCCTCGGTGAAGAGAACGGTGGAGGCATTAACAATACCGAAGTCACTTGGTTCACAGGCAACAACCTTGAACTCAACAGCTCTGAAGTTTCCTCTGACAATGAAATTGTCTCCCTTGTGAATTGGTCTGAAAGCGTCCTTGAAGTAAGGAATGAGATAGGTCTGGGTCAAATCTCCACTGATTCCCTCCACGGAGTCGTCGAATGGAAGAATGTGGATTTTGGTCAAGTTTGGAGTATTGGTGGATGGCTTGATCATGACAGTGTCTCCCAATCTGAGCTTGAGGTTCTTTCTGACAACCTTGTTCATTCTGATCTTGTTGTCGTCAAGCTCATTGCCGGATTCCTGGAGAGCAACCACGATGGTCTGCTTTCTTCTTTTTCCCGTCAAGATGATTGGGTCTCCCTTGAAAAGAGCCAATTCACTCAACTTGGCGGCAGTCATGTAGACGGTGGAATTGTCGTCGTTGAGAGCTTCCTCGACGATAAGCTTGTTAGGGGCGCTCTTGGATTTAAGGATAGCGGTGCTGAAGTCCTTCTTTTCTTTTGGTGTGTTTTCGATTTCCATTTTGGTTTTATTTTACTAAATTCTAAATATTGGAGTATTTATTTGCTCTTAGCCAATTAATTTAAAACTTGGGATAATTTAGTGAGGGAAGATTTTAGTTCAAATAGGAACTTTATTTTCTTCTATTGTGCACCGGATTTAAATCCTGGCTATAAATGGAGCAAAGCCAAAATATAATAATACAAAGATGAACAAATTCACCAAAACCATTTTGCTTATTGCTTTCGCTGCCTGTATGGTCAGCGCCAATGCTTGCGAAGACAAGTGTGTCAAGAAGGCCTTGGCCGATGACCCAGATGCCATCGAAGCCATTGTCTGGCACGAGTGCCACTGGGCTTGCGCTAAGGTTAGCAGCAACCTCGATGCCGCCGTTGCCCCACTTAAGGATACCCCATGCATGGACGAATGCCTCAAGGAAGAATGGGCCAAGGACCCAGAAGGAATTGCCCCAGTTATCTGGCACAGATGTCACT
>CALKLP010000376.1 GCA_937991965.1 uncultured Verrucomicrobiales bacterium
GGAAAAATAAGCTGCCATGGCGCCGAAGCGACCTGGAAGATTCCAGGCGTATGGCGACACGATTCTGGTTATCCAGTACCCGGAGCAAGTTCCATCACTTTCGGGTGTATGGCTAAAACTTCTATATCAAAAATCAAAATAACAAAAGATGGCCTTTAATTTGGCCCGTGTGTCAGTATCGCACACCATTTCCAGCTCGGCGAAGAAAGTACAACTGGTATCAAAGTTCCCAGCATGTCTTTCGTGGCTCCGGTGTCGCTGGGAATGAACTCGCGTGCTCCCGTCAGGTACATGATACTGGCGTCGACTTTTCAGTAAAGACAAAAATATAGTTACAGAGGGTTTTCACTTATTTTGTATAGAAAACTTGCTCTGATCTCGTCAAATTTTAGTTTTGAGCAGCAAGGACTCGTCTGCTTTACGAAAACGACATAAAAACGGAAAAAAGCTCCATTTTTCACACCACTCGCGTCCTACCGTCAGATAGATACAACAGTCCATCTTGATGGCGTCGACTCTAATAAAGGACACAACTAACGTTCAAGAGGTCTTTCAGCTTCAGTTGGCAGAACGACCAACATCAATGGTCTGCTCAACGACTGTCGTCGGTAGTCGAAGACCCAACGACAGCTATGATGGTCGAATGGTTTGATCACTCGACTGGCGACCTGATGGTCCCAGGTTCGAGTCCGCCCGATGACAAACGGTTCATGAAACCCATCTCAATGGAGTACCCCTAAACGCTAAGCGTTTGCGCCGTATGAAAGTGGCGGGGCAAAGCTTTCAAGATCTATATTGGCGCCCATCTTACCGGCATCCTGTGTCGCAGTTGCGAAGAACAGATGTTTCCAACGGACGTTGCGTTAAACTAATGGTCGGTTGTTGACGACAAACTTTTTCCTGATTGTGACGTCGGATGCAGCAAACTAACTTGTACAGTACATACGATTGGCGAACCCGCAATCTTCTGTGTTGGCTGGTATAGCTGGCTGCCGAGACTATATATTTGGTACGAGACGAAAGATTGCGTTACAGCGATGCTTTACATCGAAAGGGGGTGACGTCCCTTGCCTCTGGAGTCTCGGAGGGGGAGGAGGGGGAGAGACGAGCGTTCACTTTATGGCGCCTATAGTGTGGAGTGAAGTTTGATGGTCTGTGGGAAATATATCCTACCTACTCACTCTGTGCTAGCGATAGTTTAGAGAGGAGAGGAGTTCGACCCGTGCTGCGGTTGCAAATGCAGCAAGGTTCGCGTTGTTTCGCCGTACATTGTGGAATAGGCTATTCGGAAGCTGAAAAAGGGGAAATCGGATGGAACTATTTCTACTGACCATCTATGTCATTCGTGTCCGGAGTTGAGTGTGTGTTTTCTCAACTCTGTACACGTGTATGATACGGCATGACTTTGCAAGTTCTCATATGGTGCCCTCTGGCATAGTCCCGATCCCAACGAATGCTAGAAGATCATTGAATGACTCGACTAATTATGGTGGCAATACTCTCAACAGTCCCATGACATTTATTGCGATGTCCTCTTGACATCTCAACTGCAACTTGGGTACAAGAAGGGCTTATCTGCCATTGTTTGTATCTTTATTGCTGATGAAGTCGTACAATACTATCGCAGCAAGAACACTGATGTTCACTGCATGCTGTTGGCCGCTTCTAAAGATTCAGGTTCATGTCGATTTACTTGACAACAATAACTAAATCGTACATAATAAAAAGTAATACCACCATCGTAATTGGCGGGTTGACTGTAATGGAGCAAGGCTCCGCTCTAACAGCCACCCGCACCAAAGCGTTCGGCACTGCGTGAATTATCTAATGTTGTTCCGGATTTTGCTATCCAGCCGTCTCTGTCCGTTGGCTACGCATTTGATTTTTCAAAACGCAATCAAGCAAGGCGGAATTCTGTCTCCATCTTCTTGTCGGCCTACACGGACACTATGCTTGATGCATTGAGTCTGTGTGGATCG
The DNA here is from genome assembly GCA_937991965.1 of uncultured Verrucomicrobiales bacterium. Taxonomy (GTDB): domain Bacteria; phylum Verrucomicrobiota; class Verrucomicrobiia; order Verrucomicrobiales; family Akkermansiaceae; genus WTJZ01. The sequence goes on from CALKLP010000376.1 coordinate 1,980, forward strand.
TGATCGGGGTGTCGCATCGGTGACGTTTTGTGCAGGTCGTTGGCCTACGCTGATGCCATGGTCTTGCTTGCTCTTTGGCAATCGTGAGTGACTGTACACTGAAATTTAACGGAGCCAAGTCACAAAACATTGTTATGGATACTGCTCCGTCTTAGATGCGTGTTCTCGGCCATTCCATTCTATACATTGTTATTGGCCTGAGATCTGACTCCAAAGCAATTTCCAGGGCTGTCTCTGATCTTCACCAAGATGAAAGCTCATCGCCGTACTCGTAATAAAAATCAAAACCTGACACGAAGCGTTTGGGCCGCATGAAAGCGGCGGGGCAAAGCCCTCAGAATCCATCTTGGTGCATATCTTAACCGCATCCTGTGGAGCAGCCGTAAAAAGATGGCCTTTAAGTTGGCCTGTGTGTCAGTATCGCACACCATTTCCATCTCGGCGAGGAGGCTATTAACTGGTATCAAAGTTCCCAGCACGTCTCTGTCATGGCTCCGGTGTCCCTGGGATTCAACTCACGTTCTCCCGTCAGGTACATCATACTGGCGTCGACGTTTCAGTAAAGGTCAAAAGTATAGTTTTGACCGGAGGTTTTTTACTTAGTTTGTGTAGAAAAATTGCTCTGATCTCGTCAATTTTTAGTTTTGAACAGGAATGAGTCGACTTTAAGAAAACGAAATGTAAGCGATAAAAAGCTCCATTTGGCGTCCTACCGTCAGATAGATACAACGGTCCATCATAATGGCGTTGACTCTAATAAAGGACAGAACTAACGTTCAAGAAGTCTTTCAGCTTCAGTTGGTAGAACGACCAACATCACTGGTCTGCTCAACGACTGTCGTCGGTAGTCGAAGTCCCAAGGACAGCTACGATGGTCGAGTGGTTTTTAACCACTCGACTGGCGACCTGGTGGTCCCAGGTTCCAGTCCGCCCGATGGCAGGGTGGTTGTTTGGGGTGTGCTGTTGAGCAATATACGTTAATTGATACGCTCAACACAATGTCCTGGTGCAAAAGGGTACCTGGACATGGGTTGGGGTAATAGTCAATGCCGCCCTTTCAGGGAGGACACTGAAAATATTCGGTGTGTTGGGGCGGGATAAAAATGGTCGATTATTATTATTATTACTGTCCCAGCTCCGTTGGGTTACGTTTTTAGCTCCATTTTGTGTACTGGTGGTGGCCTTCCATCGGTATATCCCGAGTATATGTACGACGTCGTATAATCGTCCAAAACTACAAAGCTCCTAGGACGATGGCTCATTCGAGAGGAGGTAGCTTGCGTGTATCGCACGTCGAGAGGCCGTTTCTGAGTGGCCGTGTCGGCCAAACCTCGTGATTGCCTTTCTGACAACAACTAATGCTCCAAGTCCGGATCTAGATGTCGCGGTTTGCTCACTTTGAGACGGCTCCCTCCTCCTCCGAAGGATCTCGGAAGCTTGATTGGCCGGGCCAAATGCTGCTGAGAGGGTCTCCAATGCGCTGTTGTGATTGTCGATTTGAGAAAACGTATCCTTTCCCGGTGTTCGTCGATGACTTCGGAATGCGCCCTGACATCCATGGCGATGCCGTGAACAATTCCATCTAGGACAACACGGATACTCTTGGTTGGCGTCGTATTTTAGCCCCAGGGAAGTTCGGATCGTCTTGATCTTTTTGTTGTCTTGCGTAGAAGTCGCTTTCTACCGCCAAGTTCCTGCATACGACTTGAGCTTGTTGCTGTTGTTAGCTTCTTAAGTGAAATGCCAACTTGAGACAGCAGATTCGAAATTCGAATCGAAGAAAAAACGTTATGCCCAGGTTTGGTTTTTGGTTTGGTATACTTTCGTACCCAGGGGCCCCAGGAAGGAAACACGACGGGCATTACTACTGTTTCGTTGCCAAGGCAACCATATTTCTCCGATAGTCGGGTAACATTGTCGTCCTATGTTGTCCAAACAGTCAGGTAAGTTTGTCATACCATCTACAAAGTCAGGTAAGATTGTCATCCTATGATGAGTCATCTACACACAGTCAGGTAAGATTTTCCTGTCAGGTAAGATTGTCCTCCTATCCTACACACAGTCAAGCAAGATTGCCATCCTATCATATACACACAGTCAGGTAAGATTGTCCTACCATCGACTACACACAGTCAGGTAAGATTGCCCCTCTACTATCAACACACAACCAGGTAAGATTGTCCTCATATCATCAACACACAGTCAGGTAAGATTGTCCTCCTTCCATCACCACACAGTCAGGTAAGATTGTCCTAACATCACCACACAG
>CALKLP010000377.1 GCA_937991965.1 uncultured Verrucomicrobiales bacterium
GCGCGGGGCCAATGCCCGCCGTGTCCACCGCCGCGTATGCGCTCTCTTCGACGGCGTAGATCACTTAACTGCTGGCGTTCCGACGGAGGGCGGCGGCACCATCCGCATCATCCTCTTTGACCCTTCTAGTAGTGAGAAAAGCTCCGCACAGGTGCAACGCTTTCTCCGCATTTTCCCCGATCGCGATAATGCCGACCACCGCATCATGACCTGTGCCCTCATGGTAGAGGAATTCAATGCGACGCCAACCATCCTAGTCACTAAGGACCTCAACATGCAGCTGAAGGCTCGCTCAGGTGGTATTCAAGTGCAAGATTACCTCAACGATAAGGTCGATGAGAAAGAAATCACACTGCAGGATAAGTCTCGGGTCTCTGTAGATAGTAACGAACTCCAAAGGTTCGCCTCCACAGGTTATATCGAGCTCGAACCTGAGCGCATCGCTGGGCTGCACACGAACCAATACGTGCTCCTCGCCGCCGGAGAGAAATCCACCATTCCCGCCCGCCTCGACTCCGATGGCTCGTTTCACAAACTCATGATTCCAGATGCCCTGCGCATCCCGGATGGGAACCACCTAAAACCGCTCAACCTCGGGCAAAAGTGCCTCATTGACGCCCTGCTCAACCCAGAAATCACGCTCGTGACCTGCTTCGGCCAAGCCGGAACCGGAAAGACCCTCGTCGCCATTGCTGCTGGACTCAGCGAACTCTTCCGCAACAACTACAAGGGTCTCGTCATCAGCCGTCCTGTCATCACCATGGGCAAGGACCTCGGCTTCCTCCCTGGCTCGCTCGATGAAAAGATGCGCCCGTGGCTCCAACCGATTTACGACGCTCTCGACCTGCTCATGACACCCCAAAACCAAGGGCCTAAACGTAAGCAGCAAAAGCAACAACAAGGGGAGGCGAACCAGAAACCCTACGACAAGTTCATCCAACAAGGCTTGATCGAGATCGAGGCCCTCGCCTACATCCGTGGCCGCTCCATTCCGAACCGCTTCTTCGTCCTCGACGAAGCCCAACAACTCACCCCCCAAGAGGCCAAAACCGTCGTCAGCCGAATCTCCGAGGGCTCCAAGCTCATCATGATTGGCGACCCCGCTCAGATCGACAATCCCTACGTCGATAGCCGCAGCAACGGCCTCGTCTACACCAAAAACAGGCTCCAAGGCCAAGACTTCGTCGCCCACATAAACCTCACCAAAGGCGAGCGCTCTCCCCTAGCAGAAGCCGCTGCGCAGTTGATGTAACTTAGAGCCTAAAATACAATTATTTTTAGGGAGAAATTGAAATACGTCCCAATTTCAAGTCTCTTATACCCTTATAAAATAATGGTTTAATAGCTCTCGGCCTTAATTCCTGACAATTTTAACCTGCGAAGTTAGAATTGTCACTTAATGCTAATTTGTATGTTCGCTAGACTTAAAAACTATATCTCACAAAAATAATTAATTGACACAGTGTCTTTTATGTCTTAATTAATAGTCACAGAGACAAGTTATGATTACTGTAAACCAGCAAACTATTCAAAACTTCACCTTCCCTGGAGGCGAAGTACACATCACTTTAGAAGGTATAAAGATTGGAACCCAAACGATAATCTGGGCTTTCCTAGATAACTCTGATGAGGTGATGAAGCTTCTCCTCACCGTCGATGCAGTCAGAAGAGTAAAACCCAACACCGCAATTGAGCTACACATTCCCTATTTTCCCTATGCTCGGCAAGACAGAGTTTGTAATCCAGGAGAAGCACTGGCCGTAAAGGTGATGGCGGATCTCATCAATACCACAGGAGCCCAACGCGTAAACCTATATGACCCTCATTCCGATGTAACAGGCGCTCTTATCAATAATGCCTTTATTATTCCACAAGAGAAACTCGCGAAGGGACTCCTTCCTTTCATAACAGAGCATAACCTCGCCCTTATTGCTCCAGATGCGGGGGCGACCAAGAAAACACTCAAGTTTGCCCAGACGCTCGCTGAAGTTATGACACCTGAAGTTCTCTTCGGAAGTAAGGTGCGCGATACCAAGACAGGGAAAATCACGGCTACTACTATTGATGGAGATGTTACTGATAAAAAAGTACTCATCATTGATGACATCTGTGATGGCGGCCGCACCTTTATTGAACTGGCTAAAGTGCTTAGAGAAGAAGGCGCGACAGAAGTCTATCTCTATATCACTCATGGAATCTTCAGTAAGGGTATAGAAGCTCTCGCCCCCTACTTTGACCATCTCTTCTGCTACTTCGCTTTTCCACAAGTAGCTGCACACGAAAAACTCACCATTCTAGATAACAATAACTAAGCAAATAATCCCCCTAATTACTTATGAAAACAAACCCACTCACCGCTATTGATTTTTATAAGGCCGACCACCGTCGCCAATACCCGGAAGGAACCACTGAAGTATATGCAAACTTCACCCCACGCTCTAGCCGACTTGCTCGCGTATTAGAAGGTCGGTTTGATGATCGAGTTGTCTTCTTCGGCCTTCAATACTTCATCAAGGACTTTCTGATTGAAGCCTGGAACACAGAGTTTTTTCAGCAACCTAAGAAAAAAGTTGTAGCGAGATACCAACGTCGCATGGACACTGCTCTAGGAGCTGGCGCGATTACTGTTGAACACATTGAGGCGCTTCACGACCTCGGTTACCTGCCCATCCGCATAAAGGCTCTTCCAGAGGGTGCGCGTTGCCCTATTGGAGTTCCATGTATGACGGTTGTAAATACGGAACCTGAGTTCTTCTGGCTAACCAATTACCTTGAGAGTGTCATCAGTGCTTATCTCTGGAAACCTGTAACCAGTGCCACCACCGCCTTCGAATACCGACGTATTCTCGAAGAATACGCAAAAATAACAGGCACAGACGCAGGATTCATCGATTTCCAAGCACATGACTTCTCTTTCCGAGGAATGAGCGGGGTCGCAGACGCGGCCCTCAGTGGAGTTGGTCACCTGACTAGCTTTGTAGGCACAGATACCGTCGCCGCGATAGACCTAGCAGAAGACTACTATGGCGCTAATGCCGAGGAAGAACTCGTCGGTTGCAGTGTCCCTGCCACCGAGCACAGTGTGATGTGTATGGGCATGCAGGATGGTGAGCTAGAGACCTTTCGCCGTCTGATTAGCGACCTCTATCCAGCAGGAATTGTCAGTATCGTCGCCGATACTTGGGATTTCTGGAAAGTTGTCACCGAATACACCGTCACGCTGAAGAAGCAGATCCTCGCCCGTGAAGGCAAAGTCGTCATCCGCCCAGATAGTGGAGACCCCGTAAAAATCATCGCAGGTGATCCTGAAGCACCGGTTGGCAGTCCAGAATATAAGGGCGCCGTTGAATGCCTTTGGGACGTCTTTGGGGGAACAACAACGGAAACTGGTCACAAGCTTCTCGATGAGCACATCGGACTGATTTATGGCGACAGTATCACCCTAGAACGTGCCGAGGCGATCTTGGAGCAGCTTCACCAGAAAGGATTTGCGGCCGGTAATGTTGTCTTTGGAGTCGGATCATACACCTACCAGCACGTCACGCGGGACAGCTTCGGGTTCGCTATGAAGGCCACCAGTGGAATCGTGAATGGTGAACGTCGCGATATCTTCAAGGATCCCAAAACCGATAACGGCACCAAACGAAGTGCCAAGGGGCTTCTTCGCGTCGCCGCTGAAAACGGCACCTACGTGCTCTACGCAGAACAAACCGAAGAACAGGAAAAAGAAGGTGCCCTAAAAACCGTCTTCGAAAACGGAATACTTACCCAGGAGTTCACACTAAACGAAATCAGAGAAACACTAAAAAAACAGATATGAAACCCAAGCTCTGAAAGAGCGCTTAGATACCAGCACAGGGTGTAAACCCTGTGTTCTGATCCCCACAAAAATTGAGGTCTGAAAGACCGATAGATAAGATTAATCCAATGGCTCAATCCCTTTCACAAAATATCATCCACATCGTTTTTAGCACCAAGAACAGGCGCCCATTGCTCAGCGACCAAGCCCGCACCCGCCTCTACCCATACATTGCGAATATCATTCGTGAGAAGGGTTCTGAGTGCTATCGTGCGGGAGGTGTTGCCGATCATATTCACCTCGCAGTTCGCTTATCTAAGAACGTTGCCCACTCAAAATTTATTGGAGAAATCAAAGTTTCCACCTCCATGTGGCTAAAGGAAATTTCTCCAGAATTAGAAACCTTTGGGTGGCAAGATGGTTATGGCGCGTTTTCTGTCGGTAAGAAAGATCTCGATGCCTTAATTTCCTACATCGACAAGCAAGAAGAGCATCATCGCAAAACCACCTTCCAAGAAGAGTTTCGCAAGTTTCTGGATCAATATGGAATCGAATATGACGAACGCTATGTCTGGGGGTAATGCTTATCTATCGGTCTTTCAGACCTTAAAATTCTCATGGGGAATAACTAACACAGGGTGACACCCTGTGCTGGTATCCCAGCGCTCTTTCAGAGCGCTCCTGTTCACACAATTTCACCTGCAAATTAGACCAATGAAAATGAATAACCTCCAAAAAGTCATTCAAGGCACTGCCATCGGAGACACCATTGGTCTCCCGATGGAAGGTATGAAGCCTTCTAAAATCACGAAACTCAAATGGACTGCTCCACTCCGTCAACGGCTTCTCTTCGGACGTGGAATGTGGAGTGACGATACTGAGCATACACTACACTTGATCGATGCTTTAACCCTCTCAGACGGAGATCCAGCCAGGTTTAGGAAAGTCTTCTCAGGCCGGCTTCAGTTTTGGCTCTCTACTCTTCCTCCAGGAGTAGGTCTAGCGACGCTACGGTCGATCATTAAGCAAATGCTCGGCTTCCATAATACTGGAATCTTCTCAGCAGGAAATGGTCCTGCAATGCGTGCTGCGATTCTTGGGGCACTCTTCCCCACAGATCATCAACAGCGCCATTCATTCAACCGAATCCATACGGAGTTGACTCACTCTGACCCCAAGGCGCTTGAAGCCTCTGAATTAGTTGTGGATATCGCAGCTGCATTTACACGAGGTGAAACCACACCCGATCTAAATGAAATGGTGCAAGTGCACTCCGAAGAATGGGTCAACCTCATCAAAACAGCCACCGATTGTGCGCAGAATTCAGTCTCTCTAAACGAGGCTTTAACACAGCTTAACATTCGTCCTGAAAAAGGGGTCTCGGGCTACTCCTATCACACCGTTCCTGCGTTAGTTTATATTGGCTTACGGAATAATTGGGACTTTGAGAAAACACTGACCGAGCTGATCTCCCTTGGAGGGGATACCGATAGCACTGCCGCGATTGCAGGCGCACTTTGCGCACTCTATCCTAACGCATCTATCCCCTCAGACTGGTCAAATCAGATCCGAGAGTTCCCTCAAAGCTTTGCGAAGGTTAGTGAGAAAGCACACTTACTATCTAACGGAACTAAAATACGCATGATTAACCCGTTCCTCTGGCCTGTTTATCTCGCAAGAAACCTCACCCAATTCGTCATCGTAATAGGGCATATCCTCATGCGATTACTCCCCTCTCCTATTATTCGTATTTTTATCAGATAAATCCCCACCTTTTTAACAAAAACCATACAGTAAACTCATGACCGAAAAAGAATTTCTCAAAAACTACGACCCATCAGCGTTTGAGCGCCCCAGCACGGCGGTGGACTCGGTTATTTTCACTGTATATCAGGAAGAGTTACAGGTGCTACTAATCAAACGTGACGAGCTCCCATTTCATGGAAAGTGGTCTTTGGTAGGGGGCTATGTTAATATTCACCAGGATGACTCACTGGATGCTACTGCCTTGCGTAAACTAGAGGAAAAAACCGGCTTTTCGTCCCCGTATTTGGAGCAGGTCATGAGTATTGGAGGAAAAGAGCGGGATCCACGAGGATGGACGATTTCTACGATCTATTATGCTCTCATTCCGCATGATGCTCTAAACCTGAATCCTGGTAAGGGAGCTTCAGATGCTAAGATGACATCGATAGCAGAAGCCTTAAATATGGAGCTCGCCTTCGATCACAAAACGGTATTAAAGCATTGCTTAGAACGCCTACGCAACAAGGCACTTTACACTACACTGCCTGTCCATCTCATGCGAGGGAACTTTACGCTCTCCGAGCTGCAGTCTATCTTTGAAACGATCTTAGGGCATACGATACAGCAAAAATCCTTTCGGCGACGGATGTTGGGTAGCGAAACACTCGAAGAAACAGGTGAGATGCGTGAAACCACTCGCCGCCCGGCTATGACCTATCGCTTAAAGGCTGGTGTAAGCCCACACTACTTCACGCGAAATTTGGAAAGTGTTCACCTTTAGAATGTTCCACGTGGAACATCCCTTTTCTCGCCCTTACGCCCCGATCGTCTTTTTCACGACCTTGCAGATGTGGTCGGACCAGAAGTCGACTTCGGCTTGGTCTTTGGCTTCTACCATGACGCGGATTTTGTTCTCGGTGCCGGAGTAGCGGACGAGGGTTCTTCCGGTCGTGGTGAGGGCGGCATCAGCTTCTTTGATCGCGGTCGCGAGCTTGGGCACGTCTTCGATTTCTGGTTTTTCGGTGACGTAGATATTGGTGAGCTGCTGCGGGTATTCGGTCATGCAGTTGGCGAGTTCAGAAAGTTTTTTGCCCGATTTCTTCACTTCTGAGATGACGACGAGCGCGCTGAGGAGTCCATCACCGGTGGTGGTGTAGTCTCCAAAGATGATGTGGCCGGAGTTTTCTCCACCGAGGGAGAATCCACCTTCTTGCATGCGCTCCATAACCTGCTTGTCCCCTACTCCGGTGGTTTCGAGCTTGATCCCCTGCTCTGCCAGCGCATCGCGGAGGCCGAGGTTACTCATGACCGTGGCGACGAGGGTGTCATGCTTCAGTTCACCACGTTGCTTCATCGCGAGAGCGGCAAGACAGAGAATTCGGTCTCCGGTAATGACAGCACCTGTTTCATCGATCATGATAAGGCGGTCTCCGTCACCATCGAAACAGACTCCGAGGTCGGCGCCTTGCTCTTTTACCAGTTGCGCGGCAGCCTCTGGGTGAACCGCTCCGCACTTTTCATTAATGTTCTTTCCATCTGGCTCCACCGCCATTGGGATGACTTCTAGACCGAGCGACTCTAAGAACGGCGGAGCGCTAAAGCAGGTCGCGCCATTCGCGCAATCAACAACCACCTTCATGCCCGCAAGCTCTAAGTCCTCGACAATCGGCAAAAGCTTCTGGAAGTAGAGGCCCTCTGGGTTCTCCGCACTCATGGAGAGCCCGACCGATCCGAGCGTTAAGCCCGCGTCTTCGTCCTCGAGAATTTCTTCGAGCGCTTCTTCCTGCTCGTCAGAGAGCTTATAGCCATCGTCGTTGAAGATCTTGATCCCATTGTCCTCAAAGGGGTTGTGCGAAGCCGTAATCATGATTCCAGCGGCCGCATTCGTCTCACGTGCCATAAAGGCTGTCACAGGGGTAGAAACGACTCCTAGGTGGTGCACAGTCACACCCTCGGCCAGGAAGGCCGCGGTCATGGCCGCCTCCAGCATCACGCCCGAAACCCGAGTATCGAGCCCGATCACGACGCTCTCCTCTTCTCCGATCTCAATCACCTCACAGATGGCCCGCGCCAGCTTGGTGGCGAATTCTGGAATAAGCGGAAATTCATTCGCCTTACCGCGAATGCCATCAGTACCGAAAAATGATTTAGACATGCCTCCTTTAGAAACAGTTTTTTAGGCTTTGTCGATAGTAAGGTTTTGAATATCAAGGGAGCGTGGGCGTCTCGCCCGCTACTCAATAAATCCGTCAAACCTGATTAGGGCAGATTACACTCATAGCCCACACTTACTGAAGGTGAAGAAGCTTTCTTGTGATCTATTATGCGGGCGAGACGCCCACGTTCCCCTTTGGGGAAAACCCCGTAAAAATTTTAATCATTGTTCCACGTGGAACATAATTTCAGCAATAAACTGATTTTCATTTAGGGGAATCTGTGCGATTCGTGCCTAAAGCGATGTTTGTTTATCCCACAGAATATGATGTCCTCGTGATCGGCGCGGGACACGCCGGAACCGAAGCAGCCCTGGCAGCGGCGCGGCTGGGTTGCAAAACGGCAATCCTGACGCAGAACCTTGATACCATCGGAGCGATGAGCTGTAACCCGGCGATTGGAGGGCTGGCCAAAGGACACATGGTGCGCGAGATCGACGCCCTAGGTGGTGCGATGGCGCTCAATACGGATGCGACCGCGATTCAGTGGAAGATGCTGAACGCAAAGAAAGGACCATCCGTGCGCGCTCCACGGGCGCAGGCGGACAAGAAAGCCTACCAGTTCCGCATGAAGTGGATCATCGAGAACCAAGAGAATCTCGATATGCACCAGGGTAACGTTGCGAAGCTTTTAGTAGAGAACGATGAAATCAAAGGGATTCAGACCTCGCTACAGATGGAGATTCGCGCGAAATCCGTAATTCTCAGCGCAGGCACCTTCATGCGTGGCCTCATGCATGTGGGACTGAAGAACGAGAAAGGCGGCCGCATGGGCGATGCTATCTCCACCGTCAGTGATTCACTGAAGGATCTCGGCTTTGAGGTAGAGCGCTTTAAAACCGGAACCCCCTGCCGAATCAATGGCCGCTCCATCGATTTATCAAAGTGCGAAATCCACGGCGGTGATAAGAAACCTCCCCTCTTTAGCTACATGCCGAAGACCATCGAGAAAAAGCCCGATGACATCTTCACGCTCAACCACTGGGGCGATCCAATGTTCCACGTGGAACAAATCGACTGCTACATGACGTGGACAAATGAGAAAACGCATGAGATCATCCAGAACAACCTTGATAAATCTCCCATGTATTGTGGACGCATCGAGGGGCTAGGCCCGCGCTATTGTCCTTCGATCGAGGATAAGGTCGTGAAATTCTCAGAGAAACCACGGCACCAAGTGTTCCTAGAACCAGAAGGACGTCACACGAACGAATTCTATATCAATGGGGTTTCAACCTCCCTCCCCTACGATGTGCAGCTCGACTTTATTCGCTCCATTGCCGGACTCGAGCACGCCGAGATCGTGCGTCCTGGCTATGCCGTCGAATACGACTACTGTCCCCCCACCCAGCTTTTCCCTACCTTAGAGACCAAGGCTGTCTCTGGCCTCTACTTTGCCGGTCAGATCAATGGCACCTCAGGCTACGAGGAAGCGGCCGCGCAAGGGCTGATGGCGGGCACCAATGCCGCTCTGAAGGTCAAGGGCGAGCAAAGCCTCATTCTCGGTCGTGATGAAGCCTACATCGGCGTCATGATCGACGACCTCGTCACCAAGGGTTGTATCGAACCGTATCGCATGTTCACGAGCCGCGCCGAATACAGACTCCTCCTCCGCCAGGACAATGCCGATCTCCGCCTTACTCCAAGAGCTGCTGAGCTAGGCATGGTCTCCGCAGAGAGACAGCAGTTCACGGAAGAGAAAATCGCCAGCCTTGCTGCAGCGAGCAACTTTGTGCGCACCACGAGCCATGGCGGCATCAAGCTCGACCACTGGTTCCGCCGTGATAACAACGTGTGGCAAGGCCTCCCCGAAGACATTCGCAAGAAGTATCCCGAGGACCATTGGGACATTATCGAGACCGACTTCAAATACGAAGGCCACATTAAGCGCCAACAGGACACCATTTCTCGCATGGTGAAGCAAGAAGGCACCAAGATCCCAGAAGACCTCGACTACGAGACGATCCCCAGCCTAAAACGCGAAGCCCGCCAACGCCTCGCCAACATCCGCCCTGCCACGTTAGGACAAGCAGGACGCATCAGCGGCATCACTCCGGCGGATCTCTCCCTTGTCTCGATTTATCTCAGTAAGCTCTCCAGAGAACGGGAGAATAGCTCTGTTGAATAGCATTTTCCCTTGTAAATCCGAAGCCATTTTAGCAACCGAAAGTAAGTTCCGAGGTTCTCATATCACCAATATCATTCTTTGAACTTACCTCAACTTTCGATTCAACCCGAAACTTGGATGACGTTTATCATGCCTAATTACAGCGATCCAAATAGTATGCTCGGATGCTTCAAACAGAATATGATATGGGAACTTCTTTAGCCGTGCCCTTCTCAGATACCCTTCAATAAAATGGTATCTTGTCGGATGCTTTGAAATTTTTGTAATCGTCATTTCCACCTCCTCAAAAAATCGATCACCTAACTTCTTTCCTCCTTCGGAGTCATAGTATTTTAGCGCAGAACCAATATCGTTCTTAATGAGGCGATGATAGATAATTTCCATTACCGTCCTAATCCGGACTTTATTTCTTCCCATGAACAACCTTGCAAGGGGTCATTCTTTAACTCCGTTAACCTCCTGTTCGCTTCTGCTATTCCACCGTCTGGGTCGGCTAGTGTAGCCGGTAGAGAGCATAGAAGTTCTGCGGCTAACTCCGCTCTCTTGTCTTCTGGTAGGAGTAAAGCTCCAGTATGTATTTCTTCGAATCCCATTACGTCTAGAATGAATACACTAATCCTGTGTCTATGACAAGTAGCTATTATCCAATAGCGTTTGAAGTCTCTATCATCTGGTTGAAGTCTGACTCTCTAAGAATCCGAATAGAAACACCCTTAGCAATTAGTTCTTCTGCCTTTCTGTGTTTTGAGCTCTTTGCGTGTCCCCCCAGTTTAGTGATGTCCTGGTCGCCCACTACTAATAGAGTGGTTTTCTTCGTTACGCTTCCCAAGACCTCGCAACCTGCTTTGGCTGCTATATCAGCTACTTCGCGACGAAGAATAGATAAAGCTCCTGTGAACACTGCTTTTTCACCATAAAGTAATCCATCAGGGTTAGCCTCTCTAGTAATGACATTAGTGCCATCAGCACCGATTGGTTGCCTAGAGCGCTTCATCCAGTCATCCAGAGAATGCCCTGATTCAGAGATAGCACGCAGAAGAATCTCTCCAGCAGCTCTTGCGTCTTCTTCAGCGTTGTGGTGATCAAAGTCAATCCCAAGGAAACTAGCTGTCTCGAATAAGCCATAACCTGAAGATGCAAATTGAAGCCACGTGCGTCGAACAACTCTAGCTGTATCTAGCCAAGTTAAACTGGGTAGTTCAATTTCATTACGGGAATAAGCCGCAGAGAGAGAAGCCCTATCAAATGCAGTATGACTAACAGCAATAGTATCACATAAAAATCCTTCAATTCTACCTACTAGATCACGGAAAACTGGTTTTCCCTTCACCATAGATTCTGTGATTCCGTGTATTGAAACATTAATACCGTCAAAGTCATCTTCTGGATCAACTAGAGTAGACCACGCCTTCTCTATCTTGCCATCTGAAAATGAGACACATCCGATCTGACAGATGCTGGACAGGTCTGCGTTTGCCGTTTCGACATCTATGACAGTGAATTTCATGTGTAGGCTACTATATTTTGCTAAACATTAGCATCATCGAACAGAGTGTAAATAGTAATCCTTATAGACCCCTTTTGCATATAAACAGAAAGTTTCAGTTGATATTTTGGTAAATAGTAAGAAGGAGTGATCTGATAAGTAATGTCCATCTTTTATAGAAATAGTGGACATTTTCTACTGATCCTTCTGCCACTCTGGCTTTCCGGCATACACCCACTTGTAATACTCCTTGAGCTTCAGTTTAGTGGCGGCGCTTTCGTCGATGAAGACCTTTGCGCTTTGGTGGTGCTGGAGGATGGAGGCGGGAATCATGGAGGAGATCGGGCCTTCTACGGTCTGCACGACGGCCTCTGCCTTCCCTTCCCCAAAGGCGAGTAAGAGGTTCATGCGTGCTTCCATGATCGTTCCGATGCCCATCGTGATGCAGTGGCGCGGCACTTGGGTTTCATCGCCATCGAAGAAGCGGGAGTTGTCCTCGATCGTTTGCTCGGTGAGGGTCTTGATGCGGGTGCGGGAGGAGAGCGAGGAAGTCGGCTCATTAAAGGCGATATGGCCATCGGAGCCGATGCCGAGGACTTGGATGTCGATCCCCCCAGCGGCCTGGATCTGCGCCTCATACTCTGCACAATGCGCCGGAATATCAGCGGCCATGCCATCGGGCAGGTGGATGTTCGCTGCGGGGATGTTCAGGTACTTGAAGAGCTGCTCCTGCATGAAGTAGTAATAACTCTGATCATGCGTGCGGGGCAGACCCACATACTCGTCGAGATTAAAGGTGGTGACCCTGCTAAAGTCGAGCCCCTCCTCCTGATGCATGCGGATCAGCTCCTGATACATGCGGATCGGGGTGCTGCCCGTCGCTAATCCTAGGACCGAGTCTGGCTTTTCGCGGACTTGGCGGGCGATCACACGAGCGGCTAAAACGCTGCTCTCCTCTGCGGTCTGACTGATGATGATTTCCATTATGTTAAAATCTTGAGGCTTTTGCCATCTGCGGGGAATTTCTGGCCATCGACAAATATATCACAGATTTCCCCCTCTTTCCAGCGACGAATACGATAAAGGGTGCTGAAGGTGAAATCTGGAGCGAGTTGTCCCTGCCCTCCCACTAACTCGGCTCCTCTGCGCACGTTGTCTTGCATCCAGGCGGGGAGACGGAGGTGGTAGGGGTTTCGGGCGACTTCCTCGGTGTGTAGGGAGGTCGCGGCCACGAGGTCGGCGACGTGATCTATACTGGCCTCTACATGGGCGTTAGGGTCATCCATTGCGCCCCAGAATTCGGTTTCTGCTAGCACACAGGAGAAGTCGGCAGGCATTTGTTGCAATGCTTCCATGACCGTGTGGTGGACTTCGATATGACGGCTGTTCCAGTCACTATCATGCGGACAGAAAATGATACTCGGCTGGTATTGGGTTAAGACGGTGACCACATCCTCTGCGGTGAGGTTTTCCAGATCAGGACAGGCACGATGATTCCCCCATCCGAGATAGGCACAGGCTTTTTCTAGTTCGGTGAGTCGCTCCGCACGGCGTGATTCCTTGCTCCCGAAGGTCATGGGAATATTGATAATCTGATAGTCTAGCTCCTGCTGTAAGCGCAGTGGAAGCAGTCCCACGATGCATTCATCATCAGGATGAGGCGAGAAGAGCAGGGCTTTCTGTGGTTTTTCCTCATGCGGACGCGCCCCTGAAACTGCGATACTTTTGGCCTCTGAGACTCCATCTGCGATGGATTGGACGTAGGAAAGGTAGGGGTTCATGGAGAGTTTTTAATTGCTGTTTATTCAGAGCTAAGGGAGCGCGAGCGTCCCGCCCGCATATCAGATTATCAGGAAAGGAGATTCCCTACCAAGGATGAAATGTGTTTAGGAAATAAGTTCGAGAGAGATGCTACACTTTCCGCAAAAGCGGGCGGGACGCCCGCGCTCCCTTGTATATTCATGAGGTCTTGAGGGATTCGAGGGCCTTCCTGACGATCCAGCCACTTTCTCTGAGCGCTGCATGGGCTTCCTCCTCAGAGACACTGGCTAGGGTCGCGACAATCCGGGTAGCGCGATGACGGAGTTTCGAGTTCGAGGGGTTCAGATCTACCATGAGATTCGAGATCACCTTTCCAGTATGGGTCATGGCGAGGGTGGTGATGATATTCAGCGTCATCTTAGTGGCGGTGCCGGCTCTGAGGCGGGTAGAGCCCGTCAGTAATTCCGCTCCCGTATCTAGAGTGATGATTTGGTCGGGGAGAGTGTGGTCTTTATACGCGGGATGGCAGGTCATGAGCACCGTTTTCGCGCCGCGTTGTTTCGCCTCCATGAGACAGCCCCAGATAAAGGGCGCGTGCCCCGAGGCTGAAATAGCAATGACGACATCATTTTTCGTCACATCGCGGTAGCGAATTGCCCTCGCTCCCGCAGCACTGTCATCTTCTGATCCTTCGGCCGCTGACCAAAGAGCGCGCTGACCACCTGCGATAATGCCTTGGACTTGTTCGGGCTCAACGCGAAAGGTAGGCGGACACTCCGAGGCATCCAAGACACCCAGCCTGCCTGATGTCCCGGCCCCTGTGTAGATGAGACGCCCTCCTTTCTGGAAAGACTCCACGACCTGGGTAATCGTCCACTGAATCGCTTCTGAAGCGCCTAGAACCGCGTCGGGGATGGTCTTGTCCTTCTTCACGAAAAGGGCGATGGCTTCCTCGAGCGAAAGTTGCGAGAGGTGCTCGGACTCTGGGTTGCGTTTTTCGGTAGGAGAAGCTTCAGCAGGATGCCAAACCTCTGGAATTGTTTCAGGGTCTGATTCTGGCTTGAGTTGGTCTTGGGGTTGATAAGCAATTTCTCCGTTCCTCACTAGCTTACGTGCTAATTCGACCGCACCCCAGGTGCTCGCACGGGTGAGAGGGCTCAGAATAGCATTCGGGAACTCGTTCAGGATGAGACGGTCGACCTGGGCTCGGAACTCTGAGTTCTTCAGTAAAACGCCCCCATTGTAGACGAACTGGACGACGCTCGTGCGAGACAGGTCTAACCTCCGCGCAGTCGCAATGGCATCATCCGCGAGCATGCCAGCCGCTCGATCTAGCACCTCTAGCGCAATCGCATCTTGATTCTTCTGGGCACTCTCAAAAACCGCCTTCGCGACCGAGGCCAGCTCCGTCTTGGTTGCAACTAAGGACCAGTCAATCAACGCTTCTGGTTCATTGAGTTGTAGTTGATTTAGAATAGCCACACCCAGCGGTGACCAACGCTCATCGCTGTCGTAATACGCCATCACCTTACGCAACGCGTGTTGCGCAATATCACAGGCCGAAGCCCGATCACCCAAAATATGTCCCCTCCCCCCGATACGGAGCTCGTTTCCGTCTCTGGTGCGGCCTAAGAAACACGACCCCGTGCCAGAAAGCACGAGAATCTGCGTAGGACACGATTCTGGCCATGGTTCGGCCTCCATCGCAGTCATGAGGTCATCGGTAGGCGCACAGGGCACTCCCGGCCAAATTCGAGCCACCTTCGTTCTCAGTGTTTCTAGATCCACTTCTTGGCGCACACCTGCGAGGCCGATGCCAATCGCCTCGGGTAAATAGGGGAGTCGATCGCGAATCGCCCGCAGATGAGACTCCAAGTCATCTCGCGACATCAGGCGTAAGTTCGCAGGACCAGCAGTGAATTGCTCGATGACCTCGTCATCTGGACCTACAAAAAGGATGGAAGTCCGGGTCGCACCTCCCTCAATCCCTAATGTGTAGCGTGGCAGGTTACTCATGGCCTACATTATGGCGTAAAAATCAGCATTCGTTAAAGGAAAAACGGCATAAAAAATGGCTAGCCTCCACATGGAGAACTAGCCAAATAAAGTGAGAAATAGGATCGTTTAGTTTTTGTCTCCAATCACCTTATGGATGATCGCACCGAGCGCACCACCAATGAGGGGAGCTACGATGAAGAGCCAAACTTGTCCGAGTGCTTCACCACCACCGAAGATCGCGGTTCCGATAGAACGAGCAGGGTTAACCGAACAGTTAGAAACAGGAATCATACAAAGGTGAATGAGGGTGAGACAGGTTCCGATCGCGATTGGAGCAAATCCAGCAGGAGCACGCTCGCTGGTAGATCCAAGGATCACGATGAGGAAGATCGCCGTGAAGATAACCTCTGCAATGAATACTGCCATGAGACTGTATCCTTGTGGAGAGCCAAATCCTTCTGCATCTCCGAAACCATTACAAATCCCAAGTGGGCTCCAGAACGCTTCTCCATCTACTGCCGGGTGACCGCTAGCGATGAGGTAGATTCCAGCAGCACCGAGAGTAGCACCGATGACTTGAGCGATAACGTAAGGTACGAAGTCCTTTGCATCAAAGCGTCCTGCAAGAAGAAGTCCGAGAGAAACTGCTGGGTTAAGGTGACACCCTGAGACGTGTCCTATCGCGTATGCCATGGTCACGATCGTAAGACCGAAGGCAATCGAAACTCCAAGCCAGCCAATGCCAACTCCTTCAATTCCAGCAGCGAAATGCGCTGCGCACAAGCTGGCAAAAACGAGCCAGAATGTTCCTATTATTTCTGCAATATACTTTTTCATGTTTATATGTATGGTTGATGACAACAAGTCGTCTCCTCGTTAGATCATCATATTGCCTAAATAGTCACACCAATACTACTAAAGCTCCATCATTGACCTCCCGCGCTACATCGCATATCCCTTAACCAAGCATGAATAACAACCTGGGCTTCAACTTCGATAACAGCTACCTCACCCTTCCGACGACGTTTTTCGATATAGACTCCCCTGCCGAATTTCCTGAGCCATGTGTCGCTATCGTTAACGAAAACTTTGCGACAGAAATAGGGTTAGATTTCTCCAGCTTATCGAGTGAAGAGAAAGCTAAACTCTTCTGCGGAAACCTGATTCCCGAAGGCACTTCTCCTTTTTCTCAAGCCTACGCTGGACACCAGTTCGGTAATTTCACCAATCTCGGTGACGGACGCGCCCACCTGCTAGGTGAGCACCTCACGCCGGAGGGTGTCAGGCTCGACATCCAATTTAAGGGCTCAGGGCGAACGCATTACTCTCGGCGCGGAGACGGTCTGGCGGCGGTGGGGCCCATGCATCGCGAATACATCCTCTCAGAGGCTATGCACGCCCTAGGAATCCCCACCACTCGCAGTTTGGCAGTCGTTCATACGGGAGAAACGATTCTCCGTGAGCGCCACTTACCGGGAGCGGTCTTAACCCGTGTAGCCAGCTCCCATATCCGAGTTGGCACCTTCGAGTACGCCGCCGCTACCCGGAACCCAGATAACATCTCAGCCTTGCTCGACTACACCGTGGAGCGCCACTTCCCAGAACTCGCAGAGAGCCAGACCAAGGCGATGTGTCTCCTCCACGCGGTAATGGAGCGCCAAATTCACCTCATCCTGGATTGGATGCGCGTGGGGTTCATCCACGGGGTTATGAATACGGATAACGTCTTACTCTCGGGCGAGACCATTGACTACGGCCCTTGTGCCTTCATGGATCGTTATCATCCTGATCAAGTCTTTAGCTCCATCGATCAGCAGGGACGATACGCCTATGCGAACCAAGCCCCTATTACTCAGTGGAACCTTGTTCGCCTCGCCGAAGCACTGCTCCCTGTCATGGGCACAGATCTGGAAGCCTGCGCAAAAGAGGCCGAGGAACTCCTGATCTCCTTCGAGCAGCTTTACCAAAAAGCATGGCTCCAAATGATGCGTAAGAAACTAGGCTTGCTCGGTGAAGCCGCCGATGACGAAACACTGATTAACGATCTCCTAGCCTACATGCAACGCGCCGGAGCAGACTTCACCAATACCTTTAGAGATCTGAGCACAGCCGACCATCCCACAATTACTGACGAGGAATTCACCGCATGGTATCTCCGCTATCAAAACCGCCGCCTCCAACACGGGCAATCGATCGAGCACTCTATCGCCCTCATGCAAAGCGTCAACCCGTTCGTCATCCCCAGAAACCATCAAGTCGAGGAAGCGCTGTCCGAGACCGAGAATAACAACCTAGGCCCCATGCTCCACCTCCTAGAGGTCCTTAAAAAGCCCTACGACTACACGCAAGCATGCGAGAGTTACCAAAGTCCACCAGAACCTTCAGCCCACATTTATCAGACCTTCTGTGGGACGTAGAGTATCGGGAGAACTCACTCCCCAAAGAATCATCAATGTTGTGCGATGAGATCTAAGAGAGGCTGATTAATAAAGTAGTGATTTCTTCCTATCTTACGGCGGGATAAAAAACCCATATCTGCTAAGGATTCTAGATATTTAGTAGCCGTCGGGCGCGAAATTTCCAGCTCCTTCATCAGAAAATCAATCTTGGTATAAGGATAAGAGAATAATCTATTGAGGAGATCTTGACTGTAAATTTTTGGTAACTGCTCTCGGATCTCATGCTTATAGCGCTTCATCAATTCACGGTACTTTTGGAGAAACGAGATTTCTAACTGAGCGGTTTCCTTTACCCCACGCAGGATATACTCACACCAGGCTACCCAGTCCTTCTCTAGACGGGTTTGTTGTAAGAGGTGATAGTAATCTCTCTTAGTGTGGTTAATATACCTACTGAGGTAAAATATCGGTAAATCTAGCAGACCGTCCTTCACCAACATAAGGATATTGAGGATTCTTCCGGTGCGCCCGTTACCGTCATAAAACGGATGAATACTCTCAAAGTGATGATGCACCACAGCCATTCTCAGCAAAGGGTCTAAGCCATCATCTGCGTGTATGTAGTCGACTAAGTCTCCCATTAACCGCTCCACATCTTCGCCACTTTGTGGAGGTTCATAAATCACCTCTCCAGTCCGATCATTCCTTAAGACCGTGCCTGGAAGTTTTCGTAATCCTGCTCTATTCTTCTCTACCGTAGACTGAATCGCTAAAATTGTAGGAAGGCGACAAATCCCTTCTTCCCTTACTTTTTCATACCCCTTCAGTAGGCCATCCGCATAAAATTGCACCTCCTTCTCAGCAATTCCTAAAGGGCTCCCGCTAACCTGTGACGCGTATAAGTCATCATGCGTTGTAATAATGTTTTCAATCGCGGAACTGTCTTTCGCCTCTCTGAGAGCGAGACATTCGACTAAAATATTCGGGTTAGGTAAGGTCTGACAAAGCCCCTTGAACTCTCCTAAATACCGGTGCGCATCCCTAAGTTCATTCCATAATGATGGAGTTTGCAAGGTTGATATTTGGGGTGAATCGAGTTCTTTCATGTAAAGAAAATACGATTTCTTTTACACCATGGTTTCTTTCATGTAAAGAAAATACGATTTCTTTTACATGAAAAAGGACGATATGTAAAGAAAAAGGCGTTTAGCTTAAAACTAAACCCCCTATCGTAATTCGTGTGCTTGCCCTCGATTAAGCGAAGGAATTCGCCAGAGTCTGAATCACAGCCTCTTCGAGCTGCTCATGTTGAAGCTTCTGGAAGACCTCTGCGCAGAAGCCCTCCGCAATGATCTGACGGGCAGTGTCGGCAGGGATTCCACGTGCTTGGAGGTAGAAGATCTCCTCATCACTCACTTGTGCAGAAGTAGACCCGTGCGAGCAGGCTACTTGGTCTGCATTAATCTCCAGGCCAGGCATCGAGTTCGCCTCTGATGTATCACTCATCATAAGGTTACGACACGTTTGGTAAGCATCGGTGTAGTGCGCTCCTTCATCGACGAAGATCAGACCAGAGAAAATAGTCTTTGCCTTGTCGTAGAGAGCGTTCTTATAGAGCAGATCACTGAAGCAATGCGGGCTCGCATGGTGTTGGAAGGTGCGTTGGTCAAACTCCTGCGTTCCACGAGGAACGGTAACGGAGAGGATCTTACACTGCGCTTCCTTGCCTTCAACCGTGGAGTAGAGTTCGTCACGAACCCACTGTCCACCTACGTGAAGCACGGCGGCCGTAGCGTCTGATTGCTCACCAGCATGAGATTCTCCGATGCGGATCATCTGGCTCTTCGTATTGAGCTCTTGGACACACGCGTATTTGAGATTTGCTCCTTTCTCGGCCTTGATGTCTAGGACAGAGAGAACGGTCGAAGCATCCTCGTCATTGGTGGACTGAAAGCTTTCGATAACAGAAGCCTTCGCGCCTTCTCCTGCGGTTAGCAAGACGTAGGAATGTGATCGGCCTTCTCCGGTGAAAAGGTTTACGATCTCGATCGGCTTCTCTAGCGTTACTCCGGCACCGATCTGGATGATGGCACCGTCTTCTAGGTTTGCGCGGTGAAAGGCTGCTAGTTTCCCTGATCCTAGTTTCCCTTGGATCGCAGGAATCGCAGACTCGAGTTGCTCCGCGCCTTCATAGATGGCACGGTTCAGTGGGAGAGCGGTCACACCTTCTGGGGCTTCCCCCTCGATGCTCATGCAATAGCCATTCACAAAGGTGAAACGAATCACGCCTTCTGGAGCAGGCTCGATGTCCATGATCATTCCTTCTTCTTCCGCGAGAGTGATCTCAGTGATCTGAGAGTTCTTCGGACGTCCGAAGCGCCAATTCTCATCCTTACGCGTCGGCCACTCAGCAGCCTCGAAAGCTTGTAAGCCCTCTGCACGTAAAGCATTAAACCACGCTGGGGCTCCTTCAATAGCGCTACCAGAGGCAGCCGCAAAATTTTCTTCTAAAACTTCTGACATAATCGTTTATCCTACAGATCCTTCCATTTCTAATTCGATGAGACGCTTTAATTCCACGCTGTATTCCATCGGGAACTCACGCGCGAGGTCATTAATAAAGCCGTTAACTGCGAGAGACATCGCCTCTCCTTCTGAGATTCCACGCTGTTGCATGTAGAAAAGCATTTCCTCTGAAACCTGTGATACACTGGCCTCATGCTGAGTGGCGTGCTGATTTCCGCGCACCGTAATCGCAGGATAGGTATCCGTGCGCGATTGGGAATTGATCAGCAGAGCATCACACTCGGTATTATTCTTACAGCCTTTGAGGTGCTTCGGAATGTGAACTTGGCCACGGTAGGTGGAGCGTCCTTTTCCGACGGAGATCGACTTAGAGACGACATTCGAGGTCGTGTTATTAGCAGCGTGAATCATCTTCGCGCCGGTGTCTTGCTCCTGACCATCAGAGGCGAGGGCGATCGAGATCACCTCTCCACGTGCTTTATCTCCCTTCATGACAACCCCAGGGTATTTCATGGTGAGACGAGAACCAATGTTACAGTCGATCCAACGAACTTCCGCATCTTCATGTGCTACGCCACGCTTGGTGACGAGGTTAAAGACGTTTGAAGACCAGTTCTGCACCGTGATGTATTGAATCTTAGCGCCTTTCATCGCTACAAGCTCTACAACTGCGGAGTGCAGAGTAGCCGTCTCGAACTTCGGAGCGGTACATCCTTCCATATAGGTGATTTCTGCGCCTTCATCCGCAATGATGAGCGTTCTTTCAAACTGCCCAAAGTTCTCGGAGTTGATTCGGAAATAAGCCTGCAGAGGTTGCTCTAACTTAACTCCCTTTGGAATGTAAATGAAGGAACCACCTGAAAATACTGCACTATTCAGTGCGGAGAATTTATTATCGCCCGTAGGAATGACTTTTCCGAACCATGGTCGGAAGATTTCCTCATGCTCGCGTAATCCCTCCGTAGAGTTCACGAAGATGACACCTTTTTTCTCAAGCTCAGGCATCATATTAGAGTACGCCGCCTCTGAGTCATACTGCGCTTCTACTCCTGCGAGGAAGGCACGCTCTTGCTGAGGCACACCAAGACGCTCAAAGGTCTCAAGAACCTCAGGAGGGACATCATCCCAACTTCTTTTCGGCGCTTGTCCGTCAGAGAGGTAATAACGGATTTTATCAAAATCAATGTTGTTGAGATCATCCGTAGCCCAGTTTGTCGGCATCGGCTTGCTCTCAAACACTTCTAAAGCCTTGTGACGGAACTCACGGATCCAATCCTTTTCCTTCTTCACTCCGGAGATGTAATCTACCGTGTCTTTGGAAAGTCCATAACCAGCATCGTATTTGTGATTCTCTGGGAAGGAGAAATCACCAACCGAACGGTCAATATCAATAGCATCCTTGGTCTCGTCATCGAGAACCGCAGATTCGTTTAATTCATAAGCTGACATGGTAATTTAGGCGTGTGCTGGTTCTTCTTTGAGGAATTCGTATCCGCTTTCCTCGAGTTCGAGAGCGAGTTCTTTTCCTCCAGATTTGACGATTTGGCCATCCGCCATCACGTGCACAACATCAGGCTCGATGTAATCAAGAAGGCGCTGGTAGTGAGTAATCACAAGGAATCCACGATCAGGGGAGCGCATAGAGTTCACTCCCTTAGAAACGATCTTAAGAGCATCAATATCAAGACCGGAATCTGTTTCATCCAGAATACAGAAGGTGGGATCGAGCATCATCATTTGAAGAATCTCATTTCGTTTCTTCTCTCCACCGGAGAACCCTTCGTTTACGGAACGAGCGGTAAATTGACGATCCATTTCCAGGATGTCCATTTTCTCATAGAGTGACTTGTAGTAGGCAACAGCATCGATCTCTTCGCCTTTCGGAAGTCTCGCTTGGAGCGCGGCACGGATAAAGTTGGCATTAGAAACACCTGGAACTTCCGCTGGGTATTGGAAGGCGAGGAAGAGGCCAGCGCGTGAACGCTCATCAACTTCCATATCTAGGAGGTCGACTCCATCAAGAGTTACTGATCCACCGGTAACCTCATAATCATCATGACCAGCGATTACCTTTGAAAGCGTAGACTTACCAGAACCGTTTGGTCCCATGATAGCATGAATTTCCCCTTTTGGGACTTCTAGGTTTAACCCTTTGAGAATAGATGTCTCTTCTATACTTGCTTGAAGATTATTAACGATGAGGCTCATAGTTGTATTGTGTGTTATTTAAGAAATCCTTTAATATTCAGTTCTAGGTCTTCGATTACCGCTCCTTCGGGTAAGTCCAAGAATTCAGCGAGATTTACATCTGGCTTGAAGTTGATGTCAATGACATCGCCTGTCTGCTTATTGTGAAAGTGTCCATGCTCCGCAAGGTTTGGACAATATCGGCTCGGCTCCCGATCTACATTCACTTGCTTAACCACATCGTGGCTAACCAATGCTTCTAGACAGTTATAAATTGTTGCTAGTGATACGGTTGGTAATTCCTTTTGAGTGCGCTCAAAGATCATCTGCGCGGTTGGGTGATCTCTTTTACTGCGCAGAACATCGTAAACAACCTTCCGTTGTTTCGTCATTCTAAGCCCGTTAAAGGGATCATTGTTTACCGATACTTTCATCAATTCAACCGCAACCTAATCGGAAAGTATGACACTGCAAGTAGTTTTTTAGAATAATTCTAATTCCAATTTATTAGAGAGAGGGAAGAAATATTAATTTTATAAAACAAAACCATTTCTTCTTCTTCTGTGTGTTAATAACTAACCAAAAAGAGCGTTCTTCATGATAGCTAAAGCTGTTCCACGAGCGAATAACTTATCTTATAGTTTTCTAAAATAGCACTTAAAACAGGAAGAACTCGAATTGTGAATAAGCTGGAATAACTCTTAAGCTAGTTATTCACAGCTTATGCTGAGGTTTTATCCAGCTTGTTAAAGTTCCTCCATTGTTCTTTCAGGAAGCTTGAGAGTCTCTTCTTGCTGCGGTAGGTTCGGGAAAAGTGAACGGAGTTGACGAATGGTCAGAGAGCCACCATCGATAAAGCTCCACTTTTCTTTTTTCTTAGAGCAGATCGCGACCTGGAAACTCTGAATTTTGAGCTTTTTGATCGTTCCACCTTTTGGATCAACTGCGCGATAGAATGTTGTTGTCGGGAGGATCACAAGATATTCTGAAAATTCAGGCGCTTTCTTTAAGTCACTGTAGAGTGCGCTATTTACTTCAAACGAGCTGGTTGCCTTTCCAACCTGAAAATCAATGATGCTGATTCCTTTAGACTTCATGTCACGCGGAACTACTTCCAAACGCCTTTTTAACTCCTCCATCCCACCGATTTCTTTTGCTGTAGACTCTTTCCAACGCGGATACATGTTATCGAGGCTGTAGAGGAAGTTGTCCTTCATCACTTCATTCGCCAAGATTTTCACAGCCGCATGAGCTGCTTCTTCGATATGAGCAGGCACTGCTTTACGTTCAATCACTTGTGCGTGGATGAACTGAAGGCTTAAGATTGCGGTGAAAATTGTTTTTAGCATGATCCAATATTAGAAGATAGGTCAGCCAATAGCAATCCTTTGTTTATACTCTAGTGGCGTCTTAACAAAACCAGTTGTTTGATAGCCTCTTGCGCTGTGCAGTGCTCCCGACAACGGCCAAACACGCCTCTTTTAGGGGGTCACCTAAAAGAAGAGCCTGTCCGAGTAGGAGTACCCTCTTAAGTTCGTGGCATTCGGGACAGGAAATCTTATCCGTATGTAGCTTCATTTCAGGACTTGCATAATTCGTGCTGTCGTGCTACACTGGTTTTTTTACATGAATGTAACCGTAAAACTCACAGATGATTTAGTGAAACAAGCGCGGCATCAATGCATAGATGAAGGGAAGTCCCTCTCTGCATGGATGGCAGATCTTGTGGAAAAGGAATTAAATCTCACTGTGACGGAAAAGAAATCACTCATAGAAAGGCTCGATGAACACGCTCTGCCCGATGAATTCGCTACTAGAGAGTTTCCCATAGAGGACCGACACAATCAGGGAGAACGCGAGACTCTATTCCAGGATGAACTACCTTCTTGATACAAACGTCATCTCTGAGTTCAGAAATGCTAAAAGGATGAATGCACAAGTCCGTCAATGGATCTCTGGGATTAAAGCCGACCACTTTTATCTTAGTGTGGTGACGATCAATGAAATCCGTTATGGCATAAAGTGCATGGAGAATCGGGACGCGTCCTTTGCGGAGCTCCTCAAGAGCTGGTATGAAACTATCCTAAGTGACCAAGAAACATACAAGCTCCTAGAGATTGATGCTCTGACGGCTCATGTAGCCGCAGACTTTCGCCATGCGTACAAGTTACCCAATCAAGACTCGCTCATTGCTGCCACGGCACAGGTAAAAGATCTCACTCTCGTAACACGAAACATTAAGGACTTTCAGCACACTCCAGTAAAATTAATCAATCCGTGGACGGCGTAGAGACAGGCCTGAGGTCTATCTTAAGCGGCAATCAAATTAGGCGATTATCTAATATGAATACTTGTTACAGCGCAAGGAGATAACTAAATTTTGATATTGATTTATGTCTATTAAAATTGTTCCGTCCCCTTTTAAGACACTTAAACCTTGGAGTCAAAAAATACATTGGGGTTGGTATGACATTTCTAAAAACCTTTTTATTGTCAGTAACCAGAGAAGCTTGTGGTCAATAAATCCGTTTACAGGAAAAACTGAGTGCATTCTAGATAGAAGTCAAAATGAAAGAATCAGCCCCCAAGGCGTTGGTGGTTTCAATTCATGCTCTGTATCAGATGTGAGCCTAGAAGCTTTAATAGATGAAGGCATACGCGGATTTCAGTTCCTCCAACCTCACGAATACAACCTAGAAGATGCAAACCCAGGTGTTATGCTTATGTATCTATCACATGCCCTGACTTGGGGTTTAAATGGTAAAATTGCGGTAAGACACAGAGGTGACAACGAGAATACCCTATCATTTGAGGATCGGTCGGTTAGCTATGCAGGTAAACTTCAAAAGCTTTCTGAGCACACTCATAGACATATCGCTCATCCATCTGAGACAGCTTTTTTCACAGGCAACAGCCAAGGCGAGATATATAAACACGCATTTGATGATGGAGAGCTTAAGAAGCCGGTGAAGATCCATGATGCAAGCACAACAATAAACGATATCGCCATTTCTGCATCAGGAATGGATCTATTGATTGCCGCTCAGGGATCGCTTATATGGTTACGGCGGCAAGGCTCTGCTTACAAAAAGGCATCGGAAATCAAATGTTCCCCCCGCCAAATTATTCTAGGCACAGAAGGAAAGGTGATAGTAAACCAAGGTCGCAATGGAATGACTACTTTCAGAATGGAAGAACAATTAGTCGAGACATCTTCCGAACAGATTGGGCACTCAAGTCACCAGATCATCCTGAGCCAAGATGAAAGATTTTATCTGTATCTCCCTCAAGGAAATGGAGAAAACATGATCATAATAGATAGAAATGAAAAAGGTGGCTCAAAAAGCTTATTCCAATGACTAATACCATTTAACAAAAAGAATTGGGCTTAATTTGTGGCTAGGTAGCGTTTAGTTCAGAGCGAAGGTAAGAGTGAGTAAATAATGAATCCAAACCATCCAGGGATGTCCCTCAGATTGTTAAAAATTCTAGGGAGGAGTTGATCGGGGTGATTGCCGATTACAATCGGCGCTCCACTGTAGTATTAGCAGATCTAATAACAAGCTTGTCATTTTAGTAGAAGAAGACTTCTATAAAGTAACCATGTCCGCCTCTCAAAACACTATTGCGCTCGTCTTTGATTATGATCAGACACTGAGTCCCATCTACATGCAGAACGATGTGCTCTTCCCGGCATTTGGAATTTCTCCAGCGCAATTTTGGAGTAAGTGTAATGTGCTTTGTGAACAAGAGGGCTGGGATAGTGAACTCGCTTATATGAAGTGTCTTTTAGATTACTTGACCATGGATCAAGTCTCGAATGAACAGTTGAAGGAGTTGGGTAAGAAATTGACCTTTTTCCCTGGGGTGCCAGAGTGTTTTGAGGAGATGCGCTCAGTGCTCACCCCTGAGCATGAGCTATCGGGAATTAAGATCGAATACCACATTGTTTCCTCTGGCTTGAAGGCCATTATCGATGGATGTTCTCTGAAGCCCCTGATGACCTCCATCTTCGGCTGCGAGTATAGCGAGAACGAGCAAGGGCATATTTCCTTCCCCAAGCGCACCATTTCTCACACCCAAAAGACGCAATACCTCTTTAGAATCAACAAGGGGATGCTCTCGCACAAGGAAGATGTGAACGATCACATGCCCTTGAAGCAACGCCCGATTCCCTTTGAGAACATGATCTACATCGGAGATGGCCCTACCGATGTACCCTGTTTCACCGTAATGAAAAAGAACGGAGGACATGCTATCGCGGTTTATAATCCGCTGGATGAAACGGGAAAAAGCTTTCGTAAATGCTTCGCCCTTAACACCCATGCGGAGCGCGTAAAGCACATCGCCCCAGCCGACTACCAAGCCGGCAGTCACCTCCGCAATGTCCTAGAACAAATGATCCGCGAAGTGGCGGATAAGATTCTCAAAACCCGCCTCGACGAACGCGAAAACGCACGGGTGTCGGCACCAGAGTATTAGGGGCGCGTTGAAGAAAAACCTGTGATTTTCTTCAGAGAATCTCTATATTTGAACCATGAGTTATACTCCGCCATTTACAATCACAGACAGCATTCTCACGCTGGTGGCGGAGATTAGTGAGTTGGTTGGACGTATGGCGGGTTCGGCAGAGCAGACAATGGATTTGAGGTTGCGCCGAGTGAATCAGATTAAAACGATTTGTGGGTCATTAGCCATAGAAGGGAATACCCTTAGTGTGGAGCAGATTACTGCGATTCTAGAGGGAAGGCCCGTAATTGCTCCAGCGCGGGAAATACAGGAGGCTAAGAATACACTAGCGGTCTATGAGGGGCTGGAGTCTTTAAATCCTCTTTTAGAGGATGATCTCTTAAAGGCACATCAAACCTTAATGATGGGGCTCATTGATGAAGTGGGACAATATCGCCGTGCTGGTGTAGGAGTGATGTCTGGTGAGGTCGTGATTCATATGGCACCTCCTGCGGATCGAGTCACGGGCCAGATGGGAGAACTATTTCGCTGGTTGTCAGAGACAAAGGCGCATCCCCTCATTGTGAGTTCTGTTTTTCACTACGAGTTTGAGTTTATTCACCCTTTTTCTGATGGTAATGGGCGCATGGGTCGTCTCTGGCAGAGTCTTATCTTAGGGCAATGGCAATCATTCTTTTACCATCTTCCTGTGGAGAGCATGGTGTTCCAAAACCAAGTAGCCTATTATGAAGCAATCCAAATTAGTACAAAGGAAGCGGATAGTGCGCCTTTCATTGAGTTTATGCTCCGTATGATTCAAGGTTCTTTAGAAAGTATTCCACAAAACGCCCCTGTAAACGCCTCTGTAAACGCCCCTGTAAATATACGTGAGCTGAAAACTCCTGAGGCGATTAT
>CALKLP010000378.1 GCA_937991965.1 uncultured Verrucomicrobiales bacterium
GGTGTCGTTAGGCCTTTAGACTGCTTACTTAAGATACTGCGGACGCACGCCACGATAGAGATGAACTACTTTTTTTCTGAGATTCCTTGATCTTGGAGCTTAAGACCTCTCCCAAAACATATCCATTTGGACAAAAAATCCCATGGCCTAGGCACACAAGAGATTCATGCACAAAAAGAAAATGGTCTGTTTCTGACGATTTCGGGTTAAGGAGCCGCGTCATACGGAAAACACTTCAGGAGAAAAATTAAACCTCTATGGTGGCGCGCGTCTGCAGACAAGACCGTTTGGCAGTCGCGTACGCATGGCAACGTAGGCCTTACGCTGAGTCTCACACTGCGCGGAATGTTCTCCCGTCAATACCTGGCATCATACGTTTATGTTGCACGTGAAATTGAAGGTGACATGTCATCACCGCTGGTCCACCAAAACAACACAGAAACACTCATTTTATTAAGGAATCACTGCAGCGCGGTACACAGTTAGGGATTCGAAAAAAAAAGAAGGTTGTTTTCGAACATCTGAAACGAGGACTCATAATAGCGTGCATGGCGAAAAAAGCTCAGAAGTGAACCAAGCCATAGGTCCGCGCAAAAATCGCTCCAACCCAATCGTACACTGCGTCTAAAGTTGCACCACTCAAGAAGGATGCACTCGTATCCGACTTCAAGCGGATTGGGGTCACGCACCACATATGCCGCTGTCATCGAAGTCGTCGCTGAGAAGCACCGTCTCCGCATCTCTGAAATCACGAAGAATGAAGACACATTCAAGCACAAAGGTCGGCGTGGCTGCAGATAGGCGCTACAGTGTTTACGACAACTCAAGCATGTGTATCGTCTCCGTCGAAACATAAGGCCTAAAATATCATACTGATTCGAGACGTTCAAAAACTACCCCCCCCCTTCCCCCCGACTAAGTGCTACCGTTAATTAAAAACTCAATCGAGGAGAAAGTACTGGATGAACGAGGTGGGCGCTACTATGTACCGTATGCGCGGAAACGCGAAGTTGGGGGGTACTGTACACAATGAGTCAGCTGATGCCGTGTACAACATGTGGTGAACGGTCGGTTTGCGTATTACTGTATTCGAAGCGTGAACTTGACACAAAATCGTCCTCGGCATGATGCCACTAAACGGCAACTACGGGACAACCTATCAGTGGTAATGAGGACGACATATGGTTAGATAATACAAGGGCAAGTGTAAGTTATTGTGTTGGTCGTGGGTTATAGGTGCCATGGTTCTCCATATTTGAATCGAGCTTCGGTATCGTAGAGTTTTGGCTTTGTTGAGGTGGAAAGAATTCTCACAAGGCGGGGGAGCCACCCAAATATTTGGGTCCGGAGTCCCCAGATGTCAAGCCCACGGCTTGAGCTGTCGGGATAGACGCGATGTACGATAGAGGTGCGATGCATTTTTTTCTGCATGACGGGGTTCCTCAATCCAAAATCGGAGGAATGGCATTATTTTTCACTTCTGCGATAATTTTCTTTGAATTCTTAGGCCATCGGGTAGCTCATCGCGTTTTGCCCTTTTCATTCTCTCCCAGATCATTCGTTTGGGCGAGGTACAGAGTAGCCTATTAAGTCACCAACCTCCGCAGGAAATCTGTGTTCCACACTTCTATTTCAGCATGTTTCGTTAGATTCTAGGTTACGTTCATGTCGATCCTTTTACTTTGTCAGGTATCTACCGCTCTTCAAAAGAGGAGAGCTCTACAGTGATGGCCATGAAGCAAAATATTTTGATTTGTTCCTATGGTCGCACGCGGCTTAGGGCAACGTAAATTCCATATCTGGCAGCAGTGAGGGGGGTAATCGCACGCCAGGAATGCAGCAGAGTATTTCGAGCTTCAAACAGTGAGGAGCTAAACATCTCGCACGAGACACGACTTCGACTACGCATCGGTTCGCACCATCCAAGCAACAGTTCAATGCGCCAGTCTCAAAAGACAAACTCGAAAATACTGCACTCACCCATAGTTCCACATTTGAGTGGAGCCCGACCGGTCAGACACCTTTGACAAATAAAGTGTAATTCTTACAGTGGAACGACGCCGAGACCCATGTCACAAACACATCTCTTCACACAGTACAGCAACAAACCTAAACAACCAAATCTCACGTGTAGGGAACGCATTGCAGATCTTCGTTCCTCCTCAAGTCCCTGTTCAGCGAACGACACGAACAGAGGCATTGCACTTGGTCAAGAAGGCACGGATCCCACCATGAGGTAAAATGAACCAATGAGAGCAACTGTCGCCACGCGAACGCAGCCATGGTGACGCGAACGGTGAGACGATCTCTGGAGGTATCAGAAGGGAGCAGAGCTACCATAAGGTGGACCGGTTTTCACGACCGGGTTAGAACGAAAGGCCACGAGCGACCTTCTCCCTGGTTCAAACGAAAGGGTGTTATGTTGGTGAAGCGTGACATACAAGCACACGGTGGTGAAGGTCGAGCGTCCTGCACCTTCAAGCTCTATACTTGACCACATCTACACCCCGCTGCATACGCCGATTTCACCGAGAGATGAAAGTGAGACTCTCTGCATGAACCATCCCATTTGATCAAAGAAAACATTACAAGGTAACAACCCCAGAATGGCGTTATAACGAAACTCGGTACTTTTCACAGTACAGGATCCCCTTAGGCAGGCAGAAAAGATTCTCTGGTGAAAGGTGATGTCTTCATCGTAACACTTGTCGCATCTCGCAAAAAAGAGCAGAGCTACTCCATAAAGTTACCCAGATCAGGGACGTAAAGACCCGAAACGTGCACGTCTAACGTTAGTGTAGCTCAAGTGTGGAGAGGCAAACGCGAGGCACAACGCGGAGAGATTCTCTGTCGCTACGCGACTTGAATACCACGATGCGCCATGTGCTAAAGAGAAACAGCTTCGCGAAGCGGGCATCTGAACAATAAACAAAAATAAGCCGGACACTACACGAAATTACTGCCACCACTCCGTGTGGTGCTTACAGACACTCGATAAAGGCGAGACCACAAAACAACACATTCTTGCGGAGGCATTTTCGTGTGAGTATCCAGGTGTATCAAAGTGTCTCCCAGAAGGCTAACCCCATCGTACCATGCACATATTATCTCAATGTTGGTTCGTGGGTATGTTACATGTGGTATGCTGTGAGGAGCCTCAGACGAACGCTACATCAGGGGGCGTGCCGTCAATTTCCCTACCGGACAAGACAAGTCGCACGCGTGTCTCCGTACGCCACGGGCGAAAAACCTTCAGGCTGTATACTTGGCGCCGCGGATCCTCGCGAAAAATAATACGAATCAACTTCGCAAAACACAAAGAAGAGAAATAAAGCGGAAGGAATTGAGTCGAATGGTGGGGTCACTCGCGCGACTGACCCCGAGCCACGGGAAAAATATCCCACCAAAGTGAAACCCCTACCGTTGCCCGAGACATCAGCAACAACGCCTGCCAACTCTCCTGGAGCACCGGTCTTTCGGTGAAAACTCTACGTGGTACTCACAGGTGCTCGAGAACGTCAAGCCCGTCGAACAACCCTGCAGGGAGGGTGGTAAGGTCGTTGCCGTCAAGGTATCTGGGTGAGGAACCATCGGAAACACACGGGAACCGGTCAGCCACGGTAGCGGCTAGACGCGTTTTGCGGGGCGATCAAAGCAGATATATTTGCGTGTTCGCTACGGTTGGCCTGGAGTTCACTACGTATCGGATGATGCCGTTCACACAAAAAGGAGATGGTTGGATCAGGTCTTTCAAAACGAAATGAAGCGGGCAGAAGCCTGCTTTCTACCGAAGACAGGTTACAGTGCTTTGACATGACCGATACATGACGTACGGAGAAAAAATTACTTTGTATTCCGGAGAACAGAAACCGTGGCAAAATACACAGGGAAGCATGAGGCTTGTGAAGCCGATCACGCATTGCCCCTCCTACACCCCCGTCGCGTTTTCAGGCAGAACGTATAGTTGGTGTTTGGCATTTATATTTGCAGGAGGGCGGAAACGGTGATATCATCACACGGAAGGGCGGTTCTTTTCATAGACGATACAGTAGAAGTGGGCCCTTTATCTTTTTGAATTTCCTCACATGCAGAGCTCTATGCACCTCACCCACATCCCGATTACAAGGGCAAAAAGAAGGCGAACAAAGATGGACAAAGCCGTGGCCCAAGTATACGAAAACGATCACATCGCGGAAAATAAATAAGACATCTCAACGGCTTGGGTTGAAGGATCCCTGTCCCCCAGAAAAAAACAAACAACAAAAACGCTAAACCTAATGTAACGCGCGTCTTTACTCCATTCCTCCCGGTGCAACCACTCCCAGTGTAAATATGGGGACAATACACCATTATCTAGAACGGAACTATGGGTTTGACCCTACGGGGCTTACAGGTTTCCCAGCCCGGTCAAGCCATCGAAGATGCCCGTTGGAAGCGAAACGTGACCGTTGTCCGCGAGATACCTGATGGAATAAACCGTGCGCGTGGGGAAGAAATCATTGATACGGATAGGGACAACAAGTGTAGGTGATGGCCTATGCCCTGGCGAATTCAACTGGCATATCCCGGCCGTGAAGGCGAATACATCACGGGATGGGCGACCATCGCGCCTGGTACGCTAGATGAAGCCTCTTCGAAAAAAAGGAATCAAAATAGATGGAACCGTCAACGCCGTGCATTGCCACATCTTGGCTTCCTTGAGATTGTAAATCATAGCAATCAGGACTGTGCAGCAAAATCGGCTGAACGACACATGCCACGGCCAAGGTACATAGGTGACTAGCCTAACAAAAAAAACAGTTTCAGCGATCTGCAAAAGCAACCCGATTGCCAAACATAAACTCCAGGTATATAGATATCAAACAATAAGTTTAGCAATGACTGTCCGACGAGTTTGGTTCAAGAAGCCTCGTCGTTCAAAACCAATTTGGCAAAAACGCGCTTCTTCTATGGAATAAATCGACCACAACATGTCTCGTCGAGGTCGTGTCGATGTTGGTAACGGAGCTTGCTTACTCTGCGCGCCGTAAACAACTCCTACGTAGCCTAACGCGTGTAGCCGTTCAAAGGCAACCACGTCGTCGCTGCTCAACTTAAGGCAACACTCTCACACGCACGGGCAAGTCTTGAACAAAACCACGACTCCATCTGCACACACTTTGCTGCCTCGGTTCCACGCCGTAAACGAACACGTGGCGAAAACCGCTGGGTGAACTCACAGGTAGTTCAACGATGTCAGACCGTCGAACAGACCAGCCGATACTGTCATGCCTACGTTTTCGTAGAGATACCTGTCAGGAAATCACGGTGGCGGGGTTCCAGTCACAGGTACGAACACACAAGAAACACACAGGGTTTCCACTGGTAGGTATAAGCGGTAATATCG
Organism: uncultured Verrucomicrobiales bacterium; assembly: GCA_937991965.1. Lineage (GTDB taxonomy): Bacteria > Verrucomicrobiota > Verrucomicrobiia > Verrucomicrobiales > Akkermansiaceae > WTJZ01. Next base: position 5,387 of record CALKLP010000378.1, read on the forward strand.
GTACAACTCGGTCATCGTTTCTAAGATATGGGAGGCGCTGCCGAGCGGGTCAGAAAACAAATTTGCAGGGCCACGGCTTAAACGCTTAAGCATAAACCAGCACCCCTTGGTCAGGGGCTTGTTCTGTCCAAAACAGACGTGTACGCAGGGGATTCATCGACGCATAGCTCTCACGTCTAATGTGACGTGGCCGGATACCAAAATGGACCAGAGAAACCGGTACCCGTCACTCACACGTGCTGGTATGAACCTATACTTGTAGATACGTAGAGAAGAATGACAGGACAGTTGGAAATGTTGTGCTAAGCGAGACACAGCAAACCCCCGTTATGCGGAGGCGACGATAGTGAATCATGCCACATATGTGCAGCGATGAGGAGGACAAAAACGGCGCGGCATCCATACATTCACGGTAAACCCAATGGAGGAAAAACTATACCAACTCATCTACGTAGCCACTAGAGAAGCCCGGTGGAACCCCTGTATATGCGCCAACCCAACAGGTAAAGGCGATCTCACAATAATGGCGAGCGTGCAGCATACAATATGTAAAGCCAACGGCGTGTCGCGAGAGTGTTTGCATTGGGCACTGGTATAACCACCATCTCCTACCATGGCCGGCGTCACATTTGGTAGCCATCCTGGAACGAACAGCATACATTACGTTGTATATTTCCTTCTGATATCTCCTGCTCGTAGGCGATACTTTAGGTGCGATTTGTTCATTGATGATAGCTCACAGTTATTCTTTTTTGGGCGTCAGGTCAAGCATGCCAGCCGGCAACATGGTGAGCCGATTACTTCCCGGTTGCTTTATTTCTCGTGCAACTAACGGCCATGCCGATGACGAACGAGGTGCACCTTCTTGAACACCTCTACAGCACATGTTCGACAAAATATATACGATACACTGTAGAGCTTCGTTGCAATAATAAATAGAAAACACGGATTTAGTTTATTGACAACATATAGAGTTACACCTGCCGCGATCAAGCAGCACCCCAACAAGTTGACTGATGAAAAGCTCACGGGTACTCTATTCTCGTAGCTGATTAACATGTAGCTCATTGCTAGATACCTGTCTCACTAGATTAACCGAAGTTCAACGCATTTGTAGACAACCACTTACAGGTATTCCATTAGCGGTGTATTGTCGAAGATGCCAACCGGTAACTCCGTCAGCAGATTATTCTCCATTCGCCTGGATCGGAAACGAGAGGACCGAGCGACGCATACACGAGAACACATCCTTGGACATCGATCGGGGCAACGCATGGTTGACGACGGTGACACGTGTGACAATAGCGATAGCATCATGGGCAAACCATTTATCTATTCACCGACTCTTCTACATTATATGTCGACAAACAGCCGGGCGCCGTCAAAAATTTGACACATGCTACGTATGGTAGAGGTGCACCATATTTGCCCTGAAAGATTCCTGATTTGAGTAGCTATATAGCCCCTCTGGGGGGAATATTGATTACTAGTAAAAACGGACGTCAAACTGGATACTCAAAGCACTCTCCTTGGGGTAGGGATAGCTACAATACTCCATAAGTTCGAGGACAATCGCACGAAATTAGGGTTAATACTTTCTGTCGTTATTTTAAGTGGGCAGCCACAACCTGATATCCCTATCCTATCCCGCTTGCAGTTCGCAGCGTGATTTGTTGTAAATATAAGACGGGAAGGTGTTCATTTTGTCGCACTTGCAGCTTGTGTCCCTATCGGCGTTTGGGTTCGGTATGGACAGAAGCATCGAACGAGGGGCGTCAACACCCTACGTGAGGTGGACGTCTATTGTAACACGCGAATTTCATGCACAGCTGGGGCAGGAAGCTTTTCGAAAAACTCGCATCTGTGAACACATCTGCCGCAAGTACAAGTCGTGCTATATCACTTCAGGCACGTACCACAAACAAGGCGAACACAACAACTGAATAAATTTACTGGCATGGAATGGTCGAGCGGGAACTCTAACCGCGGGTGTTTCTAACCGGAATCGGTGGTGTTATAGCCCAGTCCAGGCAGCGGTTGACGCTTAAATGTTGTGTACGTCTAGGTAGAAATGTCATTCGATCGCGTCAGCCGCGTGTCCAGCCTCTTCCAGTCGCGCCATTCTCCCACGAGGGTAGGATTCGACGGAGATGAGTAAACGGACTTTTGAGTACAAGCCGCGTGTTTCCTCGGCCACGTGTCCGCAACGACAGAACGTAGAACCCATTTGCTGACGCACAAACGATCCAACTCATTCTTGGAGTTTCTTGTCCCCAGATGGGTTGTGCTGTGGCACACAAACAAAGGCAGAACACACAACGTGCACCGGTGGGCACTGCATGTGCACCCGGTGTTTGACACCTTTGGCCACATCCAAGGAGCAACAACAATGCTAAGACGTACTTGTGTGACGTTTCCCGTACGAGGTTCAATATGGACGACGCACCGGTCACATTGCTCCCATGACGCTGGCCTGATTTCTCAGAGAGCTCGGCGGGCGACTCATACCAGTAAATGTGATCATCAACAACTACACGATCGATGCCAACGAAATATCGCCAACTGTCTAAAATCGTTTTCCTGGAAAATTGAAGCAACTTGACACAGCGATCGGAATGAATTTTCCGGCAATTGCCGTATTGAAGACAGGAGCCGACAATAAATCCGTCACCTCGGCCGTGTGCCAAAAATGTTAGCAACGTGAAGGGGTACGGCTGCGAGTTTATCAACATAGGCATAGGTTCAAGGTGAAACCCAAAACACCTGTTTTGCATGCAGCCGACAGGTGAAGCAACAAGGGCATCGGGCGACGCAAAGGTATATACATGATCATCAACATCTACGCACATTGAATTTTTCAACTCTTCCGTATGTCAGAACTGGCAGCAACGCCAAGCTAGGACCCTATGCGCGTGGAGCTAAACCTTTACAAATTGACAGCTACAGGATACACCCGCCCTTGGCGAGTATCACTCGAGACAAAAACCCGCCGCTCGCTTGAATTAGCTCGCTCTCGTTGTAACCAACATATGCAGTCCAACAGGTCACGGGCATTGCCGCTTTAGATGGATCGAATATCGCCTGCACATGGAGAGATGCATGTGCGCGACGTACACGGTGCGCTAACCGCGCTGAGGGACGATGAGGCCACATGTGAAGTGATTCCGGCATCGCACGTATGTACCTCCCAGATATCTGCTGTGCAGCAGTATTTACACCCCCAAAGGCGGAAGCTCTCATTAATACACTTGGTTACAACTTGATTTATTCGGACGAAAGATGACGGTACTACCGGAAGAGTGATCAACCCCACGGCCTAACAGATAGTAGACCAACAACGACCACGAACATTGTCAAAACACGATGTCCATCCCGACTATATCGGGATGGGCAGCTTTACTTG
>CALKLP010000379.1 GCA_937991965.1 uncultured Verrucomicrobiales bacterium
AACGCAAAGACCCTGAAAGACGCTCATCCACTTCCGCGGATCGAGGAATCGATTGATATGTTGTCAGGTTCGAAATGGTTCTGTTCTCTAGATCTTCGTAGCGCATACAACCAAGTCCCGATGGCAGAAGAAGACAAATACAAGACGGCCTTCGCCACACCTTTCGGTCTGATGCAATGGACAGTGATGAGCTTTGGTTTGTGTAACGCCCCAGCTACCTTCCAAAGGCTCATGAATACGGTATTCCGAGAAGAACTGTTTCAAACCATACTCTGCTACTTGGATGACATCATGGTCGCTGGAAGTACAATAAAGGAAACCCTGGAAAGGTTGGAGACAGTTCTGAAGAAACTTTGTGAGTATGGCTTGAAAGTGGAATTGCGGAAATGCTCGTTTTTCCAGGAGGAAGTTATCTTTTTGGGCCACAAGGTGTCGGCAAACGGAATAGCTACGGATCCAGAGAAGGTGCGTGTCGTTAAGGAATGGGCGGTACCAGTCATCCTGAAAGAGTTGAGGCAGTACCTGGGATTCACTTCTTACTTTCGACGCTACATCGACCATTTTTCTCAACAAGCTAAGCCCCTACACCAGCTCGTAGCCGTTAAGGCGAAAGGTACAACGAAGCGGCAAAAGGTGAAGATCGTGGAAGATTGGACGGAAGAACACCAACAAGCGTTCGAAGATCTTCGCGACGCACTGTGCCAGGCTCCGGTTCTCGGGTATCCGAGGTACGACTTACCATTTACGCTGGAGACGGACGCGTCGGAGTTAGGACTGGGAGCAGTACTTAGTCAAGTACAGGACGGTAAGCGACGCATAATTGCTTACGCAAGTAGAAGTCTGAGGAGAGGAGAGTCGAGCAAGTCAAACTACTCGTCAAAGAAGTTGGAGCTACTCGCCCTGAAGTGGGCAGTGACAGACAAGTTCTCCGACTACCTACTTGGAGGACAATTTGAAGTGTTGACCGACAACAACCCCCTCACGTACTTACTCAAGTCAAAGCGATTGACAGCTTTGGAGCAACGATGGGCGAACGCGTTGGCATCGTACAACTTCACAATTCGGTATAAGCCCGGTAAGTCGAACCAAGCTGCTGATATACTTTCCAGGCTTCGAAGAGATACAAGTGACGCGATGAGTTCAGCAGAGGTGGACACCTGCTTTGAAGCGGCTACTTGTACAGCGACGTTTCCTGCGGAGCTGGTGAAGAAGATACATACTGTCCACCACGACGCACAGGAGGGAGAAGATCGGCGCAGGAGCACCGACGACGAAAGAGCCACTGAACTACCAACCATTCATACCCAAGATATGGCTGTTCTTCAAGCTGACGACACAGCCATAGCCAGGATTCTCCATTACCGAAACATCGGCCGACGACCGAACAACCGGGAGAGAGGAAAAGAAGACGCGTTGGCGAAGAAGTACCTGAAGCACTGGGGACAGTATATCGACAACGAGGGAGTACTATATCGCGAGATTACTGACCATCATGGAAACAAGATCAATCAATTAGTACTTCCGGGATGTCTCAAATCTGAAGTCATGAAAGCCCTTCATGATGAGTCTGGTCATCAGATGACCGAAAGAACTGAGCTACTTGTCCGTGGACGCTGTTTCTGGCCAAACATCCAGCAAGACGTAAAGACCTGGATCGAAAACTGTGAACGTTGTCGGATCTCCAAGATGCCGCACAATAAAGTCAAGTCGAAGATGGGACGACTGGTGGCCACGAGACCGTGCGAGATAGTTGCCATGGACTATACGCTCATGGACCGAGCCTCTGACGGCAAGGAGAACGTTTTGGTACTGACCGACATCTTTACCAAGTACAGCGTAGCTGTGCCTACGAAAGACCAAAAAGCGGAAACGGTAGCTAAGGTACTAGTGAAGGAATGGTTCCAAAGAGTTGGTATCCCGCTGCGATTACACAGCGACAGAGGTCTGAACTTTCAGAGTGACGTCATAAAGGCTCTGTGCAAGACCTACGGCATAAAGCGTTCTTCCACTACTCCGTATCATCCAGAAGGAAACGGGCAAGTTGAACGATTTAACAAGACGCTGCACGACCTTATTCGACCGTTAGCAGCGGACAAGAAGAGCAAGTGGACACATTACTTGCCAGCACTGGTACACGCGTACAACACCACCGAAAACCAGAGTACAAGAGAGTCTCCATTTTACCTGATGTTTGGAAGACAGTGCAGACTTCCGGTAGACATCTTGCTTGGGACGAACGTAGACGCAGTTACACCAGATGACGAATCCTGGGTGTCGATACACCAGCAGCGGTTGAAATGGGCGTACGAGAAGGCGTTTGACCAAATTACCCGTCATGCAGATACGCGGAAAGAACGCCATGACCAGAAAGTCAAGGAGAAACCACTGAACGCCGGCCAACTAGTCTACTTACGAAGTCATCCTAAGGGACGGAAGAAAGTTGCCGACGCATGGGGCAGTCGCCTGTACAAAGTGGTAGCAAAACAAGGAAATAACGACAATTATATCTTAGAACGTGCGGATGGATTTGGAGAACGGAAAACGGTGCAGCGAGCGGAGCTGAGAGAGAGCGTCCACCCGACCATAGAGTTCTTGGATCATCGCGCAGTCCACAGGCGGGAGATGGGTACGCGCCCAACCAGAAGAACTGAACGTTCAAGAAGTTCACGTACGGATAGTACAGATTTCCGCCGATCGTATAAATCAAGTGGTAGGAGTTCACGAATGACACCAGCGAGACGTCAGAGTTCGAGTTCGTCGCAAATAGAAGACTCGTCTTCGTCTGAAGATTGTCAGGAGATGCGCCAGGAACATCGACCATCACCTGCGTCGAGTACGGAAACGCATACGGAGTCGGAGATTGAAGACGTATCAGGGACGGATACAGCCGGATCAGACACTCGACCCGCATCGCCTCGCCTCCCTCGCCGTGTCAACAGGGGCTACCACCCAAACCCTCATAACGAGCCGAGATCAGCTACGATTCATCTGAAGAAATGACTTTTCTATCAAATGTGTAACTCGTAGACCGACCATTGTATATTATATGTTGAGATAAGGACGATACCGTCCAAAATTTTTGGATTTTTTCCATATTTCGAATTATTTCGCGAATATGTATTTTCGTATACTTTTTCACGAGAAAGGCCTGGATTTCAATTCATTATTCATTGTATATTTATATTTTTCTGTATTTTGTCAGGTACTGGCCGAGTAAGGCACTGGACGGTCCTCGTGGATGTGAGTCGGCGTATTGATCGTTTGACGACCGGGCCGATGCAATGCTTCCACTCACTGGGACATTTGATCTGATCGCTCAAGCGAAGCGAGGCAGTGACGGTCGCAGTGGCGTGATGTAGCAGACGCTCTCCCGCGCAGCCAAGCGATCGAGTACGCAGGTCTTTGCGCATCGCGGATGGATTCTCCTGTCCTGATTCGCTGTACTGGGTCACGTGACGGATACTGCTGCGCACAGAGCTATATTTCGTAAGGGATCGATCGAGGCAGACTCGTGAGATCGTTAGAGGCGTGAACAGGTCTACGTCCTAGGCAGACCTTGGATCGCCGGAGACTTACAGCATATCTACTGGCCGAGCCGTCCGTCAGTGATTACATCTTTCTGGATTATTCTTACTGGAATATTATCTGTGATTCATCATGTGATTCTACGAACTTATCGGTGAGTTTTGTGACGATTAGAACCTAGTTTCGTAGAATCGATGATCACATATTTTAGGTTTCTTTAGATTTCTATTCGATTCGATCCTTTTTCAGGCACTTTCTCTCGTGACATTCCCCTCATTGTTTATATTCTGATATGTTCTTGATATCGATATCCCAGTTCGTGATACCGATATTTCCTCGTTTATATATTTCTCTCGTATGCAAACTTAACGTATTTCACGCCGGTATTTATTGATTATTATATACTATTTCAGGAGGATCTATGAGAGTTCCGTAGTTTCGTCGGCCTTTCCCCTTTCGTGATTGGCGACGTTTCGTTTCCGTAGTTCCTAAGGTATGCACGCTATATTTCGTCGAGATTCGCATTAGTATTTCGAGTAGTTTCGGCTGATACGGCCATCCTAGCCGAACTGTTCACTCGATTGTTTGTTGTGAGCTTCGTCGACGAAGCATGTTTATTCTGCTTACCTTATAGGAAGGATATTCGTCAGTATGTTGCGGCTCTTTTCATACAGAGCTTGCTTGGCAACATGATTGGAGATCAGCATGATTAGTTATGGACGTTCCGACTATAAGTCGGCTATACAGTGATCTCACGGACTCTTATATTCTGTTCTCAGATACAGAACTCTTGCAGACCCGGTTTTTGGCTTGTGGCTTTGGTTGCTTTATGTGTACGAGAAGATATGTGTGCAATATGATTACTATGTACTAAACATCTGTCTCGATCTCTGGATTACCACGGGTCACATTTGGTACCAGAAGTGTCACAGAGACGTTGTACACATGAAGCATTGAAGCATAGCCGGGTCTTGTAAGGAGTAGGAGCTGATGGCCTGCTGTCTCGACTGGTAACGTTGGACGGTTGAGCTGGAGACGTGAAACGATGTAACTGATGGATGGTGACGGTGACGTTGGGTTTCCCCCTACGGCGGCTTGTGACGGTGACGTTGGGTTTCCCCCTACGGTGGCTTGCTGATACGCTCCTGGAGTAACGATCTGGGTGGTTCGAGACTACGGTATCCCGCACGGTCGACGCTGGTCGAGGGTTGGTTCCCTTGATTACGACCGCGACCCTCGATTCAAGGCTACGGCAGCAGCGGTATCCAGACGCAGCTACAGTGGCGAGCGATACGACATCGCAGGACGGTTCGAGTACGGTTACCGGGTTCCAGGGTGGTAGCATCACGTGACACGGTTGATGGGCTCATCTGACGACGAATGCGGTAAGAGTAACGATTCTAAATTTGAAATGGCGACCAAGGTGACAAAAGTCATCAAGAAAGAGCGTAAACTCAAGGTGTTCGAGGGCACTGATGGTCCTAGTAGTTTTCGGGCGTGGCGTGAAGAGGCGGAAGCAGCGTTAGAAACGCTTGGGTATACTGGCGAAGAGGCGGCTCGCCATTTGTTTGATTATCTAGGTACGGATGTCAAACGAGAAATCAAGTTAGCCCATGGAGAATCGGCAAAGTCATCGGCGGAGAACCTTCTCGAAGCTCTTCGTTCGATTTACGGTGACAAGAGAACGCTGGCCCAGCGTAGAACCGCGTTCCATAACTGTCGTCAACATGTTGACGAAACTATCCTCACATTTTCTCACAGGCTACTAGGAGAGTTAGAGGCGATGACCGAGCTGGATAAGTCCATCCAGGATAAAGCGCAGACGAAGATGGTGAAAGAGCAGTTCACTGAAAACGTCCGAGACCGACAGCTACGGTGGGAATTGAAAAAGAAGAACGATAACAACATCACGTTCAAGGATCTGCGACAAGTTGCCATCGAATGGTCAGAGCAGGTTAGTGATTCTTCGCTATCGGACGGACGTAGTTTCAAATCAAGGGCGGCTCGTGCCGACGATATGGCTCTTCCGCAGGCTTCGTGTGGGTCAAATTCATCAATCGATCCAGTAATCGAAGCAAGATTTCAGAAGATAGAAGGTCAATTGGGTGAGCAGTCATCGGCGCTCCAAACAGTCCTTGCTCAACAGCAGCAGATGATTGACCAGTTGCGGGAAATTAAAGTGGGAAGTGCTCGAGGTGGTAGAGGTTTCAGTAGTAATCGAAACTGTTTCCTGTGCGGAGAGCCAGGACATTTCAAGGTGAATTGTCCGAATAAGAAGGAATATTCGGGAAACGGGGTCCTCCCCGGACACACAAGCGGCGGCCTGCCGGGGAGAAGGTAACAGGCCAACACAATGAGAATCGGGGGATCGATGATGCTAAGGTCATGGAAAAATTGGTAGGGAACCGTAAGGCTGTTTTGGTGAGGATTCATGGAATCGATGTACCGTTCATTATCGATTCGGGGAGCGAGATCACCAGTATTTCCCAAGAATTTTTCGACCAGCATTTATCGCACTTATTAGATACCCCTAGAAAGTTCGAGCGATTGAAGGTCATCGCGTCGAATGAGCTCGAAGTACCGGTGACTGGTTATGTCATTACAGACATGGTTTACCAGGGTAACGTTATCAAGGATAGAGGGATTCTTATTGTACCAACCTCTAGACAGGTGCCAGGTCTGCTGGGTACGAATATCATGAAACTGATCCCAGAGTTCGCGGCGATTGTCAGTATGGAAGAGACGCGGGTACTGTCGTCGGAACTGACCGACGATGCCAGAACAGGAAAACACACAGTCCATGAGGATCGGGTCATCGGAGTCGTCAAGTCGGCAGGAGGAGAAACACGCATACCTGCAGGTACGTTACGATATATTCCTGCGTATGTCAGCTCAAAAACGATCGTTGACAATCATTCTATCGTCGAGCCGGTTAAAAATCTTCCTCCAGGTACGACAATCATGCCGTGCATAGCGTCGAAGAAATTCATGATTCCTGTTGTCAATACGTCGGCGTCAGACATTTTTCTGAGAGCAAACACGCGGTTAGGACTCGTCAAGGCAGCGGAACAGCTACCTCCAGAGATTGACGTAGTTGTACGTAACGACGAAATTTTTGTTGAAGCGAAGTCGTTCAGAACAGAAGTTAACAGTAGTCCTTCCCAGTTACAGGAACAGCTTGCGGAGCTAGTGGCAAAGTTTCCGGGTACAGACGCCGAAGCGGAGGAGTATAGACGCATCTTGCAGCAAAACTTGGATGCGTTTGCCAAGTCGGACGAAGACATGGGTAGGACGTCCGCGATGAAGCATCAAATCAAGCTAGTGGACGATGCTCCGGTGAGTTACCCTTATCGTCGTATTCCACCGGCACTACTACAAGAGGTCAAGGACCATATCAATGACCTTGCGAAAAAAGGCTTTATCGAACCTAGTACTAGCTCGTACGCCGCTCCGATCGTCGTAGTACGGAAGAAAGGGACGGGAGCAATCCGACTTTGCTGCGACTATCGTGGTCTCAACGCAAAGACCCTGAAAGACGCTCATCCACTTCCGCGGATCGAGGAATCGATTGATATGTTGTCAGGTTCGAAATGGTTCTGTTCTCTAGATCTTCGTAGCGCATACAACCAAGTCCCGATGGCAGAAGAAGACAAATAC
>CALKLP010000380.1 GCA_937991965.1 uncultured Verrucomicrobiales bacterium
AAGAGGTAATATGAGGTATAAGGCAGCTGTTTTTCCGCTAGAGAGGCCTTGAGTGTGTCAGAAAGAGGCTTGGCGTTTGTATTTTCTTCCGGGGCATTGGTAGCATAAATCAGGGTGCCTTTAAGCTTACCGATAACTTTCTGTGCAGGGTCCACCTCTGCTAAGGTGAGGGGAATTAGCAAAAGGCTTAGAAATAGGAACAAGTTAAAGTTACTGGTTTTCATACTGGGGGTAAGAAATTTGAGGGTAGACCTTGATTGGTTTTCTGGATTCTGCAAGAGCGAAGAGATCGATATCATCAGGAATGGCATCTAGTCCTTCAATGATGATTACGTTAGTGTCGTCGGCTGATAGATAGTCTGCCGACAGGTTCTCATACGCACTGTAGACAACGGGTTGTAAGTGTGCAGGGTGATCAGTTACATTGACGAAATCCGAACTGTCGTTAGCCTTTTTGTTCAGGAAAGCGAGGTTAATGAGCAGTCCTAATAAGAAACAAGCGGCCATGGCTGCACCGGTAAGGAGCCAATTTTTGGATTTAGCTTGTTGCGCTGGGAAAGAGCTAACATTTTCAGGCTGATGTGTGGGCATTGGCTCAACTACTTGTTCTTGCTTAAGCTTTTCAAAGAGTGAGATTTGAAACTTGTTCGCGTTTGGAATGTCCGCTCCCGCAACATATGTTGCCTTTAGTCCAGACTGAATTCTGGCTAGTTCCTTTGGATTGATAAGTTTATCTGGATCCTCAGCATGCATTTTCTTGAGAGAATTTAGCTCTGCTTCTGCTAGCTGTTCACCGTCCATCCATCGGACCATCAGTTCTTCGGGTGATTTATCGTTCATTCTTTAAAAGGGATTGGAGTTTCTTACGCGCGTAGAAGAGGCGACTCATTACGGTGCCTAAGGTGCTGTCGGTCATTTCCGCGATTTCCTTGTAATCATAACCATCAATTTCTCGCAGAATAATCACTTGGCGGTGTTCCAAAGACAGTTTTTGCATTGCGGATTTGATCTTCTGAGCTAATTCGCTGTTCTCCATCTTCTTGTCCGGAGCAGTTGATTCTCTGGGTGTCGTTCGTGCGGAGGGTTCGATAGAGGAGTCAGTGAGGATCTCATCGTTAAACTCTCCAGCGGAAGTGATTTTACGCTTACGCATGTGATCATAGACCACATTGTGTGAAATACGGTAAAGCCAGGTTGAGAATTTTGAACGAGCTTGAAATTTGGGTAAAGCTCTCCAGGCCTTTATGAAAGCATCCTGGGTCAGATCCCAAGCGTCGGCTTGGTTATGGATCATATTATAAATCATGGCATAGATTTTTCCTCGGTGTAGTGTCACCAATTCATCAAAAGCGTTTAAGTCTCCGTTTTGCGCAGCCTTTACGAGGTTTTCCTCATATTTGGCTGCTCCATCAGTAGATGAAGAAGTATCGCTTTTGTCTTCTGGAGGTTGTGACGCATCGTCCATGCTCATTATTCAACCTTTCTTGAAAAATAGACGCAATGCAACTGTTTTGTTAAATGCTGTTTATCTTTAGCTCAAGGTAAACAAAAAGGAACGGGTTTGCCCGTTCCTGATTACTGCTAAAAAGTGCAGTGATTAGCTTGTTAAGGCTAAGCTTATGATTTGTAGCGAAGGCGCTTCTTGTGGCGGTTAGCCTTCATACGCTTAGAACGCTTATGCTTACTAATCTTTGCCTTACGTTTTTTCTTAAGTGATCCCATATTGGTTCTTTCTTTTAGAGGGGGTTAGAGAACGATCTTGTTCAGAGGGTATTCAATAATACCTTCTGCGCCGTGCTCTTTGAGATCTGGAATGATCTTACGAGCGACAGCTTCATCAATAATCGTTTCGAGCGCAACCCAACTCTCCTCACCTAGGAGCGGGCTAACGGTCGGGCGACGGAGGGAAGGGAGCTTGTCACATACTGCTTCAAGCTGATCCTTTGGTAAATTTAGTTTGAGACCTACCTTGTCTCGCGCGAACATAGCGCCTTGGAGCATCATTACGATACGTTGCATTTTCTCTAGCTTCCATGGATCTTGAGAAGCTTGTTTGCTAGAATAAAAGTGTGGGAAGGAAGTTAACAGTGTGTCCACAATACGTAACTTGTTCGCTCGAATTGAAGATCCCGTTTCTGTTACATCTACAATAGCATCAACCAAGTCTGGAACTTTAACTTCTGTAGCGCCCCATGAGAATTCGACTTCACAATTCACTCCCTTTTCTTTCAGGTATTTGTTTGTGATGTCTATTCCTTCGGTCGCAATTCTTTTCCCTTCAAGGTCATAGACAGATTCAATAGGAGATTCTTCAGGAACTACTAAAACCCACTTTGTAGGTCTGTTGGAGGCGCGTGAATAGGGTAGTTCAGCCATTTCTACAAGGTTGTCGATATGGCCCTGAGCCCAGTCTAGTCCTGTGATACCGCAGTCAATAAATCCAGATGAGATATATTGTGCAACTTCCTGAGCTCGGATGAGGTATAGGTCTAAATCGCTATCATCGCTGGATGGGCGTAATCCTCTATTGGAAACATAAACATTGTATCCCGCCTTTTCAAAAAGGTCGAGAGTTCGCTCCTGTAGACTTCCTTTAGGGAGGGCTAATTTTAATTTATTTGGGTTTTCGGCCATCTATGAGAATGAAAGGGGGATAAGACGTATAGCGACAAAATTTTATGAATCAAGCAGGTTTTTAACAAAAGCAGAATCCATAATTTACTGGGAATAAAAAACACCTTATACTGAAGAGTGTAAGGTGTATGTTGTGAGCCTAAAGTACGTTGAAAACAATAGGTCACTTCCTGATTCAGAGGGTGTTAACTCTAAAGGGGAAGGGTATGTGTAAGGTACCCGATAACTGCTACAGCTGCAGCTAGAAGGAAAACAAGGATTGAGACAAACATGGTATAGATTAATATAGTTTTAGTTCCAAGCGGTATAACCGAGGATGTGAGTTACTAGTGAGACGGTTGCAAAAAATAGAGCGGCGGCTGCTACAGGCCACCATTTGTTTGGATTTGATTCCTCTTTCTGAGTCTTGAATGAAGTTCCACTGCGCGCAGATTTCGTATTCTGCGGAGCGCTAGCAACCGGGCTACTGACAATGGGAGAGGTCGCAACAGGTGATGATGGTACAGGAAGTGGCTTGGTTCCAACGGCTTGTGGTGGCTGTAGAGCCCCCATATTTTGAGTTTTTAAGCCAGCTGGGATTGCCGCTGGTGCATTAAGAGCCTGAGTTTTAAGAATTCCTCCAGGTCTTGGTGCAGATGGGTTTGGTGTAGAAGCCGGTGCGATTGGGGCCGTAGGGGCTATGGGAGCTGGTGGGGCACTAGCAAGAGGAACAGTCTTAATGGGTGCTGCAACACTTTTTTCAGAGCCTACACTAGAGACAATTACGGAACCACTGTTAGTTAGTGGAACGGTCTTGATGGGTTGTGGCGCATTGGGAGCACTTGGAACTGGAGGTGCTGTTGGTAGCGGGACTGTTACAGATGGTGCAGTAATACCTGATTGAATAGATGTCGGGATTGGGACAGCACCACTGTTCGTAAGAGGAACTGTTTTCACTGCAGGTGCACGTGGCGCATCAGGAGTAAGGGTCGTTGGGGTAGGCGGCTTAGGAGAACTTAGCGCAACCGTTTTGATCGCAGGAGGTTCTGTTTTAGTGGCGCCGGGAAGTGGTGGAGGTGTGGCTGCATCAGATGCAGGAGGTTTCAAAGGGTCTGCCTTGACAGAAACGCGGATAGTTTCCTTTTTTAAAGGAATAGAGCTCGTCATTTTGAGCGGGACTGTTTTTGGTCCGTTGGAGTTGTTCTGATTTGCCATGGTGTGTTCGTGAAGTGTGTTGCTATTGCTGTTTCAGTAGGTGTGATAGTGAATTTGATTCGATTGAGAATTTAAATCAAGATGACTGTTTTCTACCTATACGATACTTGTTTTTATTATTACACAAGAGGGCATAATCTTTGTCAACAGAGAATGTGTATAAAGCATTGAAAACTAATTCAGCGCGATGTCGCCACTGATATATTCTCTCCCCTCTGGGGTATTGCTCAAGCTCTGGCGAAATATTTTTACCCGCGCGCCAACACCTACTCGTCTGTAAAGGTCGATGACATCTTTGGATTTCATGCGGATACATCCATAACTTGCTGGACGTCCAATCTTATATTCCTCCGGTGTTCCGTGAATGTAGATGTAACGTGAATGAGTATTTCTATTGTGAGAGTCTTTTCCATTAAGCCACATGATACGGGTTACGATCGGGTCTCGGCCGGGAGAGTTCGGCTTAAGAATCTCTCCAGTTCTCTGGCGGCTTTTGAAGACTGCCCCAGAGGGTGCATTCCCCCCGATTTTCTGTGAGATTTCTAGATTTCCTAGAGGGGTTTTCTTGCTGCCAGCCTTACTGCCTAACCCGAATTTTGAAGTAGAGATAGGATAGCTTTTTACGGGTTCGCCGTTTTTTGTGAGTAGCATTTTTTGGTCTGAAACACTGACGAGCAGTTTGCTGCTTGTGTCTCGATATGAGCTGCTACAGGAGACGAAAAATAAACAACTTATGAGTGAAAGTAAAAAAGGGGTTTTCATGAGATAGAAATAATGATTTAAGGGTGTTTACCGTGATGAATTGCCAAAAGATGAGGCGAGATTGAGAACAACTGAGCGAATAGAGCCTAACGAGGTGTAGAAAAAGCCAAGAGGGAATGGAATTAAGAGTGTTCCAGCCACCCAGTTTCCAGAGATGTAGGCATCTGCGACGACAAAGGCGAAGAAACAGCCAAATAGAAACTCGATAAATGGAGTGAAAGATTTAATCGCTTTATAACTACTGCCTTTCCACGATTGTTTAGAAGACTCTAATTCGCCATACTTTGGGGTTCGAACAAAAGCGGACTGTTTGTTGAATACGGCTTCTAGAACTGCTTTGGCGTTGTTTACTGACATTCCTATGCCGAGGGCGAGAAGTAATGGAAGGTAAGGGATGTCTTTCCACCATGTTTTAGGGTGGAGTGCTTTTTGAGCAGTGAGATAAAAGATGATCACAGAGACGGATCCAAAAAAGTAAACTGGAAGATTGGCTAACCACCACGTGGTGCCTTCAAGTTCTACTCCGAATTTAGAGTTGGGGTAGAGGACAATACACATGAGGAGTAAAAGAAGGTAAGCGAAGTTTGACGTAAGGTGTGTCGTCGCCTCCACTTTAACATACCATGGGGCATCGCTGGCCCAAATTTGCCTGAGAACTTTTTTGCAACACTGGATGGCTCCCTTTGCCCAGCGATGCTGTTGGCTTTTAAACCCATCGATATCCACCGGGAGCTCTGCCGGCGTTTCGATATCATTGAGGAAGAAAAATCTCCATCCTTTGATCTGAGCACGGTAGCTGAGGTCCATATCTTCAGTAAGAGTATCGTGATGCCAGCCTCCCGCATCGTTAATACAGGACTTTCTCCAGATTCCTGCAGTTCCGTTAAAGGTGAAGAAGCGTCCGCTACGATTTCGAGCAGTTTGCTCAAGTTCCAAATGCCCATCTAGCAACATGGCTTGGAGTCGGGTGAGGATATTTGTATTTCTGTTGAGGTGTCCCCAACGGGTCTGAATCATGCCGATGTTGTCATCGGCGAAATAGTGAATTGTTTTTTGGATTAATTCGGGTTTGGGAACGAAGTCGGCATCCAAAATAAGAAGGTATTCACCCTCGCATTGATTCATTCCATTTTCTAGAGCTCCAGCCTTGAAGCCAGTGCGGTCTGTTCTGTGAATGTGAGTGGCGCGAAATCCTTTCGCGACAAGCCTGTCGGCATGCGAGGAGCAGATGTCAACGGTCTCGTCAGTAGAGTCGTCCAGTATCTGAATTTCCATTTTGTCCTTTGGGTAGTCGAGTTTCTCTACGGCGCCAATGAGGCGGTCGACAACGTGTTTTTCATTGAAAATGGGTAGTTGAATCGTAACGAGCGGGAGTTCCGAGAAGGTCTTCGTCGGAGTTGGTTTGTTACGCGAGTGCTTGAAGTAGAGGAAGATGATTACCAAGCGGTGGAAGCCGTAGAGAGCCAGCGCCACAGTCACAAAAGTGTAGATCGAAAACCACAGTATAGAAAGAGCGTTCATAAATAAAAAAATGTCCAGTTTGGATGAGTTGTGTTACTTCCTGTTCTTTTTTTGTCAAGTTCGTTATCAGATGGGGCTAGCTTCTTCAAGCCTATATCAGTGAGAAAGGCCTTTCTTTTAAAAGGCGATGGTCTTTTTTAAACTATTTAAGATGAGTTAACCAATTATTTTCTTAAAAAAAAGTTCCACAAACTGAAAAAGAGAAGTAATTTGCTAGACCGTTCCGCATTTACAACGCTAACGATATCACTTCTTTATGTCTACCGAGCCAGATAACGAAAAAAAAACTCCTTCCCCGAATAACGAAAATGGATTTAATTGGAGATCCTTTGCTCTCATCGCTGTTGGGCTTGGGTTATTTTGTGTGATCCTGTTTAATCCTGCCAATAAGAAAGGGAAGAGAATCACCTTTAACGAATTCAAGGATTACATGCGTGAGAACCGCATCATCCTAGATGATAAGAAAGGCCATGCCTTTAAGGTAACTGCGGAATCTCCTTTTAGTCCTACAATAACAGGGTCCTACGTGTCAGAGTCACTCAATACGTGGGAGGGTGAGCCGGTTCGCTTCAAGCTCGAGTTTAATAAGGACTTCCAAGGGAATGTCATCAAGCCAGTAAGCCAACATGTTAACATTGTTAATACGGCAGAGCTCTCCACGGACGGTGTAGACTCAATTTCGGTTGAGCGTTTTAACGAATTAGTTCGTGCTAATGCAATCGTTTTAGAAGCTGGCGCGTTGAAAGGAGCTTCGAGCGAATCAGGAGGTGTTCTGGTAGGTGAATATCGCATCGCTAAACCTTTGCCTGACGAGAAAAAAGCGGCCTTATACGAAGAAGCGGAGAAATTCAAGGTGTCGGTTAATGCGGTTGCCCAGGCTGACGAGTTGAATCAAATTTACACCGACTATAATATCCCTAACGAGACTCAGAAAAATACCTTCTCTGCGATCTTGATGAGTTTGCTGGTTCCTTTGATCCTCATTGGTTTTCTGATTTTCTTCTTCCGCCAGCAGATGAAGATGTCTGGCAAAGGGCCAATGAGCTTCGGAAAGAGTAAGGCTAAGATGCTTAACATGGATGAGAATAATAAGGTGACGTTTAAGAATGTCGCTGGAATTCAAGAGGCAAAGGAAGAGCTCTATGAGATTGTCGATTACCTTAAAGACCCTAAGAAATTCCAAATGCTCGGAGCGACGATTCCGAAGGGCGTGCTCATGGTGGGCCCTCCTGGAACGGGTAAAACACTTCTAGCGCGTGCAATAGCAGGAGAGGCGGAGGTGCCATTCTTCTCCATCTCGGGTTCTGACTTTGTAGAAATGTTTGTAGGAGTCGGAGCGAGCCGTGTTCGCGACATGTTTGAACAGGGGAAAAAACATTCGCCATGCTTGATCTTTATTGATGAGATCGATGCCGTTGGTCGTCACCGTGGTCATGGCCATGGTGGGGGGCATGATGAACGTGAGCAGACTTTGAATGCTCTCTTAGTTGAAATGGACGGTTTCGACGCCCAAGAAGGAATCATCATCATCGCCGCGACAAATAGACCTGATGTTCTCGATCCTGCTCTACTTAGACCGGGACGCTTTGACAGACAAGTTAGGGTTTCTCTGCCTGATTATCGTGGTCGTGAGGAAATCCTAGGAGTGCACGTGAAGAAGATTAAGCTTTCTGAGAATGTTGACCTCGGCGTGATTGCCAGAGGAACACCTGGATTCTCAGGTGCTGAGTTAGCAAACTTAATCAATGAGGCCGCACTACTGGCTGCACGAAAAGGCCTCAAGGCAGTAAGCCTACCTGAGTTAGAGGAAGCCCGTGACAAAGTGCGATGGGGGCGTGAGCGTCGTTCACTTGCTCTCAGCGAAAAGGAAAAAGAAAACACCGCTTATCACGAAGCTGGTCATGCTATTCTTAACATCTTATGCGATCACACCGACCCACTTCATAAGGTCACGATTATTCCGCGTGGTCCCGCGCTAGGAATGGCGATGTTCCTACCAGAAGAAGATAGGTTTTCGTATCGTGTAAAAGAACTGGAAGACCAGCTTGTCGTCGCCATGGGTGGACGTGTAGCAGAGGAACTAGTCTTTGGGAACTTTACCAACGGAGCTGCAGGAGATATTCGCCAAGCGACCTCTATGGCGCGCCAGATGGTTTGTAATTGGGGGATGAGTCCCAAGCTTGGAATGGTTGAATACGGTGAGAGTGAAGGGAGCTCCTTCCTTGGTACAGGGCCATCTGCCGCCAACTATTCTGACGACACAGCACGTCTAGTAGACGAAGAAATTAAGCGTTTCATTGATGAGGCATATCAGCGCGCAACAGACATGCTGAATGAGAATCGCGATAAGCTAGAGTTAATTGCTAAAGCACTGATTGAGTTTGAGACCCTAGACGGGGAGCAAATCACAGATCTGCTAAGAACCGGTGAAATGAGAAACCCACCTAAGTCTCCAAAGCCACCAGAACTTCCACCTGAAGAGCCTGTTGCTGCGGTAGCTCCAGCACCTCCAGAAATTGCCGAGAAAGACGACGATACACTGGGTGGCGAAATGGTGGGTGCCCCAGCTTAGATTGATCCCAGATAAATTTTGAATTTCTCTAGCTTTTTGAAATAGGTACGCTTATTTCCTTACCCCTATGAAAATTCTTGTTGTTGGAAAAGGCGGCCGTGAGCATGCCTTAATCAAGACCTTGCTCGCTTCGCCATCTCAGCCTGAGGTGTATTGTTTTCCGGGCAGTGACGCGATTTCAGAAATTGCTAAGCCTACTTCTGCCACTGACCTGCCTTCTCTCATTTCTTGGATGAAGGGCAACGCCATCGATCTCTGTGTGGCAGGGGAAGAGAGCTACCTCGTAAAAGATGAAGGGCTCGCTAATCTCTGTGCCGAAAATGACATTCCATGTTGGGGGCCAAACAAGCACGCGGCACAGCTAGAGGCATCCAAGAATTTTGCCAAGGAGTTCATGTTCCGTCATGATATCCCCACCGGCACCTCACAGCTCGTGCACTCCTATGAGCAAGCCCTAACCGCGATCGATGGAAACTACCCTACAGTCCTTAAGTTTGATGGCCTAGCGGCAGGGAAGGGAGTGGCAGTATGTCCAGATGCCGATTCTGCGAATGCCTTTCTAACTGAGGTGTTTGAAGATCGCCGATTTGGTGAAGGTTCTCTTCTTGTCGAGGAGTATCTCGAAGGCCCAGAGGTATCAATTTTCGCTGCAGTAAGTGATTCTGCATCCTTTATCTTTACCCCGGCTCGAGATTATAAGCTCATTGGAGAAGGGGATACCGGAGCTAATACGGGAGGAATGGGCGCTGTTGCAGGTCGCCAGATCCTAGAGCCAGAGCTCATGCAGAGAATCGAGGATGAGATCGTTACTCCAACCATCAACGGCATGGTTCAAGACGGATTTGGATATAAAGGCTTCCTCTATTTCGGACTGATGTTGACCAATGCAGGGCCTAAGATTATCGAGTATAATTGCCGCTTTGGTGATCCAGAATGCCAGGCTGTTATGCCTCTGATTACTGGAGATTTCGCAAACTTCTGTCTTGGTGGTGCGAATGGAAAACTGGACCCAGCGCACCTTCAATTTAGCGAAAAGTGGAGTGTCTGTGTAATCCTTGCTTCACATGGGTATCCAGAAACCTCTCGTGCAGATGACGTAATTTCTGGTTTAGATGACCTTTCCGATACTGCACAGCTTTTCCATGCTGGCACGAAGCTGAACTTAGATAAGGAATGGGCAACTAATGGTGGCCGAGTCTTGGCTGTCGTGTCCCAAGGCGATAGCCGTGAAGAGGCTGTGGCAGCGGCACATGCCGAGGCTGATAAGGTTTCCTTTGACGGAATGCAGCGCCGTCGAGATATTGGAATTCTTAACTTCTAAACCGCAATCAATTATAACAAAAAAGGCTTCCCGTGACGGAAGCCTTTTTTGTGATTCTATTAGAGGTGCGGAGTTTACCCCCCTGCAGCATTACCAATGCTTTCGTCTTCAGGTGGCAGTAGTTTTACGAAACGCTCTTTGTTATTTGCTTTCATGTATGCCTCAGTGGGTTTGACTTTACCTTCCATCAGTTTTTCCCAAATGCTGTCTTCCATGAGCATCATGCCTTCTGCTCTACCAGAAGTGATAACATCGGTGAGCTTTTGGGTAGCCCCTTCACGAATTACGGCCGCAACTGCGGTGTTGGAAATCAAGATTTCGTTTACAGCTAGGCGTCCTGGTTGGTCTGAACGTCTCATAAGTTGCTGCGCAACCACTCCTTTCAGCGAGCCTGCTAACATGGCACGAGCTTGATCCTGCTGATCAGCAGGGAACACATCAATGATACGGTCGATTGTTTTACGAGCACTGTTGGTGTGGAGTGTTCCAAAAACCAGAAGGCCCGTCTCTGCGGCGGTTAGTGCTAGAGAGATGGTTTCATAATCTCGCATTTCACCTACTAGGACGATTTCCGCATCTTCCCGGAGAACGGCCTTTAGTCCTTGGGCGAAGCTTGGCGTTTGAATGGGGACTTCTCGTTGGGTGATTTTGCATTGCTTGTTTGGGTGCACAAACTCGATTGGCTCTTCAATCGTAATGATATGGCGAGAAAAGTGATCGTTAATGTAATCGATGATAGCTGCTAAAGTCGTTGATTTTCCAGACCCAGTAGGACCAGTTACGAGAACTAAGCCAGCTTTCATGGAGGCAAAGCGCTTTACAACATCAGGGATACCTAGCTTTTCGAGCGGGATGATTTCATTGGGGATAAGGCGAAACACCGCCGCGAGCCCTCTGCTTTGTTTCAAGTAGTTGCATCGGAATCTGGATTGTTCGTCCATTTCATAGGCGAAGTCTAAGTCGCCTTCATTGAGATAATTGTCGAAAGCCTTTGGATCACAAATTTCACCGAGCATTGACTTCAGTGTCTCATGATCCAAAACCGGCTCTCCCGGTATTTCTGAGACAATACCGTGAATTCTGACTTTTGGTGGATACCCTTCTGCTAAGTGAAGGTCGGATCCATCAAACTCGACGAGGTGAGCGAATAATCTGTTAATTGCAGCCATGTTATTATAATTCTTTAAGTGTTTAGTCTTCGAGTTCCGCTAGTAAAAGAGTGACGTCCTTTTGGTCTTGAGCTCTTCGGATTGCTTCAGCTTTGGCAATATCGCCAGCTAAGGCGCGCTTGACAAGTGAGTCATCCATACGTGACATGCCGACACTCTTACCAACCTGCATGACGCCCGGCAGCATAAAGGTTTTTCCATCACGGATGAGTGAAGCCACCGCCGGGGTATTGATCAGGATTTCATGCGTTGCAATTCGGCCATTGCCTTCTTTTTTAGGAATAAGTTGTTGCGATACAACCCCACGTAGTGATTCCGCGACCATTGTTCGGATTTGCTCCCTCTGGTTAGCGGGGAATACATCTAAAATACGATCAAGTGTTTTAGGAGCATTACCAGTGTGCAAGGTGCCGAACACTAGGTGACCAGTTTCCGCTGCCGTGATTGCGAGTTCGATCGTTTCTAAGTCTCGCATCTCTCCCACAATGATGACATCAGGGTCTTGTCGTAAAGCCCCTCGCAGAGCTCTTCCAAAGGATTCGGTATGGCTTTCAATCTCACGCTGCGTGATGTGACAGCCTTTACATTCGTAGATAAATTCGATCGGGTCTTCTAGCGTAAGGATATGGTCTTCACGGTTCGCGTTAATGTAATCCACCATCGCCGCCATGGTCGTTGATTTTCCTGACCCCACTGCTCCTGTAACAAGAATTAAGCCGTTTTGATATTTAAGTAGTGGCTCAAGGGTTTCCATTGGAAGGCCAAGCTCTTGCATCTGGCGGATTTCGGTTTTAATGACCCGAAAGATCATATCATAGCCCAGGCGTTGCTTAACTACGGAAACACGGAAACGGCCAGATGAGTTTTGATAGGCGAAGTCTACGTCTCCCTTCTCATCGAGGGTCTCTAGCTGTCCCTTCGTCATATAGCTGTGCATTAGGTTGACGATGTCATCTTTTTCAAGGTTATGGTGATCAGGCCAAATAGGCTGTAATCTTCCATTTACCCGCCAAGATGGAGGGAAAGCCGTGGATAAATGCACATCAGAGGCATCATACTCTACACCTAACTTTAGATAGGCATCTACATGATCGAGGACTTGGTGTTCAGACATAACGTTTTTATATTTACTGCATATCTATAGATCTTTTGCCAATGATTTTTTGCGTTTATCTGGATTTTTTGTCGATGCTGCATATTCTTATCTCCCGTAGTGATTTTAACCGAGTTTTTAATTTCATATTACAGAAAGAGGCTGTATGGCACTCGATACTATGTTTGTTGACCATATTAGAGTACTTGCCAAAGGGGGCGATGGAGGAAACGGAATCGTGAGTTTTCGCCGTGAAAAATTCGTCCCTCGGGGTGGTCCAGACGGTGGTGACGGTGGCGATGGCGGTACTGTCATTCTACAAGTCGATCCGCATACAGATAACTTGAGATCCTTTGCCTATAACCCAAAGATGCTCGCCCAAGACGGCGCTCACGGGCAGAGTTATAAGCGTCATGGTAAAAAGGGAAAAAACTTTGTTGGTAAGGTTCCTCCAGGAACCGTGGTTTATCAGAGTAATGCTACTGATATGAAGGAAGCCGCAGAGTTGGAACGCAGTGAAGATGGGATTGTCCTTGAACCTATCATTGATCTCACCGAGAACGGGCAAGAGTTCATCGTTTGCCATCCTGGTAAAGGAGGTAAGGGGAATTTCCACTTCCGTTCCTCCACGAACCAAGCGCCTGAAGAACTCACGCTGGGAACAGAAGGGGAGCAAGGAGTTTACTATCTTGAGCTTCGTCGCATCGCTGATGCAGGATTTGTCGGGTTCCCAAATGCGGGCAAATCGACGCTCATGGGAGCACTTTCCGCCAACAAACCCAAAATTGGATCTTATCCTTTCACCACCTTGAAGCCAAATGTGGGCGTAGTAGACTTCCCTGGATATCAGCGCTGCACTATTGCTGATATTCCCGGTTTGATAGAAGGAGCAAGCAACAATAAAGGGCTGGGCCACGAGTTCTTACGTCACATTACGCGCTGCCATCTGTTACTCTTCGTGATCGACATGGCAGGCACTGATGGACGCGAGCCGATCGAGGATCTCCAAATCCTCCGTAAAGAAATCAAAGATTATGACGAAGATCTCGCCAAGTTCCCTTGGATGATCATCGCTAATAAAATGGACGTCGAAGGTTCCCAAGAACAACTCGAAATGTTCAAAACCCGTTTCCCGAAAGTCGATATCGTTCCCATTTCCGCCCAAGAAGGAGATGGCTTAGATGATCTCCGCCAAATCCTCATGGATAAGGTAGGGAAGCGTCGAGATGCTTGATTAGGGTGATTTCACATACGACCGATAAATCACGTTTTATCGGACGTTTTGAGTCGTCAAATTAGAGATCTCAGTGACTCGCTCTAACGTTTTTGGAGTTTTTTCTGAATTTATAGTGGGTCTCTTCTCTTTTTACCTCCACGATATCTGTGCAGGGAAGGGAAGTGATAAGTTTGAGAGGGATTCCTAGTCGTTTTGTGCTGTGTGCGGCTCCAGAGTTATGTCGAACAATCATAGCGTTGAGACTACCAGTTGCGCCGATATAAAGTTTCCCTTTTGAGCTTTGAAGGATGTAAACGTGAGCCTTCATAAATACCAAACCCCAACACAAACGAGTTTGTATTGGGGTTTGGTAGCACTGAGTGGATTTGAACCACCGACAAAAGGCTTATGAGTCCTCTGCTCTACCCCTGAGCTACAGTGCCATTTATGGGGATGGGTCTTATAGGGAGGGAATTTTCGTTTGTCTATAAAAAAATGATAGCGGTATTGCATATTGGAATTGGAGAGTTCACAGTGTTCGGGTGGAATATTTTTGTTTAACGGATTCTCATGAGATTGGGGCCTGCTGTCATGCTCTTAAGTGTGGGGATGAAACCGTAGTCGTGGACTCTGGATTACACCCTAAAATGACGGGTTATGAGGCGATGCCGCCTCATGATAAGCTGGAGGGAGAAACGGTGCATTCAGTGGTGTTAACGCACTCACACCTCGACCACGTGGGCACGATTCCAGTGCTTCAACGCCAATTTCCGCAAGCGCGAGTGTATATGACAGCCGCGACCTTTGATCTGGCGGATGCGATGCTGCATAACTCGGTGAATGTCATGACGAGCCAGAGTAATGAGCTAAACATCCCAGAGTATCCACTCTTTACCCATACGATGGTGGAGGAGTGCACTCTGAAGTGGGAGACCCGAAAGTACAACCGAAAGTTTAATGCAGAAGGGGGCGTCGAAATGCTCTTCCAAGACGCAGGACACATTATGGGATCCTGTACCGCCTCAGTGCAATATGAGGGCAAGAAGGTGCTTTTTACAGGGGATGTGCAGACTGAGGATCAGACCTTGATCAAGGGGGCAGATATCCGCCCTGAGGGAGATTATGATGCGATTGTGATGGAGACAACTCGTGGAGCGAGCCCGCGTCCAGACGGCTTCAGCCGTGAAGGAGAGGAGGAGCGTTTAGCGAAGGCGATCGTTGCTGGTCTAGAAGCTGGCGGAGCGGTCTTGATTCCTGTCTTCGCAATGGGGAAAACGCAAGAAGTGTTGACGATGATTTCACAATTCAAGGCGGTTGGCCTCATTCCAGACGTGCCCGTGCATGTGGGTGGCTTGAGCACGAAGATGACGACCATTTACGATCGTCACTCGAACAAAACACGCCGTAAGACACCACGTTTTAAGATCCTGCGCGATATGAATGTGCGGGTAGCACGCAAGGGCAATAAGTCGCCGATTATGCCGAAGGCAGGGGAGATTTATTGCTTATCGAGTGGGATGATGTCGGAGAAGACGGTCTCGAATCTCTTTGCGCGTCACTTCATCGATGATGCTCGTAATGCGCTTCTCTTTGTGGGGTATGCCGATCCAGATTCTCCGGCGGGGAAAATTAGAGCGGCTTCGACCGGAGATGAGATCTCTCTCGACAGCAAGCGTCCGCCTCTTCCGCTCAACTGCAAGGTGGAGGTGTTCGACTTTAGTGGGCATGCTCCGCGGGAGGATTTACTAGAGATCGCGATCGGATCTGGCGCGAAGAAAATCTTCCTCACGCATGGTGATACGGATGCTCGGGAGTGGTTCCGTCAGGAGCTCTCGAAGGCGATGCCAGATAGTGAAATTATCGTCCCTGAGTCTGGGATGCGGTATGAAATTTGACGCGGTGGAGAAATGAAAAAGCTTGGAGTCTTAGTGTTAGTTTTTCTGGTGTGTTTTTTGGGCACACTGGTGATTCGTAACCAAGGATTCAGCTGGGGAAGGCCCCAAAATATCGAAGCTGGATTTAAGCCCGAGAAGTATGAGCTCCAAGATAATCCGATCGAGAACTTGGATAAAATGTCGACTCTGCAGCGGCTAGACGAGGAGCGAACGGTACTCATTAACGCAATAATTCCTTCAGTCGTCTGTATTTCTACCGAAGGACTACAACGACCGCAGTCTGAGCAAGCAGGCGCTTCTCGAGTTCGGGATATTGGTTCTGGTGTGATCGTATCGCATCAAGGGCACATCGTGACGAACAATCACGTAATTTCAGGTAAAGACCGCCTCAATGTCACCCTGCACGATGGGCGCGAGTTGGAGGCTAAATTAATTGGAACAGACCCGACCTTGGATATTGCCGTTTTACGCGTTGAGACCGATGGGGTCGAGTTGCAACCACTTAAGTTCGGGGACTCGGACGAAGTAAGGGTAGGGCAAATGGTTTTCGCGGTCGGAAATCCCTTTGGGCTTGGAGAAGCCGTGACGCAAGGGATTATTTCCGCAAAGGAGCGCTCATTCTCGGATGAACAGCGGGATCTTTTTCAGACCGATGCTGCCATTAATCCAGGGAATTCTGGAGGGCCGCTCATCAATACTCAAGGAGAAGTGATTGGCATCAATGTTTCGATCTACTCTGCAGAGAAAGGGCAACCGAATTCGCAAGGGGTGGGTTTCTCGCTACCATCGAATGAAGTCATGCGAAGTTTTGAGCAAATTGCAGAGAAGGGGCACCCTGTCCGTGCATTCATGGGGGTGAGTGTTCAGGATTTGACTCCAGAGGGGAAGACCTTCCTTGGTTATAGAGGGAATGGAGTAACAGTGAGAGAGGTGACTAAAGGTTCGCCAGCGGCTGAGGCAGGGGTGTTGCCGAGAGATGTCATTCTGAGTTATGATGGGAAGAAAGTGGAAGGATCGCGTCAACTGCTGAACATGATTCTGCGGTCCTCAGTAGATGAGGAAAAGGAGTTAGTAGTGCTGCGCCAAGGTGAGAAAGTGAAGCTGAAAGCGATGGTGATTGATTCGATGGACTGGAAAGGCTCACAGGAAACAATCAAGGATGAGGAATATGAACAAATGATTAAACGCGTTGAGTTGATCGGGCTACGCGTGAGAGATTTGGAATGGATTGAGAAGCGAAGAGGCGGAGATGTTGGAGTGGTTGTTTCCGCAATTGCGAAGGCGAGCTACGCTGCTAAAATGGGGCTGAAACAAGGGGATCGCGTAATTAGCATAGACAAGAGTATGTTGCGATCTGCGGAGCAATTCTACCAAACCCTAATTGATGAAGAGTCTGGTGCAGAAATTACAATGGTGGTGCAGCGGAATAATAGCCAAGTAGCAGTCCGCTTGAAGCTCTGATTCATGAGTGAAAATTTTACGGTGTTGGGTATCGATTTAGCATGGGGCTATCGGATGCCAGATGCGATAGCCCGAGTTGATTTCGTGTGCGGGAAGTGCGTTACGCATGAAAGTTTTTACACGCGTGGAAACGAGGCATTGTGTGATGTGATTCGTGAACAAACGAGTGGTGCGTCACGAGTTATTTTAGCGATCGATGCTCCCATGCTCTGTCAGAATGAGAGTGGATCACGCCCGGTAGATAAGGAATGCAGTCGCTTATTCCGCCAGTATGAGGCGGGGTGTCATCCTGTGAATCGTGCGCTTTGCTCCCGACCGCTTGAAGTGGCGCAGTTACTATCGGAACTTGGTTATTCACATAGTTGGGATTTAACAGAGCAGAGAATAGCGATGGAGGTGTACCCTCACCCCACGATGGTGCGTTGGTTTGGACTAGAGAAAACGATTAAGTATAAGAAAGGGAAGGTCGCTGAAAAGCGGTTGGAATTTACGCGGTATCAGCGATTGTTTGAGAAATGGTTGTCGAATAGGCACGGAGAAGCGGTGATTGCTTACGATTTTAGTGAGTGTCTTAGAGAGCCTTGGTCAAAGGAGGTGGAAGACCGTTTAGACGCCTACTTTTGTGCGATGGTGGGATTGGAGTATGCTCTCGCGCAGGAATGTTTTCGGGTGCTGGGTCATCGAGAAAGTGGTTTTATGGTTGTTTAAGACTCTCGGTTTGACGTAGAAAGTTGTTATGCCAGCTCGATTTTACTTACCCTCTGATTTATGGGGCCGCGACGTGCTCGATGGTGATGAGGCGCGCCATGCGATTAAGGTTCTCCGAGTAAGATTGGGAGAGGAGATCGAGCTTTTTGACGGCGCTGGTCAGGTGGCTAGTGCAACAGTTACACAAATTGCAGGGAAGGTTCTTGAGTTCGAGCGTTTGGAGGAATGTCATCTTGCTCCTACCACCCCTGAAATCACACTCTATCAAGCGATCCCAAAGGGGAAGAATATGGAGTTGATTATTCAGAAAGCGGTTGAGTTAGGAGTGAGAGCGATTCAGCCTTTGATTACGGATAATACGGTAGCGGTGAGTGATGCGCCTGCAAAGAAGACTGAGAAGTGGCAACGCGTGGCGCTAGAAGCTGCCAAGCAGTGCAAGCAAGCCTATTTGCCGAAGGTGCATCAACCTTGTCATATTAGTGAAGTTACCACATTTGCTGGCGAAGTTAAGCTGATAGCCTCCTTACGTGAAAATGCCACAGCTATGAAAGAGGTTCTGTTAGGGACTGCTAAGCCGGGGAGTATCTCGCTTTTAGTGGGGCCAGAGGGGGACTTCACCTCTCATGAACTTGATGCGGCCGAGGAATCGGGCTTTGTACCTGTCTCGATGGGAGACCTCGTCTTACGGGTAGAAACTGCAACCTTATATGGATTGTCTGCTCTGCGGTTCTTCTACGCTTAATCTTCTGGAGTCACTTCTTCTAAGGGCGCTACTTCCTCAGTCTCTTCAGCAGGAAAGAGGTTTTCCCATTCATGCAGAGATACCCCTTCTCCGAGCCCTCCGATTTCATCGACAAGACGTTGGCATTGGGAGTGAATGTCCTCATAATCTGGAGCCTGGTTCGGCTGCTTACGGGTGCCAGGGAAAACGAGATATGTTACTGATAAGTCACTAACAGGCCGCCAATTTGATCCTGCGCGAGGATTGAGTTGCTTGGCAATACGGAGAGAGGCTTCGCCCATTTTGTAAGTTGGGCCTGCGTCTCCAACAATGGCAGGGTAGGCTTTTCCTTCATAGAACACGATGGCGTAATCTCCGACATTTGGTGAATAAGTGTCTTTTGCCACGATCACAGGAACGGGAAGAACAATGAAAGGGTCGTGTTCAGCAATGAGGTAAGAGCGCTTTTGCATCTCTGCGATTCCATTCTTGAGCATCGTTTTACGTTCCTTGAGCCATGTTTTTCGCTCACTGTTGGTGCTAGAGTCAGCGAGTTCACGATCAGCGTTTTCGATGCGCTTTTCATATCCTGCGATCATCGGGTTGGGCTTATCGGTAACCTTTGCCCAGCTATAACTGGTGGTGGGTTGGTAGTAGGTTGAGGTCGTAATTTCCTCCGCCATGGTGGGCATGCGGTCTCCGTCAGATCCGTCCGTGACGACATCCATATCAGCTTGTACTAAGAGAGCACGCCGCTTCGTCTCTGGGTGGCGCAGATTAAGCATGGTCTGACAGTCGTAGAAATTATGCTTGGTGATGATTTTATTGAGATAGTGGGCATCATTAACAACCGTTTTCTTTTTGCGGCTGTAGAGCTCGTGCCAGTAGGGATTTACGGTAGCGGTCTCTAAAATGGTTCCGAGACCAGGAAGTGCAGATTCCAGCTTAGGAGCAGCGGTAAGAATTTCTGGGAGAGAGACTGCGGGCTTTGGCTCATTGATCGAGAGCGAGTATTCTGCTAAGTAGCTTTCCTCGGTGATACGTTCTGCAGAAGCTAGTCCGCCTTCCTCAAACAGGACATTACTTTTGAATTCAAAGCCCTTAGATAGGGTGCGGATAGCCGTTACAGTTTCTCCATGTGTGCGGGTTGGCGAGACTTGAAGCGGAGCGATCTCCTGTGGGGTTTCGGGTTCCTTTGGCTCGACTACTGCATCGATACTCGTTTCGGCAGCAGGTTCTTGGGAGGGACGAGCTTTGAAGAAAATAAAGGCAATCAATAACCCGAAAATAAAAGCGAGTAAGCTAGAAAGGCATACTAGGCCTAATACTGTTCCTTTGCGGGATTGTGGTTTTTTTGCGGAGTTACTCATCGGTGCTCTCTAGTGTTGTGCTTTTGCGAAATCGGAGGGAATTGAAGGAGCGAATTGCGACAATCGGTAGGATCGAAATTCCTGCAGCGAGTAAAGCAACCTTCCAACTTGGGTAGATGCGAGCACGATTGTTGAGTAATGCGTGTATCGATTCTCGAACAACTTGCTCTGCAGGAACATCGAGTTCCTTATAAAAATCAGATTCAAAGCGCTTTTCTTCGCTGCGGGAGGCGATGTCTCCAAAGCCAGTCTTTACCGGGCCAGGGCATACTGTGGTAACGGAGATATTATGTTCACGGAGCTCCGTGCGTAGAGCTTCCCCAAAGCTGGTGACGTAAGCTTTCGTTGCGGCGTAAACTGCGAAATCTGGAATGGGGAGTAGGCTAGCTAACGAGCTAACATTCAGGATGTGCCCTCCTCCTTGAGTTATCATGCCAGTAATAAAGTGATGAGAAAGATGGGTGAGGGCGGTCATGTTGACCTCGATCATGGCTTCAATTTTATCCCAGTTTGAGGATGTGAACTCGCCGTAATCTCCCAAGCCAGCATTGTTAACGAGCAGACTTGGAGTGATGTTCTTTTCTGCTAGTTGTGTGAAAACCCACTCTCTCTGTGCACTGTCAGAGAGGTCGGCGCCAACACATAAGATTTCTAAATTGGGATGTTTAGTATGTAAAAGCTCCTGTAGTTCTTGGAGCTTATCCCCGCGTCGTGCGACGAGCACGAGGTGATTGGTGATGGGCGCAAGTTGAGTTGCGTATTCCCAACCAAGGCCAGAAGAAGCCCCCGTGATGAGGGCGCATGTGAAGCGATGACCTTCTTCGGGCATCGATTAACCTTTGGCTTGAGCTTGTTTTTCTTGCTCAATCTTATTTACGTCAACAACGCGAATAGGAACGCGACTCATGAGTTCACCATCAACGGTGATGTCAGCGAAATACACACCTTCTTTTTCGAACTTAAGTCCGTGAAGGTTGAGAACGATGTTACGAGAAAGGAAAGAGATGCTGTCAGGCATTTCGACTGGGAAGTTAGCCTTCATTGGCATTTTAGGGTCGATCTTCTTCCCGTCTTCATCGATGATGCTGATTTCCATTTTGTGCTCCCCAGCGTCTTCTGGTGTTACGCAGATTCTGAGTGCGAGGCAGCAGCTTGGGTGAACGACCGGAAACTCACGCCCAGCAAGGGTTTCAAAGGTTCCAGAGATTACCATTTTACCGTTGTAGTCTGCTGCGTGGTCACATAATGTTGCTATTTGAATATCCATATGATTTGTTTTTGTCTTGGTTTAATAAATTTGTAAAGAGGAGAATTAATCGACTATAATTGCTTTTTCTTCAGTCTTGCTTTCTTCAACGATAATCGCCTTTAGCGCATTTTCTTCGGCAAGTTTTTTAGCTGCTTCTGCCTGCAGGGTTTCGATTTTTTTGTTGTCAGGTGTCGTTGCTAAGTAGGATCGGAGATCGCCTGAGATAGAGTTTAAAAAGGATCGGACAATTGGAGCAGCTTTATGCCCTCCAGATACAGATTCTCCCTTGCTTCCCTCATAGAGCACGGCATAAGCGATTCTGGGATTGTTTTTTGGGAAGAAGCCTGCAAACCATGCTAGTTCTTTACCTTGAACCCACTGAGCCGTTCCTGTTTTTCCAGTCATGGTGGTAAAGCCTACCGCGCCTTTTTTACCTGTTCCGTAGTTGGCATAGATTACTTGATACATACCTTTAGTAACATTATCAATTGCAGTTTTTGAGAGGCTGAGCTTATTGCGAACTTCTGGAGTCGACGCATATATAACATCGCCATTGGGACGTTGGATTTGTTTGATGAGACGGAGTTTAGGGAGGAATTTCCCATTCGCTATCGCCGCCATTCCTTGTGCAACTTGCAGTGGAGAAGCTAGAATAGAACCTTGACCGATAGAGAGGTTAGCGGTGTCTCCATCTGTCATGGGGCGTCCGTAATTTTCGATCATATACTCATTATCAGGAATGTTGCCACTGCTCTCGTAGAAAAGGGGAAGCCCAGTTTTACTTCCAAAACCGCATTGTTGTGCTGTTGCAAGGAATGACTCCGCACCGGCCTTTATCCCAACTTGGTAGAACCAACAGTTATTCGAGCGAGCGAGAGCCTTTGCTACATTTATGTGTCCATCTGGCGATTTGCTGTGGTTATGAAATTTTTTGGAACCGATTTTGATATAAGGAGGGCAATTAACGGTTTCATATGGACCAACTACTCCATCCGTTAGGACAGATGCCGCGACGATGGCCTTAAAAGTCGAGGCTGGTGGATATGTTGCTCGGAAGGCTCTAGAATACATGGGAGCATTTTTGTCATTGAGGAGCTTTGTGTATGTCTCCTGTGAAATACGCGGAATCCATGAATTCAAGTCATAGTTTGGGTAGGAGGCTAGAGTGAGCACTTCCCCAGTCTGCACATCGAGCATGACAAGCGCTCCTCTTCTTGCTTTACGAGCAATGGCTACTTCAGCTTGCTTCTGCCACTTCGCATTGAGGGTGAGCACAAGAGAGTTCCCGATCTTAGGGCGTTGAATGTATTTATCAACGATGATGTTTCCTTCCTCATCTGTGAGGATGTGTTTGAGCCCTGTTTGACCTGCTAGGTCTTTTTCGTACAGGCTTTCTAGGCCTTCTGCCCCTTTCGCTTGCTCCCACATGGAGTCTCCATAGTAAATTGGGCCGTCAGGGAGTTTCCCAGTCGAGCGGACATAACCGATAATATGACAGGCCGAGCGTTGTTTCGGGTAATTTCGCACATACATGGGCTGGAATTCAACCCCTTCCTTCAGGCTCTTCTTGAGCTTCTTTACTGCTGATTCCTGGAAGGTGGAGCGATGTGATAGCGGTAACCAACGGCGGTGGCGGTAGTGAGAGACGAGCTTCTTGTCTGAGATGGTCCATTCTTGCCCCGCAAATTCTGCGATCTGGTCGACCCGCTCGCGCGCCCAAGCCACAATTTCCTCGTCCGTAACCTTTCCAAATTCGGGGAAGAGAACAGAAAGCTTATAGACTAATAGATTATTTGCGAAAATATCCCCATTACGATCCATGATGAGTCCGCGTGGGCTAGGGACAGAGAGCGTCATGGTGCGTGCATCAGTTCTGGTTTGAATTGATGCGCTCTTGGGATCTTGTGGTTGAGCGCTTTCGTCTACGCTTGCTTCTGGGATTTTGGGGACTTCAGCAGCGCTCACGACTTCTCCAAAAATCAGAGAAGTGCTAAAAATACAGAGTAAAAATCTATTCATGAGATAAGACTAATTGATAACGCCTCTTTCGCAAAAGGAAACCATTTTCGCAATTTTCTACCAAGACCACAGGGCTACCTCACTTTGGGATGTTGATATTTAAAAGAGTAGCCAAGATTTCATCATCAAAGGTAGCACGTAATCTCTTTCCTCTGATGGAGTCTTTGATAGAAGTATCTTGTTTGAGGAGGTTGAGAGCGATTTTTCTG
>CALKLP010000381.1 GCA_937991965.1 uncultured Verrucomicrobiales bacterium
ACTCCCGCTACGCCTCTCATGGTTGTATTCGCCTCCCCATGTCCACCGCCAAGTATTTCTGGGGACAAACACAGTTAGGGGATCGGGTGGAGATCGTGAAGTGATGAAGCGCTTCCCACCTCTCCTATCCTAGCAAAACCATCTTATTCGTTAGAACTTTGAATCCGCATTTTGTTATGATTCTCCCAGCATTGACTTTAATATCCCAAAACTAAGCATAGGGACACGCAACCGTTTTCCTAATTTGTAACATGATTAGATTGCCCTCGTAGCTTCAAACACTCATAGATATCGCAAAAGCCTGCGCAATTTTTATTGCTGGGAGTAGAATGATAATTACCACAGGAAAAAGCCATTTCGTTTTTCGTGTCTTGATATACCTATACTTCAAGAACAGGCTAACTGGCCAATAAAACACAAGTATGATCACAACTATTATTTGTTCTAAAATACTGGGTGTTCCTAATTGTGAAAACAGATAAGTTAGTGACAGCGGCAGGTAAAGTATACCTAATAAATATGCTGACCATGCATTGTAGAAGTCTGACTCGTAGCTTGTTAAATTGCACACGCAACTTAATAAAGCCGAAAGTAAATACAGGACAAAAATAACCGCAAACGGATTCATTTTTTGGAGCTGTCGGTCACTAATCATGGGTAAAATTAAATGTCATTATCAGAGTCTTTTACTATTTAAAGAGCTATGTCACTAGCGAAAATTCGCGGTTTAAAAACCCCATCTAAATCTCCCCCAACAAGACTAAAACTTGACAGAGACCTAAGAATTTTTATCTTCGCGGTTCTATAAAACTCAACAATTTAATGAGCACTGAAACCCATCATTTCCAAGCTGAAGTCAAGCAAGTCTTAGACATTGTCATTCACTCTCTCTACACAGATCGTGATATCTTCCTGCGCGAGCTAATCTCAAACGCGAGTGACGCTCTGGAGAAGGTCAATCTGAAGCAAGCGGTAGAGAAAGACCTCTACCAAGCAGAGAAGGAACTCCAAATCACGCTCGCCTTTGATGAGGAAGCAAAGACCCTCACCATCAGCGATACCGGGATCGGCATGACCCGTGAGGAACTCAAAACGAACCTCGGAACAATCGCACACTCTGGCACCAAGGCACTCCTCGACACCCTCAAGGAAAAAGGCGAATCTGCAGGCGATATGATCGGACAGTTCGGGGTAGGATTTTATTCCGCCTTCATGGTGGCAGATAAGGTAGAGATTCGCACCCACTCGTGGGATCCGAATGCAGAAAGCCTGAAGTGGGAGAGCGATGGCAGTGGTTCATACAGCATCACAGAGCTCCCCGAAGAGGCAGATCGAGGCACCTCGATCACCCTTCACCTGAAGGAGGAATACCACGAGTATGCCAATGACTTTAAACTCAAGAATATCGTCGAGCGTTACTCGAACTACGTTGGTCACCCAATCATGGTTGGGGACGAACGCATCAACACCGTTGAGGCGATCTGGATGAAGAGCAAAAGCGCAGTGACCGAGGAAGAATACGAAAAGTTCTACCAGTTCACCGCGAAGGCCTATGACAAGCCACGCTACACGATGCACTTCCAAGCCGATGCCCCCATCGCGCTTAATACGCTTCTTTTCGTACCACAGGATAACCCAGAGAAGCTCGGCTTTGGCCAAGTAGACGCGGGCGTAGCCCTCCACTGCCGTAAGGTCCTCATTGATGCGAAGCCAGAGAGCCTGCTTCCTGAATGGCTCCGCTTCCTTAAGGGGGTCATCGATAGTGCAGATCTGCCACTGAACATTTCTCGTGAATCACTGCAAGACTCTAGCGTGATCCAAAAGCTCGGGAAGGTCGTCACGAAGCGCTTCGTGAAATTCCTCGCGAAACAAGCAAAAGATGATGACGCGCAATACCTCGAGTTCTACAAGGCCTTTTCTCGTTACCTCAAGGAAGGCTCTTGCCATGACTTTGAGAACAAGGAAACCCTCACTGACCTCCTCCGCTTCCAGTCCACGATGACCGAGGACGGCAATCTCACCAGCCTGCAGGACTACATCGACCGTTCTAAGGAAGAGCAAAAGGAGATCTACTACCTCATCTCAACCTCGATCGATGCCGCTAAAGGTAGCCTCTACCTGGAGCCATTCAAAGCGCGTGGACTAGAAGTCATCCTGATGACCGATGCGGTGGACGAATACGTGATGGGCAACCTCATGGAATTCAAGGACTATAAGTTCATCTCCATCGATAAGGCTGACATCGAACTCGATGAGCATGTGCTGGACGGCGAGGCACTCCCAGAGGCGGAACTCACACCACTCCTAGACTGGCTCAACAACAGCAAAAATGAGCAAGTCCAAGAAGTAAAGTCTGGCACCCGTCTCGTGGACAGCCCGATCGTAGCACTCGCTCCAGATGATCAAATGGGCTTCCAAGCCCGCGCCATGATGGAAGCGATGGGACAACCGATCGAAGAGCCAAAGGCCGTGATCGAAATCAACCCTCGTCACGACCTCATCAAAGCCCTAGCCGAATGCCAAAAAGCAGACGGAGAAAAAGCGCAGCGCATCTTCGCTCAACTCACGCAGAACGCGCTCCTTGCGGCCGGTCTCGTCAAGAACCCAGCGGAAGTAGCGAACGGTATGAACCAGCTGATGGCTGAGTTCATGAAGTAATACGCCATAGTTCACTAGAGGCTTCCGGATTCTCCCACAGCGGACGATGTCCAGCCTCTGGAATGATAACTCGCTCGCAATTTGGGAACTGTATTTCCTCGGCGAGTCGAGTGTATTTCTCATCTTGCTCTCCCGTAATGAGTTTAATAGGACACGTCACAGTGGAGAGCTTTTCTCGCAGATCTTCTTGCGCCCCCAGAGACCATGCACAAAAGGCACGAGCGACTTCCTTAGAACGTGGTTGGAGCAGATAACGATCCGCCATTAAGACAGGCAA
>CALKLP010000382.1 GCA_937991965.1 uncultured Verrucomicrobiales bacterium
CCGTCTGGGATGGCTATGCTATGACGTTAGGCATAAAACTTATGAAAAAATCACTCTATTCACTACTCACTATCACGACGTTATTCATTACTTCATGCTCCATGCAGCATAAGTATTTTTTCCATAAACCACTATCGAGTGCTCCTCCAGCTAAAAGCATTTCTATCAAACCTAATACAACTGCCGAAAATACAGAATACTTCATGAAAGTTCAGTATGAATTGCCAGCTGGAACATATTATGCAAAGTATGAGAATGGAGGTGGGTATTTTTACCCCTTCAACAAGCCATTTATTGGGAAAGGGTCTATGATGAATATGACAAATTACGGAGGGATATTTTGGCGCAGAAGTGATTCTAAACCTTCAGACTTATATGTCAAAAGAGGAGAAGGCATGGACATTATTCCATTTGGAGGTTTAACAAACTACGTAAAAGTAAACAACTAGAGCCTAACAAGCGCCTGCTGGACAAAATTTACCCGCATCCTAGTTTTGCTGGAAAATAAGTTTTCTCTTGCGGGTAATTTTGCCAGAAGCTAAACGTTATGCAGATGGTGTTCATGGCGTTGTCCCAAGCTTGTTGTCCGCTGAGGGTATCGCTCTATAGGACGTAGGAAACGCGGGTAGCGTCTTTCTCGGTGGTGACGATCAGGTTGACGTCACGGTTAAAGCTCCGCTCCATGAAGCAATCGATTTCCTTTTGGGTAAAGTTTTGGTGGAGTGTAGCGCTCACTTTTGTCAAAGCGCTAAGGTAACCCTCACTTCACGCCATGTAAGATCTGGCGTGCTCCGTAGTCTACGGGGTGTCTGTGGTGTTGACCGCAGATGGCATTGATGGCGTTGTCCCAGGCTTGTTGTCCGCTGAGGATCTTGATCTCGATGCGGAGGAAATAGACGGGCGTGTCTAGCTCTGTGGGTCGCAGGAAACGGACGGCGTCTTTCTCGGTGGTGACGATCAGGTTGACGTCGCGGTTAAAGCTCCGATCCATGAAGCGATCGATTTCTTTTTGGGTGAAGTTATGGTGATCAGAAAAGGTGCGGTGGAACTCAATTTTGGCGCCGTGTTTTTCGAGCAAGTTCTCGAAGCTCGTTGGCACGGCGATCCCACTGATCGCGGAGACATGCTTTCCATCCAGATACGAGAGGGGACGACGTTCTCCCGTGAAGAGGTTCTCTAGCTCTACAGCTTCATGGCGGCATTGCACGATTTCGGCGATGGGGTTATATTTTTTGATCCGAGTCATCAGGGCGTCATCACTTAGTTCCTTACACTTGGTGATAATGATTAAGTCGGCACGCTTCAGTTGCTTTGGTGACTCACGCAAGGTGCCACGGGGGAGTAGGGCTTCGGTGCCAAAAGGGGAGTTTTGATCGAGCAGAACGATGTCAAACTTATGCTTTAGCTTGAGGTATTGCATCCCGTCATCGAGCACGAAGGTATCGGTCTCCAGATGATTTAGGGCGAAGTTAGCTGATTTGACGCGATCTTTCCCTACCAGCACGGTCACACCGGGCAGGTTCTTGGCAAGCATGTAGGGTTCGTCTCCAGAATACGGAGGTTTTAGGTGGGTTTTATGGTGGTCGCTAACCACCTTTGGCATGATGTCGTAGGCGTCATCACGGGAAACACCTTCCCATGTTTGTGGCTTTTTGAGGGCTTTACTCTTGTACCCACGGGAGAGGATCGCTACTTTGCGTCCGCGTTTATTTAGTTCGTAGGCGAGTTTCTCTACCACTGGAGTTTTCCCGGTTCCTCCTACTGTTAAATTTCCGACGCTGACCACCATCGTGGCGAAGTCTGCTTGTTCGATTCTGCCAGACAGGAAATTACTAACCCGCGTCACCGCGATGACGCGAAAGAGGAGCGAAAACACACCTAGCACCCGACGCATGACAAAGGCAAGAGCAGACTTATCCCGGCCTGAGATAACGTCCGCGCCCCACTTTTCTAGATCATCACCTGTGCTCGACATTGGGAATTACTGTGGAGATATTGCCACCGAGAAGCAAATCTTATTTGGGGGAGAAGTTTATCTTTGAATCCTTAGTTGAATTTACCACAATACAAGCGAAGCGCAGGATAGCCCTTAGGCAAAGACGCGGGCATGTAGTTAATCAAAATCTATTTTCAGCTAATTTGAGAGTTTCTTGAGTGATCTAATCTAGTCGGAAGAAGCGAATACGTAAATCCGATTATCTATCCGTGATTTCTCCTCTGGAAAGCCTTGCCAACAGTTCGTGCAAGTTTCCTCAAAATGGCCTGAAGGGTCATGAGATACCAGCCCAACCGAAGCCCGATTTTGCGCCAGCAAAATGAGAGGGCGCAGGGTTGGGTTTAAGATGGGATAAGACGAGCTCGCCTCTCAAAAAGCAGAGATTACAGGCTCGTTTCTAGAGGCGAACCTCAAACACGTCTCGCTGTTAAACCCTTAGCTGGGACTAGCTTCGCCTCAATAAGCAAACACAATAACGCATCTTGCCTTTCGTTGCTCTTAATGGCCAACGCTTTCACCTAGCCCTACGAGTTCCTTTCGCTCGCGCTCATTAACTCTCCGAGCTAGGCTGGTATCTCATGACCCTTCAGGCCATCTGGGGGGATGAGGCGAATGCATTTAAAGCCGCGCCATTCATTACAGGGGAGCCTTACGACTCCGTCGCTTATGTTTGTGGTAAACGCCTGGTGGTCGCTTCTACGTCACTTCATCAATGCTCGAACCCCCGCTAGAATAAGCACAACCCCGAAGGTTTTGACGATCGCTTGGTTGCTGAGCTGCTTCATGATGTCTGAACCAAACCAAGCTGCTAGCGCAGCGCCTATTCCAATGGGAATGACGATCTTCCAGTCGATTAACTTTTCGCTAGAAAGGGAGTTGTTCAGCGTGGAGGCAACGGCGGTAATGAGAACGATAGCGAGCGAGGTCGCCACGGCCTTGTTGGGGTCTAGCTTTAGGAGGAAGAGAAAGACAGGCATGAGGAGGATGCCCCCACCGACACCACAGAGCGATCCGACGAGTCCCGCGGAGACTCCGATGAGCAGGTAGACTAAAATTGCAAGTTGTGGCGAAAGACTGTCCATTATGCCTTTATTGCATGTAATAAGGAGCGGACTTTGTCAAAGTCCTTTATTCCGGGAGCTGATTCAGCCCCCGAGGCGATGTCGAGGGCGCAGGGGCGGACAATACGCGCGGCTTCGGCGGCATTCTCGGGTTTGATCCCACCTGCGAGCATGATGGAGAAGTCTGGGTTAGCCTGGATGATGTCGCCCGCGAGTTTCCAGTCGATCGTTTCTCCTGTGCCGCCATAGACTCCAGGGGCGTGGGCATCGAGCAGGAGGTAAGGGGTCGAAAACTGATCGAGGTCGTTCAGGTCAGAGGGGTGAGAGACGCCGATCGCTTTGATGAAGGGGAGCTTATGCTTCGTGAACCGCGCGAGGAAGTCGTTGGTCTCATCCCCATGGAATTGCGCGACATCGATGAGGTTGTCACGATAGCAGTTCAGGACTTCCTCCTCGGAGGCATTGACGAACACCCCGACGCGCAAGATTTTGTCACGCAGGGCAGGGGAATAAGTCGCGGCGAGAGCAGGGGAGCAATACCGCTTAGACTTACTCCAGAAGTTAATCCCTAAAGCCTCTACGCCGAGATTCACAAGCTGCTCCGCATCTGCGGGCTTGGTGATACCGCAGATTTTGAGAGCGGTTGAGTCGTTGGAGAAGAAGTTGATCATGTGGTAATGGTAATGAAGAGGGGGTTATTGTCCACAGATTACACAGATTTTCACGGATTATATTCGACTAGAAAACTAGCCGTTTACTGTTGTAAGGATTTGCTTCCAAAATTCAAAAGGAGCCCTTTTTTGATTTTGGAGGCTTTTAAATAGTTTAGGACTTGAGAATCGTGAGCTGGAGTTAGCTTTTCTAGAGCCTTTAGTTCCACAATGGTATTATCAAAGCAGATGAAATCAACTCGGTATCGGATATTCATTGCTATTCCATCGTAATAAATGGGTAGTTCACATTCTCGCTTATATGGGATTTTCGCTTTTAATAACTCAACCTCTAGTGCTTCTTGATAAACGGCTTCTAGAAATCCGTGTCCAAGCTGTGTATGCGCCTTCATCGCGCATCCAATTATTCTGTAAGTTTCCGTATCAGAACTTTTCATAGAAGCGACCTTATCACCAACAAACTCCCAAGAACACTAAAAATAATCAGTGAAAATCTGTGGACCAAATAGAACGGTGTTGTTGTCCACAGATTTCACAGATTATCACGGATTATATTCAACTAGAAAACTAGCCGTTTCTGTTGTAGGGATTTAGTA
>CALKLP010000383.1 GCA_937991965.1 uncultured Verrucomicrobiales bacterium
ATTCCGCCTATCAGTCCGATCGCGAGCGAAAGAAACGGCCACTGAAAGGTATCAAGTAGTGAGAACTTCTCCCCCGTTAAGATGTTGTCGTTACCAATCCGTTCAAATTCGATCTTATCGACCATCGCAAAAAGCAGCGACCCAATCATCATACACGTTCCCAGCAACCCTAAAATCATACTTGGGAATAGCGTAAACTCCGCGATCACAAAGAGCAACCCTAACACGAAAATCGCAATAACTTCATAACCGGCTAGGTTTCCTGCCACAAAGTTCCCAAAGAAAAACGTCCCGAAGGCCAGTGCCGCCACACCTGCGCCTAGTCCAAAACCAGGCGATTTCATCTCAAAATAAATTCCTCCGATCCCAACCAAAATCAGCAGTCCAGACCAGGCCGAAACATGCCAAGCCAGAACCTCAAACCCCGTTTGCTTCGCTTCCACCACCTCCTCAGGAGTCATCCCGAGCTTCTCCAGCAATTCGTCACGGGAAGAGGCAATCCCCTTTGCTAGAATCGGTTTCCCTTGATACAACTCAACCGCTTCTTCTGCGGTCAGAGTCAGTAGCTGATTCTTCGGCACCCGGATCGGTCCGTATTTACGAGTGCGATCTTCCATAAACATCATCATCTTCACGATTTCTGTCGGATGCCCCTTATCCTGCGTTACTGCACGAATATTGGCATCAAAGAAGGACTCGATCTTAGCTCGCATCGTCTCCTCGATCGGCTCGCCTGATCCGTTAATAATTGCGGCTGCGCCGATCGTGCTCCCCGGCGTCATCCAAATCTCATCACAGGCGATCGAAATCATCGCTCCCGCACTGATAGCTTCATCATCCACAAAGGCATACGAGGGCACCTCTAGATCTCGCAGCTCCTGAACCATCAAGTCCTTGGTATCAAAGGCCAGTCCTCCAGGCGTATCGAGCTGAAAGATGACCGCCTTCGCCTTCTCATCATTGACCCGCGCCAGGGTGCGTTGCCAAAATTTAAAAGACTGCTTATTGACCAAGGAATCTTCCCCCACCTGAATCACTACGACCTTGTCCGCATAGGATTCCTCCTGCGCCCATAAAGTGAGAGAGGCCAGTAAAAAGGTAAAAGCTACAAAGATCCGTGACATGGCTCTAAGCTAAGCCATCACCACATCTCTGTCAAACGAATGCCGTATTGAGAGCCTTTTGTTATCGCCCCTTATTATACTCCGCAATTGCCAATGGTAACACCTCTTTGAGCTTTGCGATACGCGTGCTGTCCAGCGGGTGGGTACTAAAGAATGAAGAGCTCGCACCAGAGCCTTGAGACTGTTTGTAAGCCGCAAAACGCTGCCAGAAATTAATGGCCTCTCTCGGGTCATATCCCGCCCGCGCCATATACATGAGGCCCACTTGATCTGCGGCGATTTCGTTAGCACGGCTGTTGGGGAGGTTTACAGCGAGACTACTCCCCGTCTGGATAATTTGGCTGTATCCACCACCGAGTGCGGAATTCAGCACGGAGCCAAGAACACCTGTCATCGCACTTGTCTTGGAGCGATTCTCGTGGTGGTTGAGAGAGACGTGTGCGATCTCATGCGCCAAGATCGTAGCTAAGCCCGCATCGTTTTTCGCAATGGGAAGAATTCCTGTATGTACTCCTACCTTACCACCAGGTAACGCGAAGGCGTTTGGGGTAGAATTACTGAAGGTCACGAATTCCCATGCCGCACCTTGCAATGGAACTACACTTTTAATCCTATTTCCAACTCGAGTCACCTGGGAGTTGGATGTTGTCGGTTTGCTTCTCTTGTAGACCTCGAAGGTTCTCTGCCCAGAAGCAATCGTCGCTGCCGATTGGGGCTTCGGAGTGGT
Organism: uncultured Verrucomicrobiales bacterium; assembly: GCA_937991965.1. Taxonomy (GTDB): domain Bacteria; phylum Verrucomicrobiota; class Verrucomicrobiia; order Verrucomicrobiales; family Akkermansiaceae; genus WTJZ01. Next base: position 1,852 of record CALKLP010000383.1, read on the forward strand.
ATCGATATAGGTTTGTCCATTAGAACTGGATACGGGAGAGGTCGCACAAGACACAAAGAGCAAAGCACTACAGGACAAGAGGATTTTTTTCATATTAGGCGTATAATACTAAGCTCTGGCTTTCCTTGTCAAATGTTTGGCGAGGTAATGCTCTTCTACCAAGAAAATTTCTATTGCACCTATCGCTCCCAGAAATTACTCTCGAGACATGAAACCAGGAGGCACAAAAGGCGGAGACATTTTATTCATTTGGGGCTTGGGGATATTTTTGCTCGGCTTTGGGGCGTATTTATTCTTAGACTCAGTCCGCGTCGTGGCTGGACATGGCGGGGTGATCTCGGGCTTCATGCGAGGACGCGGCATGGGCGGCACGCTCTCCAACACCCTCATCTTCACCCCGTTTTTCCTAGGGATTGGCGTTCTCTTTTATGACTCAAAGAAGAAATGGGCTTGGTGGCTCACGGGTCTTGGTATCGTCTTCATCATTCTTGAGATCATTTCTAGAACACGTTTTCACGTGAACTTAAAGGTAAGTCATATGCTGTTACTTTTACTCATGATGGCAGGGGGAACCGGCCTTATTCTGCGCTCCTACTTGCAAAGCAAGTCATCAGACAAGCTTGAGCAAAATGAGAAAAACAAAAAAGAGGCGCCATAATGACGCCTCATAAATTCTAACTAAATGCAGTGATCTTAAAACTGATAGTCGAGGTAGAATTGGAACTTACCGCTGTCGTCTTCTTGGTCACCTGACATAACTGGGATCGCGTAATCTACTGCAAAGGGACCGAATGGAAGACGGAGGCGTAAGCCAATCCCGACATCGGCGTGAAGATCACCTGGAGAGAAATCATATGACTCCTCGTTCACAAATCCAATATCACCGAAGACTGCGCCACGGATAGTATTGAACAACGGGAAGGTAAGTTCTGTGCTAAAGTATGCACTGGTATTCCCTCCAATCGTTTCTCCAGTGGCAAGGTCTCTCGTACCGTCTGCTACACTTCCAACATCGCGGAAATCAAACCCTCTCAGGTTGCGAGCTCCACCCATGTAGGTGCGCTCAAAAACAGGGACGCCATCCTCACCAGAAAGACTATCAACTACAGTCGCCTCCGCAGAAAGGTTTAAGATGAAGTCGTATGGCAGAAGGATGTGCTTTACGCCTAAGGCTCTTAGCGTGTAGGTCTCCACATCTCCACCGATGACTCCGCCCGCATAGGTGGCACTGACATCGACCTTCTCTCCACGGCGTGGCGTAATATTGCTATCACGGGAGTCGAAAACATAAGACAACGTAAAGGCACTTCTCCAAAACTCTCCACCCTCTGATTCGAATGCTGATCCAGCTGGAATATCGCTATCGAGATCGATCTCAATATTTTCTAAGCGATACTCAGCACGAGCGTAAGAACGCTTACCAAGCGGCTTTCTAAGGAAGAGCGCGCCGCCGTAGTTTCGCTGATCATATACATCTGACAGGAATTGCTGATCTGTATAGTAAAGCTCTCCACCAAAGGAAAGTCTTCTCCCCAGGAACCATGGCTCCGTGAGACTGAGTTTAAAGTCAAGCGTCTCTGCACCAGCACGGAGTGACATTCCAAAGCGTTGACCGCCACCAGTGAATCCCCACGGATCAAAGAGATCGAAGTTCGTTTGCTCTAGGTTGATGAATCCGACAATGCTATCGATCGAACTAAACCCTGCCCCGAATCCAAGTGAACCCGTTCGTTTCTCGGAAACTTGGATATCCACATCGCGGTAGCCTGATTTACTACTCTTACGTGAAGTGGCATTGGCAAAATTAAAGTAATTCAAGTTTCTCAAGCGATTCTTTGTTGTATCTAAATCAACCGAATTGAACCACTCACCTGGCGTCATCGGCACTTCACGGCGAATCACATGATCTTTTGTCTTCTCGTTACCCTGAATATTGACGCGTCCGACACGGTAACGGGAGCCTTCGGTGATGCGGTAGTTGATTGTAACTCCATTGTTCGCCGTATTTACCATATCAGGAATCACTCGCACATCGGAGTATCCCTTAGCTCCGTAGAAGCTTCGGATATTCTTAATGTCTTTATCAAGCTTTTCTGCAGAGAAGGCGTCTCCCGCTACGAGTGACAGCGCCGCCCAAAGCTGGTCATAATTGTAAACCGTATTCCCTCTAAATCCGATTCCAGAAACGGTGTATTTTGCACCCTCATTCACATAGAATCGCAGATCAACCATCCCATTGTCCTTCTGCTGGCGGTGAACCTTTGTGATTGTGGCGCGGAGATACCCATTGTTTTGATAAAAGCGAATCACCTTTTGCTTATCCTCTTCCAGTCTTGAGCCTTCAAGTACACCTGACTTTGTAAAGAACGAGAAAATTCCTTTTTCCTTGGTTCCTATTTCACGCGCTAGCTCCACGTCAGAAAAGGCGTTATTCCCTTCAAAATAAATCTCATCCACTTCGCCTTTGATCCCCTCGTCGATATCAAAAACTAATACAGAAAAACCATTCTGCCCTTTCTCGATACGGTAATTAACAGAAACATCCGGATACCCTTCATCGGTATAGAGATTTTCAATCGCACGCTTCCCTTTCAAAATCGCCGCATCATTAAGCGCACTCCCTGAAGTCACCCCTGACTCATCTCGCAGTTTTTTGTCAGAAAACGCAGAGTTCCCCTTGAAGTCGATCGCTTGCAAGGACGGACGCGTTTCCACTTCTGCAATGATTGTCACCCCATTGTCATTAGGCTCCGCCAGAAAAACGACATCATCGACTAACCCACTCTCATAGAGACGCTTCACATCTTCATCCAGTTTATCGTAGCTAAACGTTTGCCCTGCTTTAACAGACATGAAGTTTCGTATACGTGTTTCACTAACGGTCTTCGGACCTTTGATCTTCACATCGACATTCGTGATCTTTTTATCGGCGATGTCTTGAGAAAAACCTGTCAAAGCGGTCACCAAGAGGAAGATAGAGGAAATAAGTCGTTTCATAATTCTGTGGTCAAAATTAGTTATAGAAATCACCTCTCAGGTCAAGGAGGAACCAAAAAAATACATCCTCCGTCGTATTAGAAATTGGCGACTTTTAAGGTAATTCCCTAATGATTTTTTATTCAAACACAAACAAATCATTGGACAACGCTCCTAAGTAAATACAATTATTATCTAGATGATAGACGACATGACCACTTCCACAACCGAGCAGGGCGCCAATGCTTGGATCGCTGACCTGAAAGCCGAAATTTCGACAGTGCTTATCGGGCAGGATGAACTCGTGGACCGCTTAATCGTTTGCCTACTCTGTAATGGACATATTCTCCTAGAGGGAATGCCCGGAGTAGCCAAAACGCTTGCGGTGAAGGCTCTCTCCGGCGCACTCAATGTTGACTTCTCCCGCCTCCAGTTTACGCCAGACCTCCTGCCCGCGGATTTGATCGGAACGATGATCTACAACCCCGGTGAGCAAAACTTCACCCCTAAGCTCGGCCCTATCTTCTCGAACCTCGTCCTTGCGGATGAGATCAACCGCGCCCCGGCGAAAGTTCAGTCCGCCCTACTCGAAGCAATGCAAGAGCGCCAAGTCACCATCGGCGACACTAGCTACCCGCTTCCCTCCCCCTTCCTCGTGCTCGCCACCCAAAACCCGGTCGATCAAGAAGGAACCTACCGCCTCCCAGAAGCCCAACTCGATCGATTCCTCCTCAAGGTCTTAGTCGATTACCCTACCGCAGAGGAGGAGCTCCAAGTCCTACGCTCGATGGCGACCACGAAGCCCAAGACCGAGACCAAACCAGTCACCTCTCTGGAACAAATCGACGCCAGCCGCGCGATCGTGAACTCGCTCTACATCGACCCCTCCATCGAGCAATACATCATCGACCTCGTGCAAGCCACGCGGAAGGCTGGTGAGATCGAGCCCTCGCTCGGCAACTACATCCGCGCCGGTGCCTCCCCACGCGCCAGTATCAGCCTCGCCCTCGCAGCGAAAGCCGTCGCCTTCATGAAAGGGCGCGACCATGTCATTCCACAAGACGTCAAAGATCTCGCACCGGACGTCCTTCGTCACCGCTTACTACTCTCCTATGAGGCCGAGGCAGAACAAAAAAGCGCGCAAGACATCATTACTACCCTCCTCAATAAAGTCCCTGTTCCATAAAGCTGAATGTCCCTCTCTGCAGAAGAAATTTCCGAGCTCATGGCTCGGGTGCAAACGCTGGAACTGAAGGCGAAAAAACTCGTGCGCGAATCCTTCGCAGGTGAATACCAATCGAGCTTTCGGGGCAGCGGCCTCGACTTTGACGACTATCGTGCATATCAGCCTGGGGATGAAATCCGTTTCATTGACTGGAACGTCACTGCACGGACAAACACGCCGCACACGCGCACCTTCAAGGAAGAGCGCGAGATGAAAGTTTACCTCATGGTCGATGTCTCCGGCTCCACCCTCTACGGCAGTCAAGCCAAGAGCAAGCGCGTGCTCGCCGCCGAAATCGCTGCCACCATCGCCTTCTCTGCCATTCATAACAACGATAAGGTAGGCCTAATCCTCTTCGCCGACAAGCCCATCAAATACCTTCCTCCTGCCAAGGGACGCTCCCAAGTGCTACGCATTATTCGCGAGATCTTGGCAGCCACTCCCGGCACAGGACACACTGACATGGCCGAGGTCTGTAAGTTCCTCAACCGCGTCTCTGATAAAAGCGCGCTCGTCTTCTGTATATCCGACTTCCAGGACATGTCTCTGGAGCGTTCACTTACCACTACTGCGTATCGACACGACCTCATTGCCCTGCGGCTTGAAGATCCTGCCGAGGCCACGCTCCCGAAAGTTGGGAAAGTCGCCCTCCGTGATCCCGAAACTGGCCATCAAGTGATCGTGGACACCAAAAATGGCACCGTTCGCTCCGCCTATCGAAAACTCCGCGCCCGCTTTACCGAAGGCCTCACCGACTTCTGCAAAAAGCACGGCATCGATTACGCCTCCTTCAGCACGGACGAGGACTTCTTCCCGCCTCTCCTGAAGCTCCTCAAGTCTAGACCCTCCGCCCGCTCCTAATGCCTCCAGAAGAAGACATATTCCATGACATCACAGACGCCTCTGGGTTCCAGCCCAGCGCCGAACTCCCGTGGGCATGGATCATCATCGGGGTAGGAATCCTATGCGCCATTCTGCTCATCGTAGCGCTGCTCATTCGTCATTTCTCTGGTAAACCACAGGAGGATAAGACCGACCACGTCGCGAAAGCCCTAGAAAAACTCCCCTCACTCCAAGAGGCATCCGCCAACCAAACGGTGCAACAATCCGCCTCCGAACTCTCCACCCTCCTACGAGGAACCCTCACCGCTGTCGCAGACGTCCCCAGCGTGTATCAATCACAACAAGAATTCCACCAAACCCCAGATTTCAAACTGAAAAGTGCTAAGCTCACCGAGGCATTCGCCCAGCACCTAGACGACCTTTGGCAGCTCGAATACACCCCGCCCGCTCATGACTCTAGCGTCATGAATGATCATTACACCACCGCGAAATCGCTGCTCGAGCGACTCTCAAACACCCAACCATGATCATGCTTGCCAACCTCACCTTTGCGCATCCGTTATGGTTTCTCGCCATTCCAGTGGCCTTGGCGTTGCTCTTTCTCTCTGGGCGACGCGGCCTCAATAATACGATCACCTTTTCCTCTCTCGCGATCCTAGCCTCGATCTCGAAAAAGCCCCGCACCAGAGCGGGAGGGATCCACTTTAGCTTTCTCTTCTTCGCGGTTCTGGCGGGTATCTTCGCTCTCGCCCGCCCCCAGATGCAGAAGCATTACGAATTCGAGTCGATCGAAGGAATCGACATGGTGGTCGCACTCGACCTGTCCTACTCCATGATCATCGATGACTTCTACCCAGAGGATGACCGCAGCAAGCCGCCGATTCGACGCCTGGAAGCTGCCAAAGGAGTCCTCAAAACCTTCATCGACAATCGACCAAACGACCGCATAGGAATCGTGGCCTTCTCTGGTCGTCCGTATTCGCTTAGCCCCATCACCCTTGACCATTCCTGGCTTCACAATCGCCTAGAAGCGGTCGAACTAGGAGACATTAAGGAACAAGGAACCGCCATTGGCTCTGCCATCGCTGCTTCCTCCACCCGCCTCACTAACAAGGAAGCCAACAGTAAAGTCATCATTCTCATCACCGATGGCGCCAGTAATTCAGGAAAAATCGAGCCCGTCGAAGCTGCCGAACTCTCGGCTAAATTAGGAATCAAGATCTACACCATTGCGATCGGAACAGAAGAGGGGCGCGTCCCCCGCTCTATTCAACAATTCCCGAAACAAGAATTCGACATCCCAACCCTAAAGTCGATCGCCAGCCTGACGCGCGGAGAGTTTTACCGCGCCCGCTCCATTTCTGATCTGCGCAACACCTTCAATACCATTAACGAACTGGAGAAGACTGAAATCGAAGCGACCAAAAAGACCGTTTCCGAAGAACTCTTCCCTTGGTTTGCGACCATCAGCGCGCTCCTGGCCCTGTTCTCTCTAGTCTTCCGCACCTTTAACCCTAGCGCTAGTCTCTAAGTATGCAGTTCCTCTCTCCATTCTGGCTCTACGCGATCATCTTCCCCATCCTTCTCGTGATCGGGGCGGGCTTCTTGTATCGTAAGCATAACCGCCGCTGGGACGCTTTTGTGAGTGATCCTCGGCTCGCGAATCGCCTCATCCAACGTGACTCTCCCGCCTGTTGGTGGATCTCGATGGTGCTGATCCTTTTCGCTCTCATCCTCCTTTTCGTGGCACTCGCGAAACCCGTCAATGGCAAGGAGCAGCTCGATATCCCCACCAAAGGGAAGAACATCTACCTCGCGGTGGATCTCTCGCGCTCCATGCTCGTAGAGGACATCGCTCCCAACCGCCTCACTAAAGCTAAAACTCTCGCGATCGAAATTATCGAGTCTTTCCCGGATGAACGAATTGGCGTTATTTCCTTCGCAGGAAAAGCTTGGTTAGAAGCTCCACTAACGACCGATCATAACGTCCTGCAAGAGGCCTTGCTCTCCATGGATGAAAAGAGCATTCCCTACGGAGGGTCGGAATCAAGCCCACTCTTCGACCTCCTTCTCAAGTTAAACGAAAAAAAGGAAGGAGATATCACCCCGCCGGAGGCACTGCTGGTCATCTTGAGTGACGGCGAGTTTCATTCGGAACCCTCCCAAAGTGAGATTCGCAAGGCCCGTGAGGCAGGCTTAACGATCTACACCATCGGGGTTGGCACTTCTAGCGGAGGAATCGTTCCCGACGATCGCCAGCGGGATGGTTTTTTCCGCGACCGCAGCGGACGCACTGTCAACAGCTCGCTCAAAACACAACCGCTCGAAAAAATGGCCCTCTTTGGGAACGGAGAAGCCTTTCTTGATCGAAATTATGACTTTGTGCCGCGCTTAAAGAATGCTATTTCAACTTTGTCGGGCGAAACCACCACGGCTAAAACGCTTGTGACCTATAACCACCTGTATCAATACTTTCTCACCCCCGCGCTGATTCTGCTCATCCTCGCCTGCTTCACCTCTAAACTCTGGAAACTCATGAAACATATCTTGCCTGTTCTC
>CALKLP010000384.1 GCA_937991965.1 uncultured Verrucomicrobiales bacterium
TTAAGATCAGGCTCCAGAACACAAGAATCAGATTCATCAAAACCATCTGCAGCGATAGCGGGAAGGCGTAAATAATACTCACGGCGGGAACCCAAACTGCCCAGTTGGAAATCATGAGGGGTAAGCCGCGAGAGAGGAAGCTTTTGCGAGCAAGGGCAGCCCGAGTCTTTGCTAGTGAAAAGTGGCAGTCGCGCCAGAGAAAAAGCAAGGTGAAGACTGGAATGACATAGAGCGGAACCCAGATCAGCTGATCTACCAGAACTTTCTTGGCAATAGTGGCGAAGTTGAGTTCTGAACCAAAGAGAATGTCCTGGAACTGATAAAGCCAAGCGGTGAGGGCGCCATTAATGCCCCAAACTGTTAGGGTAAAGATGATCTGGAGTGGAGTCCGCTGGGGCCTATTCTTTGCGCGAGCTTGAGCAGACTCGATTAAGAGCGGAATAGCCCCACCAAAGAGCATTGTCATCCCAATGGCAAACCAAGGCGCAAGCTCATTATTTAAGCGCCCAATAACGTCTAGTTGTTCACGAAATGGGGCGACCTTGTAATAACAGACAATGAGAACGAGGGCGAGGATTTGTAACATGATGCCGGGGATCATGTTCTGACGAGCTGCAGCTCCTCCTTTTTGTGCCGCTTCTCGGATGTATCGATTCATTTGATAATTAGATACGTCGAAATTAACCCAGCAAGCTCTGCATCACAAGGCTGGCGAGTTCTTCTGTAGCATCGTCAAGTCTTGCAACGGCAGACTTTAGAACTTTGCCGTCATTAGCCTCTAGGGCTGCGATCACGTCTGATTTTGCGGCGTTTATTGATGAGCGCGTTTCGTGATCTAGTGAGTCTCCACAGAGTGCTAGTGCCTCATCAAGTGCGGGGAGGAGTTCGTCCGCTTTGATTTTTGCCTCAGTAAAGATGCGGCCATCCATGTCTTCAAAGGCATGATCCACGCTTTCATCGATCATTTTTTCAACGGCGGTATTGGTGATATCAACGGTGCTCCGTTCGATGGTTAGCAGGAGGTCTTCGTTTGTGGCGGTGTCACGAGCAAGAACCGAGAGAATACCGTCTTCATCAAGTGAAAACTGAATCCCAACCCGTGCTTGACCTTTTGCGGCAGGGGTGAAGGGGACTTCTAGCTCCCCGAGAGACCAGTTATCTTTGGCGAACTCGCGCTCGCCCTGTAGGATATTGATTTTCATCGAGGTTTGACCATCGACGGCATTAGTAAACATTTCACCCTTCTTACAGGGAATGGTTGAGTTACGCGGAATTAGGATATTCATGAGCCCGCCAAAGGTCTCAATCCCTAGGCTGAGTGGAGTGACATCAAGAAGTGAGAGGGTTTGGATAGAGCCAGAGAGGAGCCCCGCTTGGATTCCAGCACCGAGAACGACTGCTTCATCCGGATTCATACAGAGATCCGGACTTTGCTCAAAGACGCTTTCGACATGACGCTGCACGAGGGGCATTTTTGTGCTTCCTCCAACAAGGATGATTTTTTCAAGATCGGTCTTGGCGACACCTGCATCAATGATGGCACGCTCGCAACAGCGGCGGGATCGATCGAGGAGTTGCCAGCAGGCTTTCTCATACTCATCTGCGGTAAGTCCTTGGACTTCATCGGCGTCATCAAAGGCGTATTTTGCCGCTATTGCTTCTGGGATGGTGCAATTGAGTTTTTCGGCAAGAATAGTGTCAAAGTCATCTCCACCCAGCTCAGTATCACCGGCAGTAGCGAGAACTTCGAAATTACCTTCCCGCATTTCTAAGATAGAGATGTCAAAGGTCCCACCTCCAAGGTCGTAAACAGCAATTTTAGTTCGTTCTGAGGCGCGCTCCAGCCCATAAGCGAGAGCTGCAGCCGTAGGTTCTGCGACGAGTCGACGCACGGTTAAGCCCGCAAGTGTAGCTGCTTCCTTGGTTTCGGTTCGCTGGCGGTCATTGAAGTAGGCCGGTACGGAGATCACCGCCTCGGTCTGTGGGGTGCCCAGTCGCATTTCGGCGGTGCTCTTGAGAGTCTTTAAGATCTCGGCTGAGACCTCTACGGGAGTGAGCCATTTCTCACCAGATTGGACATAGATTTGTCCATTTTCTGTTTTCGTTGGGGCGCCGTGATAGGACTCAGGCACTTCAGACCTGCCAATGAGGCTTTTGACGCTTGTTATAGGATCTTTCGCTTCATGCCCGACGATGGTTTCATCTCCTGAAAATGAGACAGCACTCGGGAGAAGGCGGCGGTTTTCTGTGTCGGCGAGGACGATAGGGAATCCTGCTTCGATCACCCCTACGGCCGAGTTGGTGGTGCCTAGATCAATGCCGATCATCAGAAATTTGGGCGGTCAGATAGTTTTTTCCCTTCTAACGCGGCTTTACGTGCTTTCACAGGATCGTATGGAGTAGTGCCTGCGACTTTAACATCACCTTTAGCAAACGCGACCAGCCGTGGGTCCCCGTAGGCTCCTGGCTTGTGGAAGTTTCGCTTAGAGATTTTACCAGTTGGCGTGACCACATGGTGCACGTAAGTGCTGTGCGTGATCATGTAGAGGAGGTGAAGATTGTTACTCCGATCAATCGCGATTTTCGGTTCACTATGGTTAATGATTTGGCTGATCGGCTGACAGGAAGTAACCTGCTTTGTATAATCATTCGTAATTTTAACATAGATATCGGCACGCTTATCTCCATTGAATTTAAGCACCTCATAGCGACGTGCGGTAGCGGTGCCGGGCATGCCGATTTTTTGAGTCGCTAGAACACGACCATTGGTTATTGTAAAGCGGCTTGAGTTTGAGCGCACGGCTTCGTTAGTATCCCCCGGAAGAGTTACATATGCTACGATGGAGTAGTTCCCGTAGCGACTGAGATCATAAAAGTCTGAGATCTTAATCGATTTCTGCACGGTTTCCCCGGCTGCGATCTTGACCGCTTTGAAGGTCGGAGCACTTCCTTTGTAGGATAGGAGGTTGCGACTGTTGTCGTGGACGTCGATATTGAGCCAGTTTACTAGCCCAGCACCTTTGAGAGTGATTGTTTTTCCCGCACGGTTCGTTATTGAGAGTCCGATGGTGACGTCTTCATGTGCCACAAATTGCGTCTTCGTGGGTTTCATGACGATGTTTAACTGCGCCATCGCGGGCAAGCAGAAGAGTAAGAGCAGGAGGGCGGTTTTCATAAAACTAGTTGTTCTCAGGGAGAGGAAGTAAAGGGTTATCGAAGTTGATAGAATCATCTTCAAACGAAAAGTCTAATAAATCAAGGCCGGATTGTCCCGCAAGTTTATTGGAGAGGATACGTGGCCATGCTACTTGGTCGAGGAGTTCCCCTTCGTAGGAAAGCTCAATCACATACCCATAATACTTTCTTGGCTCCAGTGAACCGAACAATCCCTCTTCAGGTTCATGTGAGAGGTAATAATTGGCTATGAGAAACTCCTCCCCATTCGCTTGCCAGGTTACGGGGCTTCTGTTCCAGTTACATTCGGGCTGATTACTGGGGAGTGCAGGCACGACTTGGGTATCCATTTTATCGAATATTCGGACAGTGACCGAAACTTGGCTAGGGTCTACCATGAGAGAAGGGGCAGAAAGAATGGGGATGGTAATCGTCAAATCCTGCCCTGCAGTCACGTTGGAGTCTTGGTATTGATGCACTGTTCCGATTGCCATAAGTTCGCCGAATTCGCGTTCACGATAGAAGCCTTCCTTGAGCTTTCTTGCAGAAATCTCGTAGAGAGGGCCTGCCTGTGAGACACCAAGAGAGAAGACGTCTTCATAATACTGGATGGCCTTATCATAAATCCCCATTGCTTCATACATGTCGGCAAGTTGGTATTTGGCGTGGATACTCTCCGGAAATTTGGCTACTGTTTCTCCAAGTTTCAATGCGGTGGCACGCATGTCGCTTTTGACGCGTGCAGTTCGCGCTTCTTTAAGTAATCGTTCTTCCAAAGGATTATGCACTGGGGGTTCAAACTGAAATGGCTGTGGGCTCGTGGGGATCGACGATCTGTCGCGACCAAATCCGCGTGGTAAAGGTGGGAGTTCAGGAAGGGGGCGAATCCCTGCTCGTTGCGGCGATTTTTGAGGTGGCTCAGGGGAGGTCGGACCTGCTACCATGACTGGCTTTTCGACATAACGAATGACCGTTTGCGGCTTTAGGTTTCGATAAAAACCGACAGCGAAAAGGGCGAGCTGAATTGCCACGAGAGCGCTAAATATCCAGAGCAGCTTACGAGACACTACTAATGTTTTTTTGGGACTATTTTCGTGGTTTGCCATGGGCTAGAGATGACATTGCACGGAGATTCGCGACGCGTCACCCTAAAAATCACTGAATTCTTTCACTTGCATGCTTCATATTCGTCATTTACCAAAGCCGTGATTCGAAATGAAAACTGTAGGAGATCTCTCTAACATTTCCCCCATCGAGCTGATGTCCCAGCTTGATCGGAAGGATTCTTTGTTTTTTGACAGTTCAGGAAACATTCCTAAGTCTTACACCACTCCAATCTCTATTCTGGCAACGAATCCCAGCGAGATTATCACTGGTATTATCTCAGACACTTCTGCCTTGCGAGATGTCATGCTGAAGCATCAGGGGGCGCAAACCGATCTTGGCTATCCGCAAGGTGGGCTCGCGGGGTGGATTGACTATGATGGTAGCTTCACCTTTGGGGTCTATGAGGATTTTCTCGCCTATGATCATAGTTTAGAAAAATGGCTATCCACTCCCAAGCAACCCTTAGAGTTACAACAGGCTCAAAAATCCGAAATTCAGATTGGGCAATGGGCTTCGTCTATGAGTCAGGATGAATTTGTCCATGCCGTAAAGTGCGCTAAGGAATACATTGCGGCGGGAGAGATCTACCAAGTGAATGTATCGCAACGTTTTTCTGCCACGATTGAATCGAACTCCGATCTTTTCACGCTTTATCAACGACTCCGTTATGAATCACCTGCGCCGATGGCTTGTTACGGACAGCTCGCGGGGAGAGAGCTGCTGTGCTCCTCACCAGAAACCTTTGTGCGCATGAGCGGAAGTCTCGTTGAGACAAGACCGATCAAGGGAACTAGTCCACGATTCTCTGATAGCGAGCGGGATAATCTCTCTGCCTACGAGCTTGTGACTTCGCCAAAGGAAAATGCAGAGCTGGTTATGATTACAGATCTGCTGAGGAACGATCTAGGGAGAGTTTGTGAATACGGGAGCGTGAGGGTAGATGAACTGCTTTCGCTAGAAAAGCTGCAACATGTCTATCATTTGGTTTCCACGATTCGAGGGCAAATTAGGACTGATCTAGATCATTTAGACGTCCTGAAATCTTGCCTGCCTGGCGGAAGTATTACGGGAGCTCCGAAGCTTCGTGCCATTGATGTTATTAAGAACTTAGAGACTGTTCCAAGAGGGCTATATACAGGAGTTGTTGGTTACTTAGGTTTTAATGGAGAGTCACAGTTCAACATTGTGATTCGATCCTTGATTAGGGAGGAAAATACACTCAGCTATCACGTCGGAGCCGGGATCGTGGCGGATTCTCTACCCGACAGCGAATACCAAGAAACCCTTGTGAAGGCAGAGGGGATTCGCCGTGCTCTTGCTAAAAAGTTTCGCTTTTGATACTATTAGCCAAGTTTAAACCAATTTTGTATCGGTAGTTAAATCTGGCTTCACAAGGAACGCTGAGCGAGAAAGCTTTTAGGTCTTACGTGGTCACGCTCTTGATTTAGAAATGATGAGACCCACTGAACAGCATCTTCAGGGGGGAGCCATGATTTTTGTGTCTTAATGCTTCGCCACTCCTTGTAACATTGCTCTCTGTACTCTGCGCCAAAACGATTTTGAATCCATGTTTCATACTCCACCCACCATTGTAAAAGAGGCGACAATACTTGGAAAAGAGATTCTGGAGTTCGTGGGGCTACCTCTTCAGGCTTCCATTGCCCAGCCACGCAGCGGTGTTCGGGTAGCCAGTGATAGAAACGCCTACGCGTTCTTAGAAAAGCAACATTCCCACTGTCGGTATAGCAACTCGCACAGGAACCGTAAAGCTCCACGATTCTCTCTGTCTCAGTGAGAGTATAACAGCTTGTCCCTTTTAGCCCCTTGGAGGAGGACTTGCTAAACCCATATTGTAACAGCTGATTTCCTTCTTTAACGGTCACATCCTTTCCAAGAAAATACATTTGCTGATAAAATCCCTCAGCACAATCTTTGAGTAATAGTTTTAAGGCCTTCTGATCCAGGTTCATGCGTGATAATTCAGTAGCTGTCATGATTCTAAGATCATACTACAGGGCAATTCAATTATTGCAACTTTATTGTGTTAGTGTCTTTAGTAGTCAAAAAGCCATGTCTTTAATCGGTACTTTTTCTGGTCTGATGCTGAGTATAATCTTGTAGTCGATGAACTAACTGAGTCCTTTTTCTCTTTGCTTTTTTCGTAAACGCACGTTTTGCTCTATGTATGAGATATACTGAGCGGCTATTGAACCGAATTCAGCAAGTGGGCGCTCCCTTATGTGT
>CALKLP010000385.1 GCA_937991965.1 uncultured Verrucomicrobiales bacterium
GATAAGGTAAGTGCAGCGTTTAAACTTCCGATCCCAATCAAGCTAACTAGTAAGTATTTGTTCATATAGCCTTTTTAGACGAAAAAAAAGTAATTATGGTCACATGTTTGCCATAAATCATTTTTCTGGCAGCGGTTTTCAAGTTTGAGACCAAAGCTAGATATGGAGACCGAGCGGTTCCCTCTGCTTGCGTGCTTATTCACTGATGCCGGTTTCGCTGGAATACGTGGTTTGGCTATAGCCAGATTGGATGCGTTCCTTGACCCGTTGGGCGATTTCGCGCTCTTCCTTTAGTTCGCGTAATGCGGTGTTGAGCTTGTCTTCCTGCGGGAGGAAGTTGTCTTCGACTCCTAGATGCGGAGCGATGATGTCAGCGAGGTTGATTTCGGTTTGTTGCAGTTGGTAAACCGCTTCTTGCACGTCCTTCTTAACTTGATCGTCCTCGGTTTTTCGGTAGTGATCTAGTTTCTCGATCAGAGAGAAGCTAAGGGTGTCGATCAGGGATTCGATCCGGGCCCAGATTTCGATGTTGGGTTGCTTTGTTAAGAGGTAGGTTTCAATTTTTTCTTTTGAGCGTAAGGCCTGTTGCAGTTGCTTCTGTTCCCAGCGCGCTCCTTGTGTTTCATAGCGCTTGATCTGGTGCTTAAGCATCTCGTTTTGTTCTGTGTTGCTGGCGCGCACTTTTTCTTCGATCCAGGTGGGGCGTTTCTTGGTGATCTCTTGCTTCCAGTAATACCACAGCCCTCCTACTGTCACACCAGCAAGAGGAAGGTAAATCAGCGGTGAGGCTTCGAGAATACTCCACGCGCCAAAAGCAGGGAGGCAGGCCACCCATGTGAGAATCGAGCCAAAGATGGTTTTGATCCCCTTGCTTTTGAGTTCCTGTTCATCGATCGGAAAGGTTGGCTTCATGAGGGTCTTCTATAAGGGGCTACTCCGCAGCGATCAAGATCGAAGCGCGACGACATCTCCGCTTCCACGCACGGCTGGATTCCTCCGCCTTTTTCGGGGGGCTATACTGCGCGCCCACTCCTTTGGCATAGACTCGCTCGGGCGTCAGATCTGTGTTGGCGAGAAGAAACTCTTTGATGATTTGGGCGCGGTTTTGGGATAGTTCTGTTTCGACCTCTGCGCCTCCACCGGGGCTGACGTGCGCTTCTACGATCAAGCGGTGGTAGGGGTAGTGGAGCAGTTTCTTAGAGGCCTCCAGTAGCTTGGTTTTGGTTTCCTCATCGATCTCTGATGATCCCGCTGAGAATGAGATCGGGCGATTCATGAGGGTTCCCGTGGCCTGGTTCTGTAAGTTGCTCCAATCGTCTGCTGAGAGCGGGCGGAAGTAGTGGCCGAGCGAGGAGGAGGCTGTGCTTTGGGCTTGAGGAAGTTTCTTTAAGTTACTCTCGATCTGAAGAAGGGACTTGGAGTGCACGAGCGAGGCAAGGTTCGTGGGGGCGGTCTTGAGGTCTCCGACTTCTCGTAGGATGGTCGAGATGCTACTCAGTGCGCGCTCGATGCGAAAGCTGCCAGCCGTATCTAGCCATTGCGTCTTATTGTCCTCATAGTTCACAAATCGAATGCCCGAGAGCATTTGCTTAGCGACTTCTTGCTGCTCGCCTGAATCAATCGTAGCCTGTGAAAGGAGTCGATCTGCGTCGGATTGCAGGTCATGGAGGGCACGGTAGTAGGCGAAGAGCACTTTCTGTAGCAGTTTCGGATTATCCGCCGCGATTTGGCGTGAGGCGATGGCGACATCGATGATGAGGTCTTGCGCCTTACTGGTATCGATCAGGCGGGTGGTGTCGGGGATGTTCTGGAGGGCGCGGGAGGCAAAGGGCTCCCAGAGAACGGCGAAATCGGCTTTTCCTTGCTTGAGCTGGTTGTAGGCCTCCTCGGCGGTGTCTGCGCGGAAGCTGGGTAATTGCGGGGCCAGTTCGTGAAGCTGAAAGTGCGCTACCTGTGACTTGAGCAGGAATTCAGAGGGGGAGTGCCCGACGTAAGCGCCTTTGATGTTCTTGGTATTCAGATCATCGAGTGAGTTGATTCCTGGTCCTGCAATGAGAGCGTCACCTCCAAAGGACTCATCGATGATGGCACAAATTACACCTGGGTAATTACTGCTCTGCCCATTCACGAGATAACTATCCGCGGTGGCAAGCACGAGGTCCGCCTCGGCATTCTTAAGCGCCTGAAAGCGCGCCTCAAAGTCATGCTCGATCTGGAAGGTGACCCCGATGTCGGCCTCCGCGAGGTAATCTTGGAAGGTCCGCGAGCGAAAGATCATGTATCCCAGCCATTCATCGCCGAGGATGGTGATATTGTCTGTGTATTTCTTGGCGTCACTACTGCGGAGCAAGAGTTCTTCGGCCGCGGATTGTTGGCGCATGTTTTTCGTCACGCGCCAGCCGACCATACCCACCATGCAGAGGATGCATAAACCGATGATTACCTTCTTCATATCTTAGAAAATCTTTTTCAGTAGCAGAAAGGCGACCACGATAAAGATCGCAAACGGGAACTTAGAGAAGAGCCCCCTTTTCTTGCTAGTGGTTTGAGTCTGAGTCGTTTGCGGTACCCCAGCGGCGCTTTCTGCTTTTACCTTTGCTGTCGGAGGATTAAGGTCGAGGTTCTCCATTCGTTTGCGGTCTTGCTCGGTCATGTAAACCTCGGCATTGGGATCGATTTCAGCCGCCACTTTGGTGAGCGTTTCCTTGAGTTCCTCGGTATTGTAGGCGTCGTAGTAACTGGTGGCGGATTTACTCATATACGCGCCTTGTCCATGGAACCCGATGCCTACAACCTCGATATTATCGCGGGTCAGTTTTTTAATCTCGCTGACCACGCCCTTGTTCCCTCGAGCGTCCAGAGATTCACCGCCATCTGTGAAGACGACCACGAGGTGACGCTCGTAGGGGGAGTAAGTTTTGCGCCGCTCCTGAATGTTCTGGTGCGCGATCCTGAGGCAGTTCACAATCGGCGTTTGCCCATTGGCCTGCAGTTTTTTTACGACCGCTTGAACCTGCTCCAAGTTGTTTTTCTGGAGCGGAACGGCGAGAGTGCCTTCGCGCGCAAAGTGGATCAGGGAGAAGGCGTCCGCAGGGTTTTGGCTTGATAACCAGACGCTGAAGGCTTGTTTCGCTTGCGTGATCTTGTTGTTCTTGCTCATCGAACCGCTACTGTCGAAGAGGATCGTAAAGGCGGTGGCTGTTTGGCTTTGCCGCTCGGCTTCCAGTTCCGTTTCTGTGAGCGCAACACTACTGAGGGTAAGCCCGAGCCAAAATAATAGAAGGTGTTTCATCGTCTTAGTGATTGGGGTTCTTACTGCAGGTCATCCATTCCGAAATCGAGGGAGATCTCAGACTCAACCGCAAAGATGACCATTTCACCCCGCATGTTTTCGGCTCGTTGGGCGGGGGATGTTGGCTTGGCATGCACCGGGTCGGTGATGCCCATTCCTTTGACATCGAAGCGGGAAAGGTCGATCTCCGCGGCGGTAAGCCCGATGGCTTCGCGGAGGTAGCTGGCGTAGGCGCGCTTGACCGAGAAGGCGCGGTCATAGCTGAGGCGCTTGGACGAGCCTCTGAGTTGTTCTAGTTTTGGGAGCGGTTTTTCGATAAACTCGTTCGTTCCGGGCTTCCGCTGCTTATAAGTAGTGGCGCCCTGCTGGTGCTTCATGAGGGCGAAGTTATAGAAGAAGTTATCGGAGTGTCCCCGGAGCTGCACGACCGCTCCGCCATAGCGATAGACGGTGTCATAGAGGGTGTCAAAGGTGCTGCGGTAATCTTGCCATTTGATCTCGGCGGCATTGGCGGGGAACTGGAAGGTGTAGCGGAACAGTTCGCTCGCATCTTGCTTGGAGGCGGCATTACGCACTGCGGCAGGAGTCGCGAAGGCGGGCTTCGCTTTTTTCACAGGAATCACGGTGCCCTTGGTGGAAAAGTCCGAGTTATAATCCCAGTTCGCGACGGACGGAATCACGGCGGTGGTGAGGTTTCCGATTGATTGGAAGTATGTCGCCGTGCGCTGCGCGGTAGGGGCGAACCCAACTGGGTTTTTGGTGTCGGCGAAGAAGCTGCGGTTGCCTGCTAGTCCTGCAAGTTCAGAATCGACCCCGAGCCATAAGATGAAGTCATTCACCGCCCCGGAATCTTGGAGCGCGAACTGGGCGAGGGGAGCGCAGCGTTTCTTGAACTCTGCACTGGCGGATTTCTTGTTTTTGACCGCGTCGAGCTCACTCATGAAGCTGGCTTGCGTCGCGAGTAACTCAGAGACGAACCCATGCACCATTTCTCGGTTAGACTGGAAGAAGTCTTTCCGCACCGCATAGACATCGGCCACCACGCGGGAGGCAGTTCGGGTCGAGAGGATTGGACGCGCTCCTTTGACGCTGTCTTCTGCTCCCGTGCCCACGTTTCCACCGGCGGTGAGGGTTAAGATGTCGGGGTAAATACAGGCCGCTCCTGTGATCGAGGAATCCTCCCGAAAGGCAGAGGCGGGGTCGCTGATCTTGTTTTCGTCAATCATGGTGATGTCCTTGACGAACTTTAGGGTGACGTCCTCAGGCTTGAGCCCCGCGTCTTGGAGGAGCACCTGCACGAGGTCGAGGTGTGGGCCGTTTTTCTGCACCACGATCGATTTGCCCTTCAGTTCAGAGAGCGTCTTGATGTCTTTGGCGACAAATCCATCCGCACCCGTGGACCAAGAGAGTTGGAGAATAACCACTGGCTCCAGATCCGAAGAAAGCGCTTGCAGCCCCTCCGTAGCCTGCGTGATCATGCCCACCGTGCCCCGGAGAAAGGGCGAGCGGCCCGAGATATAGTTCTCGATCTGGCTTTCGAAATCGTCATTCACCTTAATTTCCAACGGCATGCCCACTGCTTTCGCGAGACGTGAGTTAGGATCTGGTTTCATCCCGTTGTTGGCATCGATCGTGATTCCATCGGCCGCCCAGGTGATGATGGGGACCTCCAGTCTGCCCCGACCAGTGTTCACGGGTTGGACTTGTGTCTTGAAGGCGTAGGAGGTGCTGAAGGGCTTGTCGATCTCGACATACTCAGGCGCAGCGGTGAGCCAGCCTGACAGGAGA
This sequence comes from uncultured Verrucomicrobiales bacterium, assembly GCA_937991965.1. Taxonomy (GTDB): domain Bacteria; phylum Verrucomicrobiota; class Verrucomicrobiia; order Verrucomicrobiales; family Akkermansiaceae; genus WTJZ01. The sequence continues at coordinate 5,081 of CALKLP010000385.1, forward strand.
GCGGAAAATAGGGCGAGTGATTTGTGCATTGTTCACTCATCAAAGCAGAAGACAGGCCTTTTAGGAATTATAATTTCAGAGGATTGTTATAGTGCTCTGTAGTGACGAGGGAGGGGGCACCGCGGAGGCGCGGAGGACACGGAGTTTTTTTTGGATGGGGAGGGGCGAGCAAAGTAAGAGGGGCAGGTATCTGTTCAGCTTGGACGTTTAGTAACTGGCGACCCTCACCGTGAGTGATCTATCATCTCCAATTTTATGAACTTATCTCAACGCGCGGTTTAGTGGGCGCTTGGTTAGGCCCTTAGAGCTAAAGGCTGGGCTTCCCTAGTACCAATGCAACCCAATAATCTTTGCAAAAAATTGAGACAATGAGTCCGATACTGGATAGAAATCCAAAGATTCCAATTAACAACCAAATGCTATCATTGGTCCACTGATGTTTGACCTGGAAGTAGGAAGCGAACAAGCACGCGATTCCAATTGCGAGGCTAAGAGCAAATAATGTAGGGCGTTTCCATTTCGCAATCCGCGGCTTATACGCGCGTTTTGTCCAGTCTTCGAATCTTTTCAACATTGGGGTTGTTTTAATAGTGAGCGTTTAATCTCTGTAAAAATTAATCTCAAGGGAGATCTCGTTTTCGAGAGAAACTATGATAAGGGTTAATTTTTCCCTGCAGGTTTTGGTTATGCCTTATCTACATTTCGATAAGCCAATTCTGCAATCTCATCTAATTCTGCATGGTTATAATCGGTAGCGATCCATAGATTATCATCGAATTGATATTCTTTTCTAGAAAATTTCGAAGCTATTTCTTGTTCCTCTAAAGGAATCCTGAATCCTATAAATTGCATCCCAATTGCAAACGCAAAAACTACATCGTTTAGATACCAAATGCAGTATTTGAATTTTTTTTCGTCAGGACAAAAACTTTTACAATTTGGGAAAGAATTTAAAACCTTACGTAATGGTTCGACGATGTCACTATGACAACTTAATGGCTCAAGAAAAAATAACACTTCGGCGTTTTTAGGATTCTGAAGTTCGAGAGGTATTGGCTTCATGATTTGAGCATAGATTACATAGTTGGACCTTGGAGGTCGTAACGAGAAAGAAATAAGACATCATTAGTCAATTAGTGGGCCATTACCCGGCCGTATTGAGATAATCTCGAAGAAGAAAAGAAACCTGAATATGTCATGATGAATGCATACTCTATTGGGCTGGATTTGCCAAGGAAGAATCCGTTGTGATGATTTGTTGATTGCTGGAGGGGGATCGGGAGCAAACAGCGCATTTATAGCCGAGCGTGATCAAGCTGCGCCTCGGCGGAGTTGATAGAGTATCGCTGCTTTCTGATCGTTGCTTTTTGGGGCGAGGCATTTCTCCCAGCCCTTCGAGCTTCTTTCGCTGGGGCTCAAGAACTCTCCTGACTGGGCTAACAACTTATGACCCGTTGGGCCATCTTGTGAATCGGAAGGAATTGCATCATGTCGTTATTTTCCAGGTATTCTCACAGGGTAGGGTAGCCTCGCCGAGGCTACCGTATGGGCGCGCGCACGAATAATATGCGCTGCTTCGCTCCTTGTTCAATTTCTGATATTCGTAACGCAGAAAGGGCTGAGGGTAAGGGCACGAACTTAAGGGTGATTTCGGTGATTTAGTTGAACCATAATACAAGCGAAGCGCAGGATAGCTCATAAGCAAAGACACGGAG
>CALKLP010000386.1 GCA_937991965.1 uncultured Verrucomicrobiales bacterium
TTTTCAGGTGATTGAACATTGAATTAAGTACGGCTTATAATTGGGAGAATTTGAATTAAATTCTTCGGTTAAAACGTATCTTAGAATAGCGTCTAATGAATATTATTGGCTAATGGACTAATTTAAACTCCTGGATACGAAACTTATAAATCAAAAAAGAAAGAATGAAAGATAACTCATCCTTCCAGTACGATACTCTGAGCCTCGAATCTCAGAGAAACGACGAAATCTCTCTCCTTGAGAGACACGATCTCCTCACCGGTGAACCAAGATACATCGAAGATGAAATTAGAAACTCTAAGTTTGCTATGATCTTCGGTGGTCTCGCTGGTGTTGCTTGCCTCATCGCCGCCATCCTCTCCTGGATCTTGTACCACAGAGACAGAAGAAGCATCACCCTCTGGCACGCCATTATGGCCACCGTCGGGTGCCTCATCGGATTCCTTGTCGCTGGATGGGGAGCCGGAGCCGGATCCAACATCGCCAAGGGACAGCCACCAAGCTCAGGAATGACCTTCCTCGCCTTCGCCGGATCTTTGATCTTTGCCGTTTACATGGCCGGAGCCGCCCTCTGGTTGACTCTCTACAAGCCAACTCACTTGTGCAGAATCTCCTCTTGGACTTCCTCTACTGACGAATGGAACAGACACATGCCAGATAACTGGAGCCTTGCCAAGGCCTGGACTAGAGACAGAAGACTCCTTAACTGGATCATCGCTCTCGCCGCCATCGCTGCCTTCTGCTTCGCTTTCTGCGCCTACGCCACCTGGACCGTTGCTTACAACAGATTCAAGTTCGCTTCCTACGCTCTTTACCTTTCCTGCCTTGGACTTATCATCTTCGGATTCTTGATGGTCTACTGGAGTGAAGAAGCTCTCGAATGGCACAAGTACGGAGAAAACGCCAGATACAACACCTTCAATACCAAGTTCCTCAAGGCTCTCGGTATTGCCGGTATCGTCATCGGTGCTCTCGCCATCATCACCAGATTCATCAGAAACAGAACCGGATTCTTCGTTCTCGGTATGCTCTCTTTGATCCTCTTCATCCTCACCATCTGCTGCGCTGGACTTCTCTTGAGAAACGTCTGGCAGCACAGAACCGACGGAAACCCAGACGCCACCTGTCAGGGCAACCTCGCCGCTATCCACCAGGATGAAATCGCCCCAAGATGGTGCCCAAATAAGTACCTTGCTTCAGGAACCACCTGTACCAAGGCCGACGCCACCCTTCTCTGGGAAGACGGAACCAACGCCAACGCCACTTTGAACCCAGCTTGCTGCAAGTGTGTTAAGGAATACTACATCTGGCCTTACTACATCTTGGGAATCTACGCTTTGTTGTTCGCCCTTTGCGCCGCCATCGCCGCTGCCTCCCTCTTCTACTTGTCTGATAACTCTGACAACTACGGAGTGAACAAGGTCAACGACGGACTTGATTTCGCCTTCTTGGGTCTCGCCCTTTTGTGCTGCATCGGATTCGGCCTCTACTTCATCTTCAGAAAGCCAAATGTCGCTGGATCAACCAACGCTTCCTACAAGGCTTTCACTGATCCAAACTTCACTGATCCAAACTTCGAAAGAGTTCACGACTCCGTCATTGCTGATGCCGCCGCTAACGCCCCACAGCACGATGGATACTACAAGTGGAGCACCGCTGCCAACCCAACACCGGCCTTCGACAATGCTTCCACTACCTGCAGTGATCCTAACACTTGTGTTATCAGAGCCGCTGTCCTTGCCAAGAACGCCCAGATCATCAAGGGAGACCTCGGTGGAGCCCAGGAAGGAGGAGCTAACACTAGACTCCAGTTCTTCCCAGACTGTACCGCCAACACCTCTGACTACCTCTACGTCTTCGGTACCGAGACTCAGGTTGCCACTGCTCTTTCTAACTTGAAATTCGCCATCACTGATTTGTCCAATCCAAACCCAGATGTCACTTTCAACACCGACCAGTAGGATAAGAACGATTTGAACAACAACGGACTTCTCGCTACCGAATCTCCATCTTCCGCTTTGACTGCCTCAGATGGACCAAACTGCGGAAACGGACTTCCAGCCTACAGTTTCACCCCACAGACCACCACTCTTAAGGGAGCTCTCTACTACATTGACCAGACCCCTGATGCCAACGGAAATGTTGACTTGACCGAACAGACTACTGTCCACTCCGGTGTCAACGTCTCTGCCTACAGTGGAAGCACTTTGTTGGGTAACGGTAACTTGTTCACCAACGGTATCTACCAGATTCCAAACATCCCAGTCAACCCAGACTCCGACTACCCAGTTGTCGTTAAGTTCGAGGACACCAACCAGGTTTTCCAGGACGACCAGATCCTCGCTGTTGTTCCAGCCACCGCCGGAGCCGAAACCTCAACCGGTAAGACTCAGCTTGTTACCCTTGATGGACAGGTTTGCGCCAACACTGATACTGCCTGTATCTCCAACCAGTCTGCTTCCCAGGGAACTTACACTGTCACCCTCACTGACTCCACCAACAACGCCCCAGTTGCCGGTGTTGATGTCGAACTCAAGGAAGGATCCTCTTTCGTAGGAAACACCGCTCAGACTGCCACTACTGATGCTAGCGGAGTTGCCACTTTCAACAATGTTGACTATGGTTCATACACCGCCTACGTTGCCGATCCAAACTACGAGATCGCTTCCCACACTGCCCCACTCCAGGGAGCTACCACCGCCACCACTATGGCTTTGGCCCCAACTGATTCCGAATACGACATCAGTTTGTCAATGAACACCAACACTCCAGATGCCGATCTTGACTTCAAGCTCTACGCTCAGAACCCAGCCGGAGAAGAATGCGAAGCTTCCCCATTGAACAAGTACTGCGCTTATGCCCAGCACTTCGTCGATGCCACCCCAAATAGCCCAGGATCTGAAATTATCAACATCAAGGATCTCGCCGTTGCCAAG
>CALKLP010000387.1 GCA_937991965.1 uncultured Verrucomicrobiales bacterium
CATTCAAGATGATAATCCTGCGGAAGACATTGGATACCACCGAGAATTGTCAAATACATTTTTACTGAAGATTGTGGACATCGGTGAACCAATTCATAAGGATATTGACATCGAGAATCTCGTGAACAAAATCGTATTCGAAAATAGAAATTCAAGGATTATCGTAAACTTGGTCATGCTCCTTATAATGTGCAAGCATAGCGATTACTTTAGAAGCGTTTCGGCAAGGGGAGGGTAGATTATTAATTGGCAATTCATAATGATTGAGTCTCAAAAAGGCATTGATATCTGAAACTCTACTCAGCTCACATGGTATATTATAGTTTGGAGTAAAAACACTTTTGATTTAATGTACCGTCTTTTACAAATGGCGTATCGTATCTCTTCGTCCGCACTGCGACAATTGTACAAGTCTCCGTTTAAGCAGCCCCCGATAGGATGCCCTATATGCGATACAATTATTAAAAATAGTAACCTTTCTTGGGATGACAGAAACCTATACAGCTGAGATTTTATGCGAAAGTATGTAATACTATAGAATACAATGAGAATATATGAGGTAAAGTGTTTATAAAATACGCTACATACGTATAGTCTTTTCCCGAACCAAATATAATTACTACGAACCAGTTAGGTTCTGAAGTGTAACGAACCAAATAAGAGAAAAGTGTACGACTATAGGTTCGATGAAAATTTACATTTAATATTTTTATATTTCGTAGCCACATAGGTCTCACATATTTTTCAAACCTTCGAATCAACATGGGCTCCGGTTATTCTGGACATCAGACAAGGATCAAAATGAGAGTTCACATTCACAATCTGATATGAATAAGATTTTGTATCACGAAACTATATGATTTCGCGTTGATCAAGATTTCTCTTCATGAAAACAAATAGGTTTTTAAGGTTGGATGACCTGGATTTATTTGGAAGTTAAATTTACTGAAGTGTATTCGCAAAATAGACGCTCTTCAGTACTGGCGATTGAAATGTAGTAACGTTTGTCAAGATTTTAGTCGAGATTTTTGTAAATATTGGGGTTCCTATAGCTCCTTTGATAGATATTTGAAAATCACAAAGAAATACATTGGTTAGAATTCTGGTTTTTTATGTAGAGAGTTTTCTAGGGGATTACACCCTTTACCGTATTGACCATAGGAGGAGATGTAGAATAAGGCCATGTGTTCTTCAACAGTCTTGTGTTTACCCGAAGGCACCTGGTGTTCCTGGTGTTTCATCTAAAGAGTCTTCGGGAGATGATGATTATATTTTGTATGGTTGAATTGGTACGTTTTAATTGGTTCATTTAAGTTGGTTCCTAAATCTTAAATTAACGAGAATATTTCAAAAGCAGCGAACTATGGATATAAACTATGGTTTTACCAGTGTTAAATTTAGTATTCCACCACAGTCACCTTCTTCCCGTCAAGGATGAAGCTGTCACCGGGGCTATAAGTAACACCGTTTACAGTTATGGTATTCACTACCTCGTCGAAATTAATACCTACAACCGTGGAATCATCCGAAAGCCTAACGCTAACATCTTGACCTGGTGTGGAAGCCTGAACGAAAGGCAACAACACCCCATCGATGTTACTGATACTAAGTTCATCTCCTATGTTTATGAAAGATGTGTTTAAATCGGGTTTTCCCTGTACGGAGACGTTAACGATGTCTCCTGTGTCAAAAAGCTCGTTCATAACTTCACCGATATTTGAGATGGTGTTTTCTGGGAGGGAACTAAGGTTGATGACTCCGTCCTCTACAAAGATATTGACATCGTAGTTGGCGGCGACGTTAGGAAGAGTCGTCGTGGTCAACTCCTCTGTCAAAACATACCCAGAACCGGTGTCAGCGTAAAGTTTAATGGTGTACTGGGTCTCTGGGTCAAGACCTGTGATGTTGTGTTGCAGCGTGGTTACACCAGAAAAAGCGGTGATCTCTCCGCCGGTCGGGCCCTCGTATGTGATGTTATACCCCGTTGCACCCGGAACCTCGACAACTACAACGGGAATATTGATTGAGCGTGGTTCGACGGCTAGTGGGAATTTTTCTCCAATAGTAAGAATGTTCAGATCATAGTAGTCGAATATCTCGATCTTCCTCCCGTCCAAGACAAAGGTATCCCCCGAGCTATACGAAGTTGACTCAACGATGATAGTATTCGAACCCTCGTCGTAACCAACATCGACTGTTGTTGTGTTGTCAGGCAGTGTCAAAGTTACACTTTGACCCGCTCCCGATGTTGTATCAAATGGCAAGAGTACCGCATCTCCCACAATACTCAGGTTTTCTCCCGCGTTGACGAACGACGTCGCGAGTTCGGGATTGCTTGGCAGTGACACGCTTACTACATCCCCCGTGTTGACCAATTCAGTTAAGAGAGACGACATACTTGATAGCGTTGTTGCATTCAGAGAGGTCAAGTCAATTACACCATTGTCTTGAAAATCAGTAATATCGTAGTTGGCAGCGACGTTGGACGGAGTGGTTGTCGATAGTGTCTCGGTGAGATTGTAACCGGTGCCGGTATCGGCATAGAGCCTCAGTGTATACGTGGTATCTGGTATAACGTCTGTGATATTGTGTTCCAGGGTGGTTACACCAGACAAGGCTGTTGTCTCTCCACCGGTCGGTCCCTCGATAGTGACGTTATAACCAATGGCACCACTAACCTTCGTAATAACAACGGGAATATTGACGGGGCGTGGTACGACAATCAACGGGGGCGGAACGATTATTGTAAGATTGTTGGGTTGATTGATCGTTCCTGTTGTCGCATTAGTGAAAGTGGTGTACAAGAAAGTATTGGTTTCAGATACATCGAAGTTGATATCAAACGGCGTGGTGACATCTCCTTTGTGAAGGGTACAATGCGTGTAGGCATTGAATGAGCTAGAACTAGAGCCCGAGAGATTGGCGTAAACGAAGTCGATTTCGTGAGAATTCCCGAAATCGTCTGTGCCGTTTAGCAAGACGTATGGAAGACCTGAAAAATAGAGAGGCGCACGTAGTCCTGTGGGGAAAGATGTAGTAGTACCATGTAGATCTCCAGAAAACGTTAAGCCGAATGTCGTCATCTTGCTGACATTTACTTTTGTAAACGGAAAGCCGTAGGTGCTGCTATTGTAATCCTTTGAATCACCAATCAATGCCTTGTCCACGGTACCATTCATCGCGTTGATTGAGTCCTCTAGACTTGCCGCACTCGTGGTTACAGTCAATCCTATAAGACCACCGGTGTAAACTCCCCCTGATATATCACCATCCATGTAGTTAAACAATAGGGTCATTGCAACCTGAGATACTGCATATCCAAAAACGCCACCGACCGCCCGATAACTAGACGTACCATCACATATGATGTTTCCTGTCATGGAGTTAACCATCTTTTCACACGTCACCCCGGTCGTGAGTGTGAGAAAAAAGTTTCCGGCTACACCCCCAACGTACTTTGTACCGACCACGTCTCCAGTCATGGTGTTCACAAACGTTGACACCACTGGTGCAGTATTAGTGCCGTTGTATCTTCCACATACTCCACCCACTTCATTCCCGCCGTCTATCCCCGACGGGAACGTCGCGTTGTTGTGAAGGAACATGGTGTTACCATTGGCATACATGTAACCAAACAGTCCACCCTTGTAAGTCGTTGAGTTAGTATTTGGACCGAAATTTACAGATCCATTCAAGACAATCCCTGAAATGGATTTATACCGAACGTATCCGCCAATACCACCGACATAGACAGAGAAGCTGTTCGTATCTATGAGACTACCTTCTGAAAAGTCACACACGACGTTCGAAATAAAACCCGTCGTGGTGTTGTGCATAAAACCTAACAGAAAACCTGCGTACCCGCTGTATCCTTCAAGCTTCCATAGACCGGTAAGCCTCAGGTTTTTCAGCGTCCCAGTCGCACTCCCGAATAGTCCAACTCTACCCTCAGGAGTACCGGTACCTGTGAATTCCGGATCCACATACGACCAATTCGAAATCTTGAATTCACCACCGTCGTAAATCCCTAAAAATTGTTCATCGGCTACACCAATCGGTTTGATGTCGGTGCTGTCTCCCAACAAATCGATATCGGCTGTCTGGATATAATTTATTCCAGACCCCCAGTAACTTGTAGGAGGAGTACCCGCGTCGGTGTATAAAGCACCTCTGTTCATTATCTGCTTCAGGTGCTCGGGGGAGGAAACCTCATAATTTGAGTTGGCGTCTTGCGTCCACGTAACCGTTGTCATTTTTTTTGTCTACAATACGGCATATATTATAAAATACAAACATGTTGGTGTCGTCAGTATGGCGTTCCTGGTGTTTTATCTAAAGAGTCCTCAGAAGATGATGATTACATTTTGTACGGAGTAAGAGGCAATGACCATGGGCAAAATTTGTTGAAACTCATTACGACTCAATGATGAAATGTTTCCTTGGTCTCCCCGGTTCCGGTGTTTCGTAATACAGTCCCGAAAGCTGCTGTACCTTTATTGGGACGGGGCGTTTATTTGGTACTTGGGTGTACTTCCAAAGGAGGAACTTCGAGACCCTTACCAACCTACCGTATAGAGCATGGTATGGTACTTTATTTGGTAGTATAAACCAATCAGTTGATCCGAAAATATCGTCTCTCTTACATCTCATATTGGAAACTCTGTCCACGATAACTTCACGCTGTATGGATAACTTTCCCGCGGTCCCCCATTTTTTCAGCATGATAACGCCGTGTTCGTGCGTGAGCGCCTCCGCAGGTGTGATGAACCAAAAGTCTTCCGTAAAGTACCGTCTCGTGAACCCATTGACGATTTCTTTGTGTATCGCGAATGGGGTTTTAGCCTGGACTATCCTCTTTTCGATGGATGAGACGGGATTCACAACTCGAAATGTTAGATTGATCCTAAAGCTATCAGTAAAATCTGTCTTCTTACATGGTGGTACTGAGTGCATGTAGTCTGTATTTATCTGTCCCCCGAATACGAGCAAAGATCCACTCACCAGACTCATCTCTATAGTGTCGTTAGTTTGTTTTTCCAAAAACACAAACTTCCTTGGGGCTCCTAGAGAAAGCGATGCTATTATGGGAACAGAGTTGCGCTCAGAGTCGCTGTGAAAAGCGATATAGTCATTGTTCGTCTCATACATGTTGTATAGGCAGTAATTTAAACACGTGCCGGGTGGAATAACACTCAGTGAAATCAATTTATCGGTAATGTCACGAGCAATTCTTTCCACGGGTGTACCTGTCCACGAGACACCCGGTATGGGAACTACGTTTGTCTCTGACACGAGGACTTCGTCTCCATTCATGCTCAGTCCCCCGCGTACTCTGTTACCCGACTCCCTATGGAACATTCGTTTCCCCAATTTGTATAGTTCCTCCTTAAGATTACTTTCGTCGTCGTCGCCGATGTAATTTGAATCGTATAGTACTAACCCATTGGAACTGAAATGGTAGGACAAGTCTTTCATGATTGATGTTTATAT
>CALKLP010000388.1 GCA_937991965.1 uncultured Verrucomicrobiales bacterium
GAATCGCCAAGAGCACCTGCCAAGAAATCGCCCCCTTCGAAAAAAAAGTGAAGTTATTTCGTTATCCTTTGTTTGCCTTTTTTACATATGTCAAAATTGTAGCACAACCTTCACCTGTCGACGTTATTATTAGACCTACTACACATTTGTAATATATAGACTAGTTTTAGTGTTTTCTCCCATTTGTCCACTTCAGGATTCGAATAGTGGCAGACAACACAACGCGTCGGTCGAATACCACTACTACTTACCCATAGACTAATTCCATATGTGTTCACCCGTCCGTGCAATATCAGGAGTCATAAAATAGCAAACAACAATATCGTTTCGGTCTCCGCTTCACAAAGCGCGTCTTCCACCACGGCATGCCCTTCAGCGAAAAAGTATGTATTTTCCGTAACTCATACTTTTTGTTGAAAGAATTTACGTCCACCTACCGTGATAGCACAATTTCTTTTTAAACTCGTGTTGTTATCGTGTTGGCGGCTATGCAGATTTCGTTTTGGTATTTCCGTCGGTCTCGTTTAATAGTATTTGGAGCCTGTCCTCGAGAACGTGTCATCACATTTCGGTCGCCGACAAGGAAGTGGCTTGCATTTTCTTTTCGAGCGGTGCCAAGGGGAAGCAGTACTATTCTCGCTGTTGCTGCTGATACACCATCTATATCATGTCAACCCTCCGGTGTCGCCATGGTTAGAGGATCACGGGAGACAATTTAAGGCTCGTTGTAATGCTCTTTCGCACACTCTCTCCTCGAAACAAGCAATTCAGTGCCAGTGGCGTTCCTTCCCGTGGATTGATTGCTTTTTTTCGTTCAGCACCTCCAATGCCGCCATCACTCCTAAAGCGACCTGATCCCCCCCCATCAAACGGTCTCTTCCCTGCCACATACTATCGTGGGTACAACTGTAGTAAAGAATCGAACATCTTTGTGGCTGCTCGCTTGAATGTGCGCACTTTACTCTTGGGTAGTCGAAGCATAGCGGGACGGAGAAGCTAGCCGCTTTGTCGGGCGTGTTTGACCAATCATGATGTCTCGAAGGCATTGACCGTCGTGCAACGATTGCACCCCCACTTTTGAAATATTGTTGCGAAATGTGCATGGCTTGTGCACTTTTCTCCAACTTTGGATAATATATTCGTAAACATCCGTCGGTAGTTATCCCCCCACTATGCACATTTGGGTGGAGATCTGCATAGCCGCAAATGGTATATTGTCGTTATCCATCAGAGGGTGTTGCAGATTTGCAGCACCGTTTGCTCTCTTTCATTTTTTATTCATTCTCAATCGATGCTACTTGCTCCCCAACTAACCGCCTTCAGGATTCAATTGGACGATGGCAAAGCCACCCCTACGCGCAGCTCACGACGCTCCAAAACACCGTGAGTCAATGCTTAACTTGCCCAACTACATATCTCCGTCGTTGTAAACCTCATTTTCACATTAAACTCGCTACAACCGCTGCTCATTATCATTACGCGCAGGTCACGCAAGAACGCCACCAACATCGATGTGGTCGATATCCCTAATCCTGCTTCACCACACAATGCCAGGTATGCCAATATTTTATCTAACTATTACTACCATGTTCTACATTAGAGTCAGTTGGTATTCAGTTCATTTCAGCGCCAACAACAACAACTTTAGTCCAAACCACCCAATTCGGACCACCAATATTTGTCGGTTTTGCACACCAATCATGCAATGCGAAATTCAACACCCAATTCAGGAATATTTTCGTTATGGGACCACGAGTGTTTGTCGGTTTTGTGCGTGTATCAAACGATGCGACTCATTGCACATCTGGGAAACAAACTACTACCTCTAATCGTGTGAATTTTTTTTTATTCTGTCAACTTCGGCACTTTTTTCGTATACCACGAGCCTACTGCAATGCTTTATAATTTAATTCCTACACGTATCTTCTTCTCCTGCCGATGCCCTCCGACCAACATGCTTTTCCCTTACGACATATCATCGCCTACATAAGCGATGGCCTCGAAGACACCGACGACGATCAACCCACGGCTTCATCAAAGAAGAAACGTTGTCAAAGGTACGTACAATACATCTATTTTGAGACGTCTTATCAGCAGTGCACATTCAAACGCCATCTCAGTTATTTTTTCCGAAGCAGAAACAAACAGTTGCAACTATCGCTTCGTTGGCGTGTATATACATTCCGACTATTTCCTGCATACTGCGACACACACATAGAAGTACAGCAAATAAACTTCTTACAAATCGTTCATCGCGGTTGTCGGTACGATAGCATTTGCCTACAGCATAGTTCGTTGAAATTGTGCGATGTTGGGTTCAGTTTATGCCAATAATTCGTCACGAGCTGGGTTGTTCCGTGTTCTCCTAAACAGAAACTAACAATTGCTACTACCGCTTCGTTGGCGTGTTTATACCTTCCGACTATTTCTGCCTTGTCTTGTCATTTCCCATTTTCGTTTGTCGATGTGTGTTATTATTGTTTTCATCCCTTTCGTCTCGGGTTTTTTTTATCATTTAACTTTCCTTTTCCTTTTTGTATATGTTTCCTGCTTTGCTGATATTTTTCAACTTCATGTCAGGTTCATCGCCTCTTCCGAAGACGACAACTAATGCGTCTCCACTCATGACAAGACTTCACCTTCGGCACTGCCAATCACGCTTCCTCCACCAGGACATGGGCTCGTTCAACACTCAATAATATTCATTCGCTTTCTTCAATTAATTCATGAACGCGTCTTCATGTCGGCATCATGCAACAATATTCTGAGATATGTCCGCAACCCGCGGACTGACCGAAACCACGACTGCATGTCGCGATTCCGAGTGGAATTTAGTGGAAAGCAGCGTATGATGTGTGCCCAGGGACCGCCGGAGTTGCAGGTGTTTCTGTTGGACGAGTGGCGAGTTTTTCGTCGCAACAACTACGTCCAACGTTGCTG
>CALKLP010000389.1 GCA_937991965.1 uncultured Verrucomicrobiales bacterium
GTCCAGCATATTAAGGAGATCCCGGAGAATATTCGCAAGGTGTACAAGACCGTCTGGGAGGTCTCTCAGAAGGTTATCCTAGAGCAGTCTGCGGGTCGCGGGAAGTTCATCGACCAGAGCCAGTCTACCAACATCTTCTTCGAGTCTCCAACGGTGGCAAAGCTGACATCTAGTCACTTCTTCGCCTGGGAAAAGGGACTCAAGACGGGGTCCTATTACATCCGCTCGAGGCCCACGAAAGACGCCGTGCGTTTCACGGTACCCAAGTCTCCCGACCTGAAGAAGGCCAAGAAGATTGATAGGAACGTTGAAGTAGAGGAGGAGTGCCTCAATTGTTCCGCATAGATTGTTTAAGTTTCATGATTGTGTTCAGTAGAAGGGTATTAATATATTCACGAATCATTATACAAGGGACATGGTTGTTATATGTGTTTATGGATCTTGCGCACACGACGTCCCGTTGTTTATTCAGAAAACCTACGGGGCCCGTATTCTAAAACTAGAGAGTGGATCACTTGAACACCAATTCTACAGAATCGCCACCATGCTTGATATGGGATTCGATACGATCGTTGTGCACAACATCGAAAGCTTGAAACAAGTAAAAGCATTGAGGTTCTTCTTTTCGTCAATCGTCCTTGATGTATCGAGTGGAGAGGAACGATCCAAGATCAACCCCGATTACGTTCTTGACGTACATGAATCCGAGTACGAAACTTGTAGAAGAATTTTGACAATCCTGGATGGAATAATGTAATTCAATGTATAAACAATAATGCTGAGACTAATCATCGAGGCTCTCGTGGTTGGAGTAGTTATTGTCATAATGGGATACCCTTCGAGCATGCTGGCTCTAAAGATCCTTCCCATGGTTGATGACAATCATCTACCCGTGATGTATTTATCACTTTTCATCACCGGGTTATCCAGTCATTTCTTGTTTGAGGCATTGAAATTGAACAAGTGGTATTGCACAAATGGGTTTGCTTGCTTGAAATGATTCTATTCCTAAACAGGGTGACTATACATGTAACTCCAACTCATAATTTGTGCTAGGAAGTAAACCTGTAATTGTCAATCTTGTTTCTTGGGTCTCGACTGTAGAAACGAAAGTATTTCCACTCAGAGTAGTTATTGTATACACCGTTCCCGGGGATAGAGGGTCCCATTCTAGTTCCACATAAGAGCTACCCTTTGATACTATGTAAAGGTTCGACTCGACTGTATGAATTGTTTCATTGTACAAGTCTGAAACCTCTGTGGCTTCCAATGCACCATCGTAAAATCTCATGTCAGACATATATCCAACAAAGTGATTCCCATCTTCCTGATACCATCCAATGTATAGATTGTGATTTGGACTTGTATTTAAATTTTTTACAGCGGAAATGGAAAGTTCTCCGTTTATATATATACGGGACAGATTACCTGTGTCGTGAAACACCACGGTTATGTGATTCCACTCATCTTTGGATATCACATTGCTCCCAGTTGATGTTGGGAGTACATTGAAGTGTAGTATAGATATCTTACTATTAGAGTTATCATAGACTACTGCATATCTCCTCCCGAAAGATCCGTTTGATACTTTGTTACCGTAAGTGATCAGGCCTTGACCCGAAGATACAGTAGGTTTCATCCAGAAAGACATTGTTCGCGAATATCCATATTCCATGTTAGAAGGTATGTTTTCAAGGCTTAGTCTAAGGTAAGAAGATCCGTCAAAGTAAGCAACTTTTCCGTATACATTATCTGTTACAGATTTGACACCAAAATTAGTTAGATCTTTTTGGTATTCTGAGGAATCATTCCCTAAATAACTCGTATCCTCGTTGAATTTGTACCAGCGTATTACCTTGGGCATTTTGATACGAGTTTATACCCAATGTAAACATATGCATATATAATATACTTGTGAAACGTTGAGACAACTCTTTGGATTTGGGGGTTCTGGGAGAATAAACACTTTTGAAGTATTGGTTTATGAAAAATCTCACAGAACCACCAGAACTCTGGTTCGAGTCGCCAATGGTTCGAACCAGTGTAATCAAACCAACACTGGGGCTTAATATTAGGTGCGTTTGGACGGGTGCACATTGATGTAAAACACAAAAAAGCGTAAATTGTTTTTCTAATATTAAATAATTATAAAAATTACATTAATCCCAAGAGGACTTCTTTCCCCCTTCATAAGGACGACAAATCTCGGGATCGGCAAGCATGTAATCAGTAACGGATTTGATATCACCCACCTCTAGGTCGGATAGACTACGGCCGTATTTTTCGACATTGGGGTTTCTAATTGTCACAAACTCACCCGCAACTGCATCACTTAGTCTCTGTTTTGCTCTCAAGGCAAGAGCCTTCTCCTTTTCGGAAGATCCACGCATTTCTGCCGTGTCTACTCCTGAAAGACGACCCATGATCCTTACCTTTTTACCTCCATGTATCCAACACATTCTGAAGGAATCACCGTCATACACCGAAGGACAGAATACAACGTCCCCGTCTCTCAGGGGGATAAACTGTTCGCACTCTTCGTAACCCAACTCCTCTTTTGCCAGAACGTTTCTGTCCCCATCACTTGGGATGTTGTTCTTCTTGGGGAAGAAGTACTTCTTGATGGAAGGCAAGAGTTTCATGAGCTCGTTAAACATTTTGCTATAAGTCATTATTGTTCGTATTATTGAGCATACATTTTATATTCATTCCGTGCCTTCTTCTACAAAAATACGAGTATCCATGGACCCGAAATCTGACGTCATGTTCGACGAGCAAGAATCAGAGAAACACCCGGGCCCACTAAACGATCCGAAGCTAGATACGGAGCAGAGGGAGGGAGACTTGCTTCCATGACAGGAAGCAGCGTCCGTGTCCCAGGCTGGGTCTGTGTCATGTAAAGGTTCGGATACTGGTGGCTCGGGCCCAGCCTCGGGCCTAGAAATAGTTTCCGAGTCACTATCCTGACTAGGATTCGTCACGTCTGTCGAGGCAACATAGGGTGTTTTCAGCTTCACCATATCCTTCTCAGGAGACATGTTGACATAAATTCTCGGGTCTGTATCCATCATCGATGGCCTCGATCCTATCTTGGAGCGTCTTCTCTTGGAGCGTCTTCTTTTGCAAAAACAATTTCCCATTTCAGTTTTAGCGTAAGGCACCGTAATCACTAAAAATATTTTTAACTCTCGGGAGTTGTCGCGGATCTATCGGCGGGAACCCTTTCCTTATTCGATGATGTTGCCACGGGATATTCGAAATCAAAACTAAACCCTAGATCCATCATGTCGTGGTAGTCCTGAGAATGATTGTTGGAAGAGAAATACTCGACGTGCTCCCATTTTGCGTCCATGATTGCTATGTTGTGAAAACTGAAGTTGAAAATTGGTTCGATCAAGATTGGTTCGATCAGAGAATCAAATGGGTTCGACGACCCCAACCAAACAAAAATGTGGGTAAAATTTTACAGTCGAAGACCACCCATCTCGGTCACTAACCAAGCAATTAAATATTGAAATCAATAAAATCACAGTATTGTAATTGAATCTACATGGAGTCTTCATTGCAGTATGGTCTCCAGACCAGGGGGGTAAGGAATCTTAAACACTCCATGTCGGACATGATATGCGACGCTGCGAGAGGAGCCGGGATACACTCCATCGTCAACAGGAATCTGTACTCCGTAGACCACGAAATCCAGCCCCCGACTGACGTCGATACGTCTGCTACAAAGTCCAGCCTCCTTGAAGCTTCGAAGAAGGCGGGATTCGAGTTGACACCCATCCAGATCGAGACCGTTGTAAACACGGTGTGGCGCCCGAAGTCTAGGACAAGGGTGAGCTACGAGACATACCGACAAGACTCGACGCCAACGACCGTACACAAGACTTTCGATTCTCCCATGACCGACATGGGATCACCGGTGTTCATCGATCTCCCACCGGGGATGGGAAAAACGATCGTCTCATCGGTAGCCAGCCTCCTCGTCTCCCTGGAAAGACGAGAGGATATTGACAGACAACACGTATACTCGACACAGAGAGGGTGTACCGAGGTGGTGGACAAACAGCCAAACGGTGCGAAGGTTTCCATGATCTTCTGCCCCAAGCACGTCCACCACCAGTGGATGTTCGCAGCGAGGAAGGCAGTGGATATTGTCTCTCGTATGTATCCCTCGAAGGAATTCCAGATCGAGTCCAACAAGAGAGCGAGCTTCGTCGACTCGTCCGGGGTAGACGCCGCCCTGATCGTTTGCGACTCCTCGGCGTTCAGCCTGTCCAGGGCCCTGGAGGCGGACATCGTGTACGGGACCCTCTGCTTCGACGAGTGCACCGAGAATTGCGACGTCAAGAACAACGCCGTGTACTCAATCACTCCCAACGATCTCACATACGGAAGGCTAGTCCTCATCTCGGCTGATTTTTCCAAGATGGGCGACGTGAACTCCAAGGTTGGATCATGTAGGAAGGGATCGATGATACGCCGAGTTTTCGGAGAATCTTCGACGGCAGAGATGTACCACGCGATAAGCCGAAACAGGGAACGGGGAGGGTTTTACGGGTATGGGAACGCAACCACCTCTAGGGCAGCCTCGATCGTGGCGTGCCTCACCATGAACGCCGTATTCCCGTCGAG
>CALKLP010000390.1 GCA_937991965.1 uncultured Verrucomicrobiales bacterium
CTCACTGAATAAGACTGTGTGGCGCTCGCGGCATCTGAGCAGATGGACAAAGGTTCGCGTCTTCCGCTCGTTGGTCCTACCGGTCCTGCTTTACTCCAGTGAAGCTTGGACCCTAACCGACGGGCTGAGACAACGACTGGAGTCCGTTGTGACCACTTCACACCTACGCATCTTCGGGTACCGTTGACAAGACCACGTGTCGAACCAAGAGGTGCTCGATAGAGCGAGGATGGGAAGGGTTACGCGCTTGAAACGTGAGGGATAGCTGCGCTTCTATGGCCACGTGGTGCGATTCCCCGCCGAGGATCCGGCTAACCGGATCCTTAGCGCCAAAAACCCTAGGGGTAGCGAGGCCACCGGTAGCACGTGCTCCAATACCTGACCTGACCTGCTCTGAAGTCTGTCCCGGAAACCTTTTCAAATGGAAAACACAGTTCACGGGATTTGCGTTGTTGTTTTGATTTCTTCAGTTCTTTCCGCTTTATAGCGAGATAAAATATGCAGCTTTGACTTTTTTCCTGACATTTTTTTAGTCATTTCTCGGGGTCACAATCTCGGCGGCAATAAGAGAACTGATGCAAATTTTATTTTTATTTCATTTTTCCCCCCAAACAGAAGTCGGCGGCGCACGCTATACTAAAAAAAAATTTGGTCTGACGTTACACTACGATAGATAAAATAAAATTAACATCTTTGGGGAATTTCCGACATGAACGGATACACAAGGTTTCTGTTTGTTGTCATCGCGGTCTGAGACGCCGGCAATACAACCACTTCAAAGCTCAGGCCTGTTGCGCAATCCAAGCCCTAGGCGCCGTTTCTGTGAATCACGTGACAGCGATACCGTGGTGGTTGGACATAGAGAAATCGGACATTAATGACTGTGCCGGCCATTTGACAAGTTTCGCGAGATCTCTCGTCGTTTGAAAACTAATCGTCATAACTTATGGGAATTGATCAAAAATACGAAAGATTCTTCAGACCATGTGCCGCAGCCGCATCATGATGACTCGACTCCGATTATTGGTAGCCCAGTGAGACTTGACTCTTGACCAGTCGACTGAAGCTGCAGTTTGACCGTTGACCTCAAGACAACTGTAACCCGTAACCTTAGCAACCGACATCTCCCAGCATCCGCAAGTCGACAATGAGCGGTCAACATCAACAGAAATACTTCGACTAGACTCTGAGCTGCTGTGTGGTCGTTATTGGAAATTGGCTACTCAACCCAATGGCTATGATCAACTATTCTTTGGGTTGAATTAGTGGATTATTCCCATCTCGTCTTCTTGACGTGCAGGCGCGTTTTGGAGCGGCGCAGCGGCCGACATTAACAGAACTTTCACGATCCTCAACTGCTGTGATTTGTGTGCGGGCGTTATTGTAATTTGTTTTCAACCCAAGGGCTATTCTTTGGTTTGAAATCGTGGATTATTCCCATCTCGTCTTCTGGGCGTGCAGGCGCGTTTTGTGACAATGTACCTACCTTTTTTAGCTGTCGCTTCAGTGGAGTCATAATTTAATGAGCGGTCATCAACAGAACTTCTTTGAGATGAGAATGAATGCCCCTTGGCCATGACGACTCACGTCATGTTCAGATCAGTTTCAAATTTATTTATATGAGTCGCCTTGAATAATAGGTGACACTTTTTGAAGCTGGACATACATGTGACGTAACGACTCAATTAGCTAATTGTTAATCAATAGCTCAGGATGACAATGACAAAGTTACGCAATCATGGCCGTGTTCACAGACACACGTGTGTGTGTGTGTGTGAACCGCTGGGATGATTAAATTACTCTAGCTCAATTAGAGGGCAACACTCAACTGGGCAAGAGATGCGAATGGGACACTACCCAATAAATTGGAAAAGGTGGCTCATTCCGATGTTCGGATGAGATAATTTGCTGCCGCAGGCTGCCCGTAAATGCTTGTATAGGTATGTCTCTTTGGGATGGAGTGCGGCGTTTGTCCATTATAGACAAGTTGGAGATACCTGCACCTGCAAGGTGGGACGAGATCCCGATTGAGGTCTGGCGGGAAATTTCTGGCGTTGGCGATGGAGCTCAGCAGACGCCTACCGGCTCGTGAAAATTGGCAGACACCGTTTGTTGGAGTTGCGAGGGTTGTTTGATTCACCTCATTTTTTGTGCTGGGGAGATCTGTTTTTTGACAAATCTTACGTAGACTGGCGTCGCGTATAATCTGTAGGAAGGGAATTGGAGGAAGGGGGACTTTTATGCTTAGATGTTATGGCCAGTTAAATTACACCGAGTTTTTACCCAGTAAAACTTGTTCTGTGTCGAGTTTCTCGTAGAGTCCACCGTTATTATCGGTGAATTGAAAAAGTTCGTGATCGATGGTCGGAAACGGCGGTTACAATCTGTGAAGCCACACCAATTACTGTTTTCAAATACGGGAAATCCGTCTACGGCTAGCTAATGAGCAAAGTCGAAAACTTTTAGAGGTTGGTTTCACGAGAAGTACAAGCCATTGGTGAACTGTTGGCATTTCATGGAGATGACTTTCAATCATTTACCGATTATTTCATGGCAGTCAGGAATGAAGAGGCTATTTCTAGTGGTGGAAACTCTATGCAGACCTGGTGGGAAAAACGTACAGAACGATTGTATAAGCCCAGCTCAAGATATTTCCAGCAGCTTCGAAAAAATGACTGTATTTCAAACGCAAGTTGTGTGTCGTCATTGGCTCTAGATTGTGCCGTTTGTATGAGCAAAACTAGGAAAATCATGTTTTGGCCCTGCCGGCATGTTGTCTGCTGTTTTACATGCGCTGAAAAGTTATATAATTCTGCAATTTGTAGAAAACCCATCAAATCTCGTGTTGAAATTTACGTGTAGTATCTGCGTGTGATGAGCGATATTGGCGAAGTTTTGGGTTAGGCGTTTGGGTACGCTTTTTTTTGACTAGGTCTTTCACAAAAGTGTGCGAGTGTAATAATGTGAAGACACACTTTCGTCCATGTTCTAGCCAAAAGCGTTTGGATGCGCTTTTTATGGCCAGGTCTTGCACGAAAAAGTGTGCAGGTAAAAATAATGGGTGGGGAATAGACGCTTTCGTGCAGGCCCGCCAAGGAAAGTGGTTAAGTCCCACCCGATACCACTTTCGTGCAGGACCGTCAAGAAAAGTGGTTAAGTCCCACGTAATATTATACTACTCTTCTCATTACAGGGGTTCCTGGTGGG
>CALKLP010000391.1 GCA_937991965.1 uncultured Verrucomicrobiales bacterium
TCCAATCTCTTCTCGAGCTTGGCGTAACTTCTTAACTATCTGTTCTGGGGTGTGTTTCTTTCTTTTCATGTGTTTTATGTAGAACTCAGCTGGCGCTGAGAACTCTCATATCACATGGATCAAATTATTGGGAGCACTCCACATCCGTCCTCAATTATTCGATAGGACTTTGAATCCGCCAGTCTATAAATTTTGCGCCCCATGAGCAAATGCTCTTGTTAGCTAAAGAAACCTAACGCATGGTTATAAAAAAGTGACATACGCCATAAAACTTTACTTACTAATCCTACAAAAATACGCAAAACGCGACAAAATACGACGAGATTTCTCATGTTTTTCCTATTGAATTTTTAGTTCACCTTCAATAAGGAAAGAGCATGCGAGTCTTACTAATTCCCATTCTTCTCACACTGTGTGCATCTGCAGAAATAGCGAAAGATGTAAAATTAAATGCTGATGGACTCCCTACGTTCTCCCGTCTTAATGAGTATAAAAACGTAACTGTTACCCGTTTCGACATTGAAAGTATCACGATCCGAAATGGAGAAGGAATGCTTCGCAGAATCAAGATGGAAGAGGTTCCTAAATACATTCAGAACAAGTTAGGGATCACCGCTCAGCTCAAAAAGATTGAGGAGGAAAAGGCCGCTGAACTTGCAAAAATCGAACAAGAAGAAGCCCTAAAAAGAAAAGCGGAGGAAGACAGACTGGCGCTAATCGCGGCGAAAGAGAAGGAAGAGGAAGCGCGTCAACTCCTTTTAGCACAGGAAAGAGAGAAGAAGCTTGCGGAAAGAGAAGCTTACAAAGACTCCATTAAAAAGGCCACAGAAGGCTTGATTTCTGTGAAAAGCGCTCACGTCATTAGAACGATGAAATCCGGGTTAGTGATAAAAATACTAGAAACAAGCACCTACGATTTCAAAAAAGAAAAATGGATTAACAAAGGAGAAAACAAGGAAGCGATCATCAAAACAAAATTCACTAAAGGCTATTCGGTTAATGATGAGTATTCTGGCTGTGTGCGATATGAAGGTAAAGGAGAATACAAAACACTCTACACTGCTGCTACCACTGCGGATCAATACGTTAGTAGCCAAAAAGAATATGATGACATGGATCAGCTTTTAGCGTTCGTCAAAAAACTGGATACTGATTATCCTAAACCGACCGAATAGTTGTCTTCGTGCCTTAGCGGTTTTCTAACTGCTGAATCAAGGTTAATGAGAAACACAGTGGTATACCCCTTAAGAACTTGCCATTTACGAGTCGCTAACAACGAGTCTATATTCAAGACTTCTTGCTATCAATTCGTGCGGAGTTTGATTCGCGATTTTTTGTTCATTTTTTTAAACAAATGCTTTTCAGCAATCGCTAATGAACATAGAAATCTGATTACTAAATAATGATCGAAGTAACGAACCTTACGAAATCTTTCGGAGCCAAGACCGCTGTAAACGACCTTTCCTTCAAAGTAAAGAAAGGCGAGGTTCTCGGTTTTCTCGGGCCTAACGGGGCGGGAAAATCCACTACCATGCGGATGGTCACAGGCTATTTCCCACCCACCTCTGGCCAGATCTCTATCTGCGGGATCGACATGTTAAAATCCCCTGAACAAGCGAAGGCTAAAATCGGCTACCTGCCCGAATCAGCTCCGTTGTATGATGACATGACCGTGGCGGGCTTTCTCCGTTTTGCGGCTGACATTCGGGGCTTTAAAGGTGCCGCTCGGAAGGAAGCGGTTGAAAAGGCGATCGAAACTTGTTTCCTCCAAAAGGTTGCGCATCAATCCATCGACACCCTCTCTAAGGGATACCGACACCGCACCTGCTTGGCGCAGTCTCTCCTGCATGACCCAGAGGTCTTGATTCTCGACGAACCTACCGATGGCCTAGACCCGAACCAAAAGCATGAAGTCCGCGAGCTCATCAAGACATTAGGCAAGGACAAAGCAATTCTCTTTTCCACCCACATTCTTGAGGAAGTCGATGCGGCCTGTTCCCGTGCGGTCATCGTAGATCAAGGCGTCATCGTCGCTAATGGAACTCCTACAGAACTTCGTGAAACGTATAAGTCAGATTCCCTCCATGATATTTTCCGTAAAGTAACCACTCTCGATACTGCAGCCTAATTTCTCCTTTATTGATCCTATGAATACTCTGACCATTTATAAGCGTGAAATGTCGAGCTACTTTAGCCAGCTCACCGCCTACATCGCGATCTTCATCTTCCTCATCTTCATCATGATCATGACCTTCGCGGTCGCGCAGTATATGCGGGTCGGTGATGCCAGCCTGCAGTATACCTTTTTTTACTGGCATCCACTGGTGTATGTCCTGCTTGTTCCCATTGTGGGGATGCGAATGTGGTCTGACGAGCATCGCTCAAACACGATCGAGCTGCTCGGAACCTTCCCTATCAGCATTTGGTCCACGATTTTAGGGAAATACCTCGCCGCTGCGACTGTGTGGCTCATCGCCCTTGCCCTCACCTTCCCGATCTGGATTACGACGAATTATCTGGGAGATCCTGACAACTTCGTCATTTTCTCTGGTTATCTCGGGAGCTTCTTAGTGTGTTGCAGCTTCCTCGCGATCACCTCGCTCATCTCGGCCTTCACTAAGGATCAAGTCGTCACGCTGGTGCTCTCCTGCTTCATTTGTTTCCTGATCTATCTCGTGGGCTTTGACCAAGTCGCACGCTGGATTCAGACCGTCGCGGGCAACAGCGTCGCTGAGGTCTTCACTGCAACCGGAGTCTGGGATCACTTCCGCTCACTCAATGTCGGAAACTTCCGCCTCCAAGACTTCGTTTGGTTTGCTACTGTCATTTCCACTTCCCTCATCGGAACCAACTTCGTCCTTAACTCAAAACGCAACTAATCTATGAACCTGAAACACGCTAAATCTGGGGCCGCGCTCGGAATTGTAGCCCTCATTCTCATCGCCTTCTTTGCGAACTGGCTTATCTCCCTCATTCCTGCCGGAAACAAGGGAGTCGATCTCACGGAAGATAAAGTCCACACTATCTCAGACGGCACCAAGGCCATTCTACAAGAGCTTGATGCCCCTGTAACGATCAACTACTACGCCACACGGAAGAGCACCTTCCTGCCGAAGCAAATGAAACTCTATATGAAAAAGGTGGATAGTTTCTTGAAGCAGTATGAATCGCTCTCTAACGGCAAGGTCCGCATCGTCTATCTCGACCCACAGCCCGACACAGATGCGGAGGATTCCGCGAACCTCGATGGCATCTCGGGACAGCGCCTGAATGATGAGAACATCTACTTTGGCCTCAGCGTGCAATGCCTTGATAAAAAGTCGACTATCCCCTTCCTCAACCCTGCTACGGAAACGATGCTTGAGTATGATCTCTCTAGTGCGATTGGCGAAGTCTCGCAGAGCAACAAACCCGTCATCGGCATGATGTCTCCCTTCCCTATTGGCGGCTCGGCAATGCCCAATATGCCAGGCATGCCTCCACAGCCAGAGCAATGGATGATTCACCAACAGCTATCACAGCAATATGAACTCCGAGACCTCACCATGAACCCTGGTCCGATCGATCCCGCGGAGATTTCTACCCTGCTCCTCGTGCACCCGGCTGGAATCTCTCCAGAGGCGGAGTTTGAGATCGACCAATACCTGCTCCAAGGAGGCACCGTGATCGCAGCCTTAGACGCCTTCAGTATCATGGCTGCGCAGAGCCAACCGCAACAGCAAAACCCAATGATGCCCGCCGCCCAAGGAGGCATTCCGACTAGCTCAGACCTCCCCTCCCTCTTACCAAACTGGGGCGTGAGCTTTCAGTCAGAGAAAGTCCTCGCCGATGCACGCTACCGCACACAGCTGCAACAAGGCATGGGCGTTTCCCTCCTCAGCCTGACCTCAGATGCGATCCCACTCCAAGACGACATTGCCACCAAAGGGATTAACGATCTCTTCATTCCCTTCGCTGGAGCCTTCACCTTATCTGAGCAGGATGGGATTGAGAGCGTAGTCATGATTCAGTCCTCATCAGAAGCATCCTTCGTCGATTCTGATCGCGCCACTAGACTCGATCAGAAACTGGCTTATGAAATGAAACCTTCCGGCGATCACTACCCTCTGATGGTTAGGCTGACAGGTGAGTTTAAGACCGCCTTCCCTGAGGGAAAACCAAAGCCTGCCGAAGAAGAGAAGAAAGACGACGGTGAAGAGAAAGCCTCTCTTGCTGACAACGCGCTAAAAGCGGCGACAGCCAAAGGAACGGTCTTCCTCCTTGCAGATGCAGACTTTTTCACCGATCAATTCGGTTACCGCATCCAGGATATGATGGGAATGAGAGTAGCCAACCCGCAAGGAAGCAACCCTGCACTCATCCAAAACATTGTCGATATGTCGGCGGGGTCAAAACACCTGATAGGAGCGCGTTCACGTGTCGCTTCTCGCCGTCCCTTTTCTGTGATCGTGGAAATGGAAGCGAACTTCGAGCAAAAAGCTGGTGAAAAAATGGCCAAGCTCCAGGATGAAGAACAAGCTATCATCGAGAAAATTACCTCCCTGCAGTCTACTCAGCAGGAAGGTGACCGCCTCCTGCTCAATCCAGAACAGCAAGGAGAAATCGCAAACTTACGGGCCCAGCAAGTCGACTTCCGCCGCCAACTCCGAGACCTCCAGAAGGATCTCCAGAGTGAGAAAGATGCCCTCTCGAACAAAGTCACCCTAGTCAACGTCGCGATCGTGCCACTACTCGTCCTTCTTCTCGGACTTGTGATCTACCTCCGACGCCAATCCCTAACCCGCGCTAAATAATTATGAAAACGAAAACACTCATATTACTCTATGGAATTGTCGCCGTTCTTGCACTCGGCGTCATCCTCGCTACCAACTTCCAGAACGCTGACTCCGGCTCTTCCGCAAAATTCGAACGCGGGAACAAGCCCTTCGCAAAACTCCCAGCCGATGACATCGCCACGATCGAACTGAAAGAAGGCGACGTCACCACAACGCTTGTCCAGAAGGAGGGCGCATGGACCGTTTCAGAACGGCAGAACTACCCTGCTAACCTCGGGAAAATGCAGTCCCTCATCCGCTCCATTAATGAGCTCAGCGTCACGCAGTCACTTGAGGCTGGGGAGTCCTACGACGCTCGTTTCGGACTTGATACCACCGTGAGTCTGAAGAAATCGGACGGCTCTGTTTTCCGTAGTCTCAAGATTGGGAAGGACATTACCAATGGCCAACAAAACCAAATGGCCATGATGATGGGAGGCAGTAATGCGAACGGTTGTTATATCCGACTTCCCGAAGATGAAGGCATCGTTTACGCAACCAACACTGTGATCTCAGACGCCTCTGCCAGCCCAAAAAACTGGCTTGCGAAAGACTTTATTCAAGTAAAGAAGATCACTGAGATCACCCTATCTAAACCTGGAAAACCAGATGAAGTCGAATGGAAAGTCACCCGCCCCAATGCCATGGGTAAATTCGCCCTCGAGGGAGACATTCCAGCAGGAAAAATGGCGAACGCCTCGGCTCTCTCGTCACTAGAAAACCAGTTCGGATATGCCAGCTTCGAGGATGTCTTGTCCCCATCAGCAGGCGAAGGCCTAAGTGATGTCTCGAAAGCGCGCCGTGCCACGATCCTTACAGAAGAAGGATTCACCTACACCATCAACATCGCCCCCAAGACTGTAAAAGGAACTGAAAATCATCTCCTCACCGTGCAGGTCGAGGGATATTTCGTGACCGAACGCGTTCGCCCGGAAGCAGAAACAGTGGAAGAAGGAGATTCCGCAGATGAGCACTTCGCGACCCAGCTCGCTGAAAAAAAAGAGAAGCTTGCGAAGGAAAAAGAGCTCGAAGGCATCTACTTCGAAGTGACAAAACTCACCATCCAAAACCTCTTTAAGTCCAGAGACGAACTCCTCACAGAGATGGCTGCTGCGACACCTAGCCCAAGCACCACGACCCCAGCTATTCCCTTCCGCAGGTAATGGGTTTTGGTTCACGCCTTACAAACCTAGATACGGCAGTAGAATTTAACCGCAAAGGCGCGACGACGCTAAGTTTTATAAGGGTTTATGAACAAAACCTACTTTGCTTTACTTATTGGGTCAAAGAGGATAGGAGATAATATTTATGGAAATGAGAACAATTGCGGATTTGGTGATCAATATAGGTGGGTAGCTTGATAGAAATAGGCCTTTTTTGTTCTTCTTTGCGCCTTCGGGTCTTCGCGGTCTTTTCAAACTGCGAGATTAAGGATGATGGATTTAGAGTCAACTCGGATTAGGATCTGCCATCGAGCCATCGACCATGACGCGCTTTTGCCAAATGTAACGACTAAAGAGAACCTTAACCGAAGCGGTAAGCGGCACCGCTAAGAGCGCTCCTAGGAACCCTCCAAGAATTAATGACCAAAAGAGCATCGAGAAAATCACCGTCATCGGGTGGAGCCCTACGGAGTCACCAACAATCTTAGGCGCGGTCACGAGTGAGTTAATCTGCTGCACTACGACAAAGATGATGACTACCATTGCCACATAGGACCAAGGGTTATCTCCTAACCAGTACTGCTCCTCAGTTACGGAAAAATGCGCATAGGCCGTTACCGCGGCCGGAACAAGACAGATGACATTCCCAAGGAAAGGAATAACACCAAGAACCGCCAGCGCGATCCCAATTAAAATTGCAAAGGGATGCCCAAATAACATCAAGACCAGACCGACAAGAACTCCGTCAATGACCGACACGAGGACTTGTCCGCGGAAGAAGGCGATTAAGTATCCATTAATTTCAGCTACTACAGAGACCACTTCATCCTTAAACTTAGAGGCTCTTAGCGGCACGAATTTCTTCCAGTTCTGCTGAATTTTCACACTTTCCTTCAAGAAGAAAAAGAGATAGATCGGCACTAAGATAAAGCCTAAGGCGTATCCTAAGACCCCAAAAAACTTCGAGGTTCCACGCGTGACCGCTTCGATCGTTTTCTTCAGTAAATTCGGCGCAGAGTTCTCGATGATTTCTAAAATCGAATCAAGCGATAAGTAATCACTCATGTTCTTAGCTCCCTCCTGAGCGTCTTCTACCACGACTGCCTTAGGTGAAGATTCTAAGCCTTCCTCATTCAACTGCTGTTGCAACAGTTCCCGCACATTCGGCGTCTCAATTGGCACTTCTTTTCCCCAGTCTACTTCTTCTGAAATAGCCGTGTTTTGAGACTCCTCAGGGACTACCGTATTGTTTAGATCAGAGCTAGACTCAGTCTCTTGCCTTTGGCGAATGAAGTTCTGCAAGGGCTCGGGAAGTGACTCCATGACGGCGTCAATCTTCCCGATCTTACTGACCATCTCTTTCCCTTTCTCAAAGTAAACTCCCTTGTTTTCATTGAGCTTTTCTACTTGATCCTTAAGCGGTGCAGCCACCATCAAACTGAAGGTGACGATCCCGAGTAAGATCACCACAAAGACGATCAAGATCGCGGGCACGCGCCCTAACTTCCTACGCTGAAGCCAAGAAACGGTAGGCTCAATCAAATACGCTAAAATCCCCGCTACTGCCAGCGGAACAAGCACTGGCTGTAAGTAGGCGAGCACTTCCCCGCTCAGCCAAATCCCACCAACAAGGAGCGCTCCAAGCACGACGATACAAAACGCCGTTAGGGCATTGTACCAGACCTTTTTTTGAAACTCCGAGGGAATCATGTGAGCACTCTATTTAGCACTCCGTATGAATGCCATTATAAAATTGGAGAAAAATCGCACAGTAATTCTTGGATAGCCACTCATCTTCCCCATAATTTTACTCGCTATTGAATCGGATTGCCTTTGAACTAAGGGTGCATGTCTGACGTAGTTCGTAAAAAAGTTGTAATCCTAGGTTCCACTGGCTCTATCGGAACAAGCGCTCTCAAGGTTGCGCGTGATGTGCCTGAGCGCATGGAGGTAGTCGGACTAGCGGCTGGAAACAATGTTGATCTCTTAATCGAACAGGCATTGGAATTCTCTGTAAAACACGTTTCGGTGAATGATCCGAATCAAGTTCCTAAGGTCAAAAAATCCCTAGGGTCAGATGTTGAAGTCCATGCTGGAAGCGACGGATTACTCGCCCTTTCCGAATTGCCAGAGTCAGACATGGTGCTCGTTTCGATCGTGGGCACGGCTGGACTGGCCCCTACCCTAACCGCGATTGAACACGGAAAAGACATCGCCCTCGCGAGTAAGGAAGTTCTCGTGATGGCTGGTGAAATCGTGATGGCTCGCGCACGGGAAAAGGGCGTCAAAGTGCTCCCTGTGGATAGTGAACATAACGCTCTCTTCCAATGTTTAGAAGGGCACCAAGGGGGCGATAAAGAAATTCGTCGCCTCATTCTGACCGCTTCGGGAGGACCGTTCCGTGATCCTGTGCAGTGGCCAGCAGAGAAACTCTCTCAAGTGCAGCTCGCAGATGCACTGAAACACCCGACCTGGACAATGGGGCGTAAAATCACGTTGGATTCCGCAACGCTATTTAATAAAGCGCTCGAAATGATCGAGGCACGTTGGCTCTTCGATGTTGAAATGGCGAAAGTGGATGTCATCGTCCATCACCAGAGCATTGTGCACTCCATGGTCGAATTTACGGACCACTCCATTCTCGCACAAATGAGCCAGACCGACATGTGCTTCCCGATTCAATACGCGATCACCTACCCTGATCGCGTGCCGAATGGCCTCAAGCCCCTTAACTTTGCCGAACTGGCAGAACTCACCTTCGTGGCTCCTCGGCGCGAGGACTTCCCTGCTCTTGACCTAGCGATGAAGGCCGGAACGATCGGAGGAACCCTTCCTGCGGTGCTGAATGCCTCCAACGAAATCGCGGTGCAGTCCTTCATCGATGGCAAAATCTCCTTCCCTCAAATCTGGGGAACGGTAGCTCAAGCGATGGATAGCCATGTGGTCTCACACCCAACAAACCTAGACGGCTACATTCAGGCTGATCTCGAGGCGCGTGAGGTAGCGATGGAGATCATTGGTTAGCCTCTTGATATTTATAAGGGAGTTAGTCGCAGATTTCGCAGATCTCCGCAGATTTTTATTTCAGGGAGATCATCATATTATCGACTAACGGAGTTAATCACAGAGTTAATGAGATATACTTTAGGTGAAAAAGTTTTTCCTAGCTCTTTTTATTAGCATCAGGTCGGCCTCTCCCGAAGGTATTTCCAGCGAAAGTCCAAATCAGTCCATGAATTGCGTTGAGAAGTAGCGAGTTATTGTTACCAAGAGTTACGCCATCATGTGCACTGAGTTGAATAACACCAAAAAGTCCATTCTCGCGGGTGAAATAAGAGAGCGCAAAAAGGGCTGTTCCGAGACCGAAAGAAATCACCAGTGACTTCGTTTTCGAATCGCAAAAGTAGCCTACTACTGTCGAAATCACAAAGTAGAGACCACCAACGAGTAAGAAGAAAACGGCTAAGGCAATGGCGAAAATTCGTTGCATACTTCAAGAAAAAATTCGGGATTCACCCTGCCGTCGTCGCTCTCGGTGCGTCTGGGTCATGATAGTCCTTCAGGGTTCCCGCAATGACACTCCCCACTGCTGCTTGGATGATGACATTGGCACCCTCATAATCAACGTTGAGGACTTTGGCCTCGGTGTGGAGGAGCGATACCAGATTCCCCTTCGACTGAGGGATGCAATAGGTGTTGACCTGGATCCGCTCCATGAGCAGCTCCGTGCACTTCTCTTCCAGCTTATCTAAGCCCGCCCCAGTCACCGCTGAGATTTGCACCGTATTCGGTAAGTTCTCGTGTAAACTTGCGAGATGTGCAGTATCGGCGACGAGATCAACCTTGTTCAGCACCGTGATCATCTTTTTATCATCCGCTCCTAATTCTTTTAGGATTCCAATCGTTGTTTCGTAAAACTTGAGCGCCTGCGGGTTACTAGCATCGAGAACATGGAAGAGAAAATCCGCGAGCACGGCTTCCTCTAATGTGGCCTTGAATGCTTCTACTAGTCGGGTAGGTAGGTTTCGCACAAACCCTACGGTGTCGGTTACGAGCAAAGGTTGCCCGTCTGGTAACTCGATCCGACGCGTTGTCGTATCTAAAGTCGCGAACAACATGTCGGCTGCCATGACGTCGGAACCTGAAATTTTATTGAGCAGGGTCGATTTGCCAGCATTCGTGTATCCCACGATGGCCCCATGCGGCACCGAGTATTTCTCGCGGTCTTTGCGTCGGGTTTTACGCTGCTTCCGCACCGTTGCGAGCTCGTCCTTAATCCTATTGATGCGATCCCGGGCGAGTCGGCGATCGACCTCGATCTGCTTCTCCCCCATTCCACGGGAAGCACCACCGCCTCCAACCCCTCCGCCGCCTTCACGGTCAAGGTGGCCCCACATCTTTTTCATGCGAGGTAAGGCGTATTGCATCCGTGCTAATTCTACTTGTAAGATCGCTTCCTTCGTCTGAGCGCGGCCTGCGAAAATATCGAGAATGACTTCCTCCCGATCAATGACCGTGATGTCCGAGATTCCCTCCCAAGCGCGTTGCTGCATCGGCGCCAACATGTTATCAAAGACGATCACATCACACTCAATCGCCTTCGCATAAGCAGCGATTTCATCTGCTTTTCCTGTTCCGCAGATGAACTTTTTATGTTCGCTCCGCGCGTGAACCAGCATCGTCTCTTGGATGCCAATCCCTAGCGTATTGACCAGCTCCTCAAGCTCTTCTAGGAGAGCCTCATCTTCGGCCTGCTCACGTCGGTTCAGGGAAATTCGCACCAATAAGGCGCGCTCTACCATCTCCGGTTTTTCTTTTACCTCGAACATATTATTTTAAAGATTTTATAAGCGCGACCGAATTACGGCCACTCGATTTAAGCTTCGCTTGGCGCTCACTGGGGATCACATCCAGTGGCATCGGGGCGTATTCTAACTGACGCTCAAAGAAGCCGCCCGCATCGGTTGAAAGCGCGAAAATCTGCTTCATCCCGCGTGTCTTTGCCGTTTCTTCTGCGAAGCTTACCAGGGTGCGGCCATAGCCTAACCCCTTGTGGCTTTCTTTCACGAACAAGCAAGCGAGTTCACAGATATCACCCTCATAGGAATAGAGCGCAACCGAGCCGACCACATTTCCATCTATCGCCATCACGAAGTAATCCTGCATGTTCGCCTCTAGCTCCTCGTAGCTCCGAGGAAGCAAGTGCTGCGCCCGAATCGAACGCCCAATAATCGCCAATAATTCCGGGATATCCTCCTCAGAGAGCGGGCGAATTTCTTGATACGAGTCACGATAAATCATGACCCCTACCCCTTCGTTGGAAAAGAGCTCACGGCTCAGGCAACCCGGCATCGCGCCATCCAGCAAGTGCACCCGCTGCACGCCTTGTGAAACAGCCTGCAGCACCCAATAGCTCATCCCCTCAGGTTGTGTGAGCGCCGCGCTAGCATCGGATAGCTTCAAGGCGCCTTGCCACTCGCTTGGGTAATCAGAAGTCTGACCTAGATGCAAAACCTTCTGTGCCCCAACCGCAATCGCCAGCTGAACTAAGTCCTCATTAAAGGAAAGATTCCCTGCATAACTCACCAGTGCGGCTTGCCCACGGGATAAGACTGTTTTCACCGAATCCTGTGAGGCCTCAGAAAGTTTGAGCTCCACCTCGGCGGCCCAGCCGAGGAGTTCAGACTTTGCCTCTCCCGCATAAGCAATCACGAGCTGCACGCCGATCTTCTGCAGACTAATCAAATCCAACAGCACCTCCGCCATCACCACATCGGGCAACGCCTTTCCATCCAAGGTCACCACAAAGGTCTGCCCAGCAAAAATGGGCACATATTGTAACACCTCACGCATCTCACTCTGCGTTAAAGCCGGCATAGAAATCTGTGAATTCTCTTCTCTCATTCAGTCGTAGCGCAAGGTGTATTCTCTCTTAGCCAAGAAATGAAGCAAAAAGGGGTGTGATTTTATCCGGTGGACGGGTAGCGCGCCCATCTTGGGTGCAAACATCGGCATCTTGCCGGATGTTCTCTTATCCAGCGAAGCTGGCTGCCTGAAAATCCACTAGATAAAATCCGGCCGCTTCATCGTAACGGAAAATCTTGTTGAGCTGATTTTCTGAGTCGACTTATCGTAATCAAATACAGCGGGCGGGGACGCCCTCGCTCCCCTTAAGGATCCACCGTAACAACCTTGCCGTCCTCCCAAATCACAAGCTTGTGACCCAGTGCTCTTTTGCGCTCACGGAGTTTCTCACCCGAACGGATGGCTGCATTAATCGCGTCTTGGATGTGTTGAGGATACTCCTGCTTTTGTTCTTTAGTCTCCATACTTATCTTGAAGTTGTTTTAGCGTAGTTTTTCCAGAATATCCAATAAAATCTATCGGGACTTTAGAAGCATCCCAAAAATTCCACTCATCTGATAAAGGAGCGTAGATTTCAAAAAAGTTTTTCAACACCTTTGGGTAGCGTCTTTTCACGGCATCCTCTGGAACGGAATGGCCACCCTCTGAAACTCGGGCTTCTACTCGTTGCCAAGATTCATTCACGCTGGGAAGCCAAAGGAAATGAAGCACGATACGGTAACCTTGCTCTTTAGCCTTTCTGAGGTAGTTCGCATAAGACTTTCCACTCAGGGTCGATTCCAATGCAAAAGTATCTCGATTCTGCAGTGATTCCTGAATATTCCGAAGCAAGATCTTACCTGCTTGGAACTGTGCTAATGATGGGTCGAACGGTGAAAGCCCCATTGCAATTTCATCAGAATTATAGAAGCGCAGACAGTTAAGTTCGTTGGGCAGGTATTCCTTCGCAAAGGTCGTTTTCCCTGCTCCGTTCGCGCCTCCGATGAGATAAAGAGTCGGGATTTTAGTCATGACATTTAATTAGTGTATCAACGTAAGAGATTCAAGCCTTCTGCTTCCGAAACGCACCTACCGCAACCCCTAAACCTCCAATCACAAAAAGCAAAGGAAACCAAATCGAATACCCTGCGGCCTTCGTATCATGCTTCAGAATCGCGGTTTTTGGCTCATCTGGATTTACCCAACAAGAGACTTGATCTCCAGTAGTGAAATCAAGCAAGGCGACCTCGGCTTTCTTGCGCTCCTTTGCCCATTTTTGGCCTCTAGGAGTGAGGCGATTTGAGAGGTAAGACTGCCCTGAAAATTTGTAGCTAAACTCTACCTTAGGTGCGTAATCCTTGGGGACATGCTCGCCAATTTGACGACTTTCGATTTCGGCGACTTTGATCACGGCTGGGGTTTCTGTCCATGCGCGGGTGGCTTGGGCGTTCAGATAGCTCTGCGCCATCACCCACGTAAATAAGGCTCCGATCGAGGCGGTAAAGAGCCCCAGCACTACTAAAAAGATTCGTTTCGCTATCATGTGTTTTGATACAGTTTTTCGCCCTCAGACTTCGCAACTACGGAAGCGGCACAAGAGTCCCCAAAGACATTCACGGCGGTGCGACACATGTCCAGCGGACGGTCAACCGCAAGAAGAGCTACGAAGGCCGCTTCTGCTCCGGGAATGTTAGAACTCTTGAGAATGAGCATAATCGCCACGAGACTAGCGGAGGGAATTCCCGCCACCCCTACCGAGGTCAAGAGCGCCGCAACCACGATCCCAAATTGCGCCGCGAGACTGAGCTCTACCCCCATTACTTGAGCCACGAAAATCACAGCCACACATTCGTACAGCGCGGTTCCATCCATATTCACGGTTGCGCCTAGTGGGATCGTGAAGCTACTCACGCGCTTGGAGACGCCTGCATTCTCCTGAATCCCACGCATGGTGAGAGGAAGAGTCGCTGAGGAGGAAGCGGTTGAAAAGGCGGTAAGCAAGGCCACGCGCATCGCGCGGAAGTGATCCAGCGGATTAACGCGTGCCATGAAGAACAGCAATGCAGGAAGGACTACAAAGAGATGCAGTGCCAAGGCGGCTAGAACGGTCAGGAAATACTTGCCGAGTTTGAGGAAGAGCTCGCCTCCGCTCTCATAGACCACGGGTAAGATGAGAGCGAACACGCCAATCGGTGCAACTTTCATAATCCATTGCGTAATCATGATGACCGCCTCATTTAAAGCGGTGAAAGAGAGTGAGAGATGATCGCCTTGTTTCTCGGGGAGTTTGGTAATGGCGAGGGCCAGCAAGATTGAGAAAGTGATTAGGCCCAGCATCTGACCGTTGTTCGAGGCGGCTTCAATGACATTGGGCGGAAACATTTGACGAAAGAGATTCTTAATAAGATCAAAACCGGAACGCTCTGAATTATCACTGGCCATCGCGATCTTAGAGCTGAATTTCTCTCCATTGGCAGAGGCTTCACTGGAAAAGGCTTCTTGGATCACGACGCTCGGCTGACCATTCTCGAGGCCTGGAGCAATGGTATTCACGAGCAGGAGCCCAACCAAAATCGCAAGGGTCGTTGAGAGCGTGTAAAAACCAACCGTCTTCGCCCCCAGACGCGCGAAACCCTCGACTCCACGCAAGGTCGAAATCCCGGCTACCACCGAGGTGATAATGAGCGGCACGATAATCATCTTCAGTGACCGAATAAAAATCTCCCCCACAAAGCGGGCGATATCAATGAAGCCTATGATGAACTGAAAGCCACTACTCTCAGGTTCTAATTTACCGGAGACACTCTTCAAGATCACCGCTAAAACAGCCGATACGACGAGTGCGATTAAGATCATCCAATGCGCTGCTTTTTTCATGACCACAGCTAAGCACGCTCAATCCAAGAGACAACTCTGAATGATATAAATTCCTCGTTTTGGGTTGTAACCCTACGCTTTTCTACGCCACCTCTGCTGTATCAACATCTTCCCGCAGATTGGAGATGATGTATTGCTGGCGGTCTGGGGTGTTTTTCCCCATGTAGAAGGCAAGGAGCTCACGGAGCTTTTTCCCTTCCTCCATATTTACAGGGTGGGTGCGCATATCGGGGCCGATCATGAAGCCAAACTCGTTGGGTGAAATCTCCCCTAGCCCTTTGAATCGAGTGATTTCAGGGTTCTTGTTCAGCTCCCGCATAGCGGCTTTTCTCTCCTCCTCATCGTAGCAATAAATAGTGCGCTTCTTATCGCGGATTCGGAAGAGTGGGGTTTCTAGAATATGAACGTGTCCGTTTCTGACTAGCTCTGGGAAAAACTGCAGGAGGAAGGTCAATAAGAGGAGACGTATATGCATCCCATCGACATCGGCATCTGTGGCGACAATCACTCTGTTATAACGCAGGTTTTCGATATCATCCTCGATTCCGAGAGCCGCTTGAAGAAGGGCGAACTCCTCATTTTGGTAGATGATTTTCTTATCCAACCCGTAGGTGTTGAGAGGCTTTCCGCGCAGGGAAAAGACCGCTTGCGTCTCCACATCGCGGGATTTCGTGATCGAACCTGAGGCCGAGTCCCCCTCCGTAATGAAGATCATGGTTTCGTCCGCGCGCTTAGCCTTCGTGTTGTAGTGGAATTTACAGTCGCGCAGCTTTTTGTTATGCACCTTCACTTGTCGGGCGCGTTCTTTGGCGATTTTCTGGATTCCTTTGAGGTCCTTCCGTATTTTCTCCGCGTAGAGAATGCGCTTCTGGATTTCTTCAGCAACATCGGTGTGCTTGTGCAAGTAGTTGTCCAGCTTCTCCTTCATGAAGTTCAGCACAAAAGTTCTGACGGTTTCGCCTTCTAGGGAGACCGTGGCGGAACCCAGCTTGGTCTTCGTTTGAGACTCGAACACGGGCTCTTGAATACGGATCGCAATCGCAGCCTCAATCCCATGCCGAATATCGGAAGGTTCATAGTTCTTCTTATAAAAATCACGAACAACCTTCACAACTGCCTCGCGAAACGCTGCTAGGTGTGTTCCGCCTTGCGTGGTGTTTTGACCATTCACAAAGGTGTAGTAATCTTCGGAAGACTCTTGCTTGTGCGTAAAGACGACTTCGATGTCTTCGCCCTTGAGATAAATCGGCTCATAGAGTTTATTGTCCGACATTTCCTCGTTGAGGAGATCGAGCAGGCCGTTCTTGGACTTGAATTTTTTGCCGTTTAGATTGATCGTCAACCCGGGGTTTAGATACGTGTAATAACGGCACATGCGCTCGATGAACTCCATGCGCGTTTTCGTATGTTTTGGGAAGACAGACGTATCAACACGGAAGGCAATTGCGGTGCCATTTGGCTGATCATCTTTCTCTGGTTTCTCGATTTCTGAGACGACCTCTCCACCTGAGAACTCAATAGCGCGTGTCTCCCCTTCCCGCCACGCTTGGATATGGAAGTAGTTCGAGAGAGCATTTACAGCCTTGATGCCGACTCCATTAAGACCGACCGCCTTTTGGAACGCCTCGGAATCATACTTAGCACCGGTATTCATTTTAGCCGCGCAGTCATATATTTTCCCCAGTGGAATCCCGCGTCCGAAGTCGCGAACCGCTATCTCACCTTCCTCGGAAACATTGACTTTAATCTCCTTTCCGTGCCCCATCATGTGCTCATCGATGGCGTTATCGACGACCTCCTTAAGTAGAATATAGATCCCATCATCAGATGCAGAGCCATCCCCGAGCTTTCCGATATACATGCCTGGGCGTTTCCGAATATGCTCCTTCCAGTCTAAGCTGCGAATATTGTCTTCTGTGTAGGCTGCCTCCATAATGATTAACAAAACTGTAGTAAATTAATCGATTTTAGCAATGAGAAAAACTAGAACTTCATGGATTTCGCCTCTCCAGATGAAAAATGCTGACAAATAGAAAATCGTGGTCATATTTTACAGAATGAAAAGTGCAGATAAAAAATTCCTCTACGAATTACTAGAAACCCCAAGCCCCACTGGGTTCGAAATGCCAGGCCAACGCGTTTGGGCAAAATACCTAGAGAAGCATGCTGATGACATTCAGTGCGATGCCTACGGATCTACCTGGGCGACTCTGAAAGGCAAAAGCGATAAGGTCGTCATGCTGGAGTCACACGCTGATGAAATAGGCTACATCATCAAGCAAATTACGGATGAAGGTTACCTACGCCTTGACCGAGTCGGAGGCAGCGATACTGCGACAGCACGAGGAAGACGCTTACGTATTCTCGGAAACAAGGGTGAAATTACAGGCATCATTGGCAACACTGCGATTCATCTGCGGAAGGATCTAGCGAATGAAAAGTCGCCGAAAATTCACGAACTCTGGGTCGATGTGGGTGCAACTTCAAAAAAGGAAGTCGAGGAAATGGGGCTGCGTGTAGGACTCCCTGCAGTGTATGATGACGGCCCGTTTGAGCTGAATGGAAAGCTCGTGTCACGTGCCCTTGATAACCGAATCGGAGGCTACATCTGCGCACAAGTGCTCAAAAATCTCGCACAAGCAAAGGAGAAACCTGAATTCACGATCGTCTGCCTGAATGCAGTGCAAGAAGAGATCGGAGGATATGGAGCGCAAATGGCTACGCATCGCCTCATGCCTGATGTCGCGCTCTGTCTGGATGTCACGCACGCTACCGACACTCCTGGTATCAGCAAAGCCGTGCATGGTGATGTAAAACTTGGAGGAGGACCTACCGTCACGCACGGCACTTGTAATCATCCACTGGTAGTCGAACGCCTTATTCAAAACGCTGCCGATAAAGAGATTCCTCTCCAACACGAATCATCGAGCCGATACTCTGGCACCGATACGGACAGCATCTTCGTGACTCGGGAAGGAGTCCCGAGTGGATTAGTCTCTCTCCCCTTGCGTTGCATGCACTCAGTTGTCGAAACGGCTGATCCAGAGGATATTGTGAACACAATCGCTCTGATGACCGAGTTCGTGAAATCGCTCAAACCTGAGGACACGTTTTTTCACCAGCTATAAATTAGTGCTTCTTTGTTGAACGCCCAGACAGTCTTTGTTCGTAGATTATAGTTATATGAGAATTTTTTCGCTCCTCTGCTTGTCATTGAACTTCTGCTTCAGTGCCCCCAATGTGATCTATATTAAATCGGATGACCAGCGATTTGATTCGCTGAGTATGACTGGACATCCAGTGGCCAAGACTCCTCATATTGATAAATTGGCGAAAGAAGGCGTATTCTTTACACAAGCTTTTATCACAAGCCCGGTTTGTGGCCCGAGCCGAGCCAACACTTTTTCGGGACAATGGGAGCGTAAGAATCGAATAGGATTCAGTAAATACCTTGGAAATATTATGACCGCAGAGACGTTTGATCAGTCTTGGCTCAGGCGGTTAAAAGAAGCTGGATATTTCACAGGGTATATTGGGAAAAACCATGTGACGGTAGGGGCTGGGGAGAATCAAAATTATATTGATAAAAGCGTCGATTTTTCTTATCTGAAAAAGGGGCACATTGGATTTCATTTAAGTAAAAACCCAGCGTTTCAGCACTTAAAACATGAAACCCAAGTGGAGGGGCTCTTAGAGGCCACAGAAGCCTTCTTATCCCCCTCTGATGAAAACGATTACTTTTTCGATTCCGCACATGCCTCTGTTAAGGACTTCTTAAAGCGTCGTGACGCTGACAAACCGTTCGCAATTTCCATCAACTTTAACCTCCCTCACGCTGCTAGTATTGGCGGGATGGGGAGTAAGGAAAGCGACCCTGAATTTTACAAAACGCTCTACAATGACCAGTTAGATAACTTCCCTATCCCAGATGACTTTCTCTCGTCAGAGCAACGGCTGCCAGAAAATGTTTTTCACACGAATGAGCTTCAGAAGTATTATGTTTATAAATCGAAAAAACAGCTTCTGGATACAATGGTAAAAATGGCACGAGCCAATTACGCAATCGACTTGTTCGTGGGGGCACTCCGCCAGCAGTTGGTGGATATGGGAGTCGCAGAGAACACCATCATTGTCTTTGCGTCAGACCACGGACTGATCTTGGGAGAAAAAAATCTTGGAGGGAAAACATTTCTTTATGATGACTCGATTCACATTCCACTCATCGTGTATTCCCCAACTTTTAGCACTGAGCAAACTCAGAATGATGTTGATCAACTCGTGGTGGGGCAAGACATCCCGGCTACGATCTTAGACCTCTGTGAGGTTGAAATCCCAGAAAGCTACCAAGGAAAAAGCATGCTTCCGCTGATAGAGCAAAAACCTACTGAGTGGCGCGATGACATTTTCCTCGAGAACCTTTTCACGCATCAGGAGTATCCGCGCATGGAGGCCGTTAGATCGAAAGAATGGAAATACATTCGTTACTTCTCAAAAGAACATGACCGTGGTAAATACTTACCTCTCGCCTCTATTGAGGGAGAAAAACCGATCTATGAGGAGCTTTACAATCTTTCTACAGACCCAGAGGAGAAGAGTAACTTAACGGGATTGAAAGAACATGCAGAGATCCTCAATCAGTATCGAAAACGTTGCCAGGACCTCGTCAAAGAGCTCGCGCAATAAGCTTCCCTGTTACTTTTTATAGTTCTCGTGACTTGGTAATCTTTTGGTTTTTTCACTATATCCGAAGAGGTTTCGATCTTGTTCCGCTACCTGAACCGGTGTGATCGTAAGGTCGGCTTCGGACATCTCCGCTAAAGGTTTTGAGAGGAATAAAGCGACCTTACCCTGTTTAAGATCAAGAGCGTAATGTCCCTTTGAGTTTGGCTTAACATCGATTTGTTTCCCATCAACATAAATCAATGGTGACGTGATATCTATCTTCACGATACACGGTGAGCCCGCAAGGCTCTCTATCTTAACAAACTGAGTCTTCCCTTTGCTCCGTTTTGCGGATACTAAGAAAGCTCCTTGTCCACGCAGTTTATCAAAGGCGAGATCTGGCCAGACCTCAGGGCAAGCAGGAAGAACCCTCAGCACATTATTCTTTCTGCCGTAGCTCTGCAGGAGCATGTCATGCAGTGCCGTACAGAAGGACAGCGGGCTTTCAATAACGGGGTTTCGCCCCTCTGCATACATCGTATTTGGCGAAACATTCTGATGGTTAATCAGGAAGTCTAAGTAGTAATACGCCATCTCTGCATCCTCGAGCCACGCATACATGGAGGCCGCTCCGGTAGCAGTGTAACCCGTCACTGGCATAGCTTCGACTTTGTCACTTGCTCCTTTTTGTCGGGTCACCTTCAGCCAATGGTCTAGGGACTTACGTAGGAGTTCCGGCTCGTCCTCTGGCATGATTTCTGCCAAGGGATAAAACGGCAAGAGATGCGAGTAATGACGGTGAGGAAGATCAAATGGGGTGTTTTTGGCAACACGTATCCCGTTTTCATCGATCTGGTAATCGACAATCCGGTCTAAGATCATTTGCCACTTAGGGGCTAGCGCGTCATTGAACTTATGCTGTTCATTCAGATCTACCAAGGTCTGTGCTGCCCAACTGAGTAAGCTGATGGTGAAATTACAGTTCTCATCCCACTTCGTAGGGTATTCAGGGGACCATGAGGCTGGTAATTCCAGCGAGCCTTCCGCATGCAGACGTTCATCCCCAATCCAAGCGAAGTAGGTATTCATCGTCTTCTTCAGGAGTGGGTAGAAGTTGTTTTTCAGGCGCTCTTCATCTGCTTGAAACTTACACTGCAGCCAATAGTTATGGAGTAACCAGCATAGCATATCGGGAGGAACGGTGCCATTCGCGGAAATAAAGTCCTGTGGAAAACACGTCCCCAAATGCACAAGATCTCCTTTCTTAGCCCAAGCTTTAGGAACGTTCTTTTGTAGATTATCAGCAAACTTCTCGATACTATTCGGCAGCGAGTTCCCCAGAGATAGACGATTGGAAGTGAGTTGCGTCCAATACTGCAGTTGCACATTGAGATCGCCCCAGACCATTGGCCAAAACGTCGATTTATACCATGGTCCCATGAGGTCAAGAATCGGACCGTTTTCACGCATCGCAGATCCAAGCTTATACATTTGAATCCAATAAAATGCCTCTTTCTCAGGATCGTTGAGAGTTAAAAAACTTTGTGGGTAATAGTCATGCCACCATTGCAAATGTGAGGACGTAAAAGAGCTCTCTGCAATTGCCTGCTGGCTATTTTTGAGACTAGTAAGAGTTGTTTCTAAAGAATTTTTTTCAGGAAAAGAATGATGAACAGAAGCGAGGAGAGTTTGCTTACTGTCGGACTGCCCGTCCACGCTCCATGCTGTCGTAGTTTCGCCTCGGTGATCCACCAATACTTGTTTGCAAAACGAGAACCCTTTTTTCTCTCCCCACTCAGGTTTTGGGGCAGCTGGGTATGGAGCTGATCGCATATTATCCCAACTCGTCCCCTTAGGACCACCTCCGCGTTCCAGAACAGTTCTCACAGAGGATTTAGGCTCTTCGGGAATCCAGTTCACTTCTACTTGTTCTCCGTTCTCGGAGGTGATATCGACTTGTATCACATCCATTGTACTGTGGGTGAATCCATGCAATTTGTAAGAGCCTTTGGTCGTCGTAATAGTTCCCGTTAACTCCGCATTATAGAGGCTCAAGTGCAGGTCTGCCCCTGTAAGCTCTCCTAATGATTGCAGTTGAAAACGCCCTAGTGGCAGACGACAGGTATAGATCCATTTGTTTTCTTTACCCTCATGAGGGAGGCGGTGGTCGTAATAATCATGACGTCCGAGCACCAGAGAAACCTCATTCTTCTTATCCCCCTCAAAGGTGTAGAACGTGAACCCAATATTTCCATTTCCTGAATAAGGAGCTACGATCCAAGCGTGTGGAACCACATCCCACATCATATCATGCTGAGCAAGGAATGATTCAAAATCCACCTTAGATTTCACTTCTAAAGCGTTTAAGTGAACTACTGATGAGAATAGCGTAAATAAAATAAAGAAAACACGTTTCATATGTAGGTGTTTACGTATTCACTCAACAAAATCTAACACTTAATACAAAATAAATACCATTTATAAAACTGCGGTGATTAATGATGCTACTTTACAGAAATCGCCCTGTTCAACACCTTGTAAGCCAGGGGAAGCATTCACTTCTAAAACTAGATCTCCTTCATTTGTAGGCAGCACATCAACCCCTGCAAAATCTAACCCCATAGCTCCCACTGCTCGAATAGCGATGGCCTTTTGAAACTCTGTAGGGATGTAGTTTTCCACACTTGCGCCCTGGTGCACATTTGCTCTAAAATCATCTGGCCGCGAAATACGCGAAATCGCAGCGACAACCTCCGCCTGAAAAACAATTAATCGATAATCTCTTCCTTGTGCTTCTTCGTAATACCGTTGAGTCAGTCCACTAGAACGTAGGGATGCCAATGTTGATAAGACGGAAGCCTTAGTCATCTCATCTTTCGCAAGCGTCACACCTCTCCCCTGACTGGAATCGAGTAATTTAATCACCTTGGCCGAATCTCCTGCGAGCGATTGATACGTCTCGCTCCCCTCTGGTTGGCTGCAGAATGATGTAGCAGGAATTGGTAACCCCGCTTTATGTAAACACTGTAAACTCGCTAACTGGTCATGTGCAATAGCGATCCCTGCGCTTGAGTTCAGGATCGGAACAAATTGCATTTCCCACTCTCGTATTACAGCTAATCCTGCAACCAGAATTTGTGCTGAGAAACGAGGGATAACCAGCTCTGGCACGAGTTCCTTTCCATTAAGAAATACCCCTCGTCCGACTTTAACTTCCAGTTGGAGCACGTCTAAGACCTCGACATTCTTTCCAGCGTTCTCAAACGCAGACCGCAATGCTCTTGTGCTGTAGAGCGAAACGTCTCTGGAAAGGATAACAATCATTCCTACTTCTCTTTCGCAGTCGCAAATCCATCGCGCCCCCAAGAAAGTGCGTAGCTATAACAGTTGATCATGTAGAGGCTGATGCGTTGAAAGTTACGATTCCCCTTTCCTAAATTTCCACGGCGAATTTCTTTCACGTTATTTAAGACAGTTTGGAGCTGACTCATGGTAGCGAGCGGGTATTCATCGATCC
The DNA here is from genome assembly GCA_937991965.1 of uncultured Verrucomicrobiales bacterium. Lineage (GTDB taxonomy): Bacteria > Verrucomicrobiota > Verrucomicrobiia > Verrucomicrobiales > Akkermansiaceae > WTJZ01. The sequence continues at coordinate 22,878 of CALKLP010000391.1, forward strand.
CCTCAACCTTGTCCAAAAAGTCTTGCTTCACCTGCCCAAGAATCCAGATCATTTCATCCAACTGAGCTTTCGTGTCATCTGAGTATTTTCCCGCCCGCTTTTCCTCGATGATTACTGGCTCCATTTTCTTGATTTGCTCGTGAATAGAAATCAAATCATGAATCGCATAGGGGTATTTTTCCCAGACTGCTTTCCCCTCTAACTCTGTAAAGATCTCATACGGGGAAGGTGTTTTTAATTCTTCTCCGATGAAAAGCTTGTTCGCGGGTTTCCTATTAAAAACTGAAATCAATGTAGAGTAGGCAGAGTTCCCATAAATCTTAAGCGCGATTTTTCCGAGCGTGTCTCCGCTGGCAATTTTATGTGAGGTCTCCCCATTGTAACCAATACACTCTTCAGGAGGTACCGGATCACCAGATTTTCTCTCTGCAATACGAGCGAGTCTGATTTCCTCTTTCTTACGCTTAGCTTCATTCAGTTCGGCTAAGCGGTTTTCCTCGGCCTGCTTCTCCTCAATTTCCTTGGTCGTAATGATGGCCTTTCCGACCTGATCCTGTAGACCGATCGTTTGCCCATCTTTATCATAGAGATTACTTGGGTTTTCAGGTAAGAACTCCTCTTCCGCCGCTAAGCCACTGAGCAAGAGAATACAATAGATCGCTTTCATAAATGTGGTTGGTAAGGGTTACGCCTGATCCCAGACCCCGAAATTGCGGAATTTTTGGTAGCGTTCTTCAAGTAATTGCTCGGTTGGAAGTTTTTGTAGCGCTTGAATTTCTGTAATGAGTGCATTTTTTAGCGATGCGCAAGTTTGCGCGATGTCGCGATGCGCTCCACCGCGAGGTTCTTCTACTACCCCGTCAATTACACCCAAGCCTTGTAAGTCAGGAGCAGACATCTTCATAGCCGCAGCGGCTTTCTCCGCATGCTTTCGGTGCTTATAGAGAATAGCGGCGCAGCCCTCAGGACTAATTACCGAGTAATAAGAGTTTTCCATCATTAAGAGACGATCTGCGATTCCAATACCAAGAGCTCCTCCAGAACCACCTTCGCCGAGTACGATCGCCACGATCGGCACCTTCAGATTCATCATGTCGCGTAAATTACGCGCAATCGCTTCAGAAATATTTCTCTCCTCCGCTCCGATTCCCGGAAACGCTCCCGGAGTATCAATAAAGGAAACAAAAGGAAGATTGAATTTTTCTGCCATCTGCATGAGACGAAGCGCCTTACGATACCCCTCTGGGTGAGAACTCCCAAAGTTACGGAGTAGGTTTTCCTTTGTATTACGCCCCTTCTGGTGCCCGATCACTACGCACTTAACGCCATCAATCGTCGCGAGACCGCCAGGCATGGCATTGTCATCACCGAACATGCGGTCACCATGTAGCTCTGTAAAGTCTTCCGCAATCTCCTTCATATAATCTAACATGAATGGACGCTGCACGTGACGCGCTATCTTAACACGCTCCCATGGAGACAGGTTATCGTAAATCTCATCTTTCGTTTTTTGCAGCTTTTCGGTCATCGCGGCCAGCTCAGGGCTGAGATCAATATTTTGCGATCCAAGCTCGCTTTGGAGCTTATGGATTTGATCCTCTAGCTCTAAAATCGGC
>CALKLP010000392.1 GCA_937991965.1 uncultured Verrucomicrobiales bacterium
GTAGAGTCATAGCAGTTTTAAGGGAAGATGCTGATGTTTCTAACACGAGCACCATGGTTCTTGAGTTTTCGGGTGGCACTCATGACGGAAGTGTCCCTACAAAAAACATCGCATTAGGCACGAAAAATATATTTGGAGGAGCTAACGAATATCCATGGAGTCCAGGTGTTGAGGTGGGGACGAGAAGTGTTAGACTTTTACCATATACGAAAGACCAAGGTGGAGTTAATTACAATTATGATATTTCAGTTGAAGTCATTACAGCGTGTGATGGAGGTCTCACACGTATTTCAACTAATCTTACAACCGATGATCCATTAAATCTCGATAATGATATCGCTGGAACAACCACTCGATCGACATATTCTTATTAAATTTACTACAGGGGAGTGCCCTGCGGTAGATTCAACATTTACGTCCTGATGGAATCGGAGACGGCTAACATCACCACGCCGATAATAAAAGCCATGATGACGTAATTTAATTCAGTTTCTTCACGACCGACGGGTGGTGCCTTTGCCACCTCCTCGGTCTTTGGTTCCGCAACAACTTTCTGCTGTCGAACGGGAGGCTCAAGCTCCTCAAGCGGACAATACGCTATCATTTATATAGTATTAGAGATTAATTTCAGTCTTCTTTTTTCGACGGGTTCTCTTGGGTTTGGCGGCGCCCACATTAACCTCCTTAACCTCCCCACCCGTAGAGTCACCAGAGATGGAGATGATGTCACTGAGATCATCGTCCTCCTCCACTGGTGGGGCTGCTGCTGTGCCGAAAGAAGTGTTCATAGGGGGTGGAGGGGGCATCATAATTCCACCCATGAGACTAGAAATATCAACCCCGGGCCCCTTCATCTCATATTCTCCTGTGCCACCCACCGGGGCATCAGCTGCGGAACCATCGGGGGCTCGTGTCGTATTTTGAACAGCACTCATCATATTCTTCACCAGGTCTGGGTTCTGCTTAATGACATCATTCATATTGGGCATTACCGATTTGAACATAGAATTGGTAAGATGGAACATCATTGCTGAGCCACCCAACATCATAATCAGTTTGACCTCTGGTGCGACATTGACCTTCGAGCGATACTTCACATACAGCTCCTCGAATACTCCATCGTAGTCATCAACATTCTCCATCACGGATTCAGACCAGCCCTCGAGCTGAATCTCAAAAGGGTTATACCTCTTATTAAGGAACTCTAGACCAGTCACACACGCAACAAGCATACGCCTCGAAAAGCGAACGGATTGTTCAACATCTATACTGTACGTAATTCGCTTAACCTCAGACCTGAGCTCATCAACATTTGAGTAAGCATTCAGTCTCTTGTTCACAGCGAAACCTTTCTTCTCTAGACGTCCTAACTTGTTAATTAGGTCGGCCTTCTCCTCATCAATTGAGGTATACCCTTTACTGGGCTGCTCAGCCTGTTCACTAGGTCCAGGGCCCATAGGCTCATCGTCAAACATCATATGTTCATCTTCACCGTAGTCAATCTCCTCATCATCTTGGGGCTGCGCTGGAGCTGATTGCTTATTAGGATTCACAAAAGCATCCATAGCCTCTTGTTGGTGCATAGATGAGGAAGGTCGCTGCATGGGTCTCTGAGGTCGAGGCACTGGTTTGGGGCGTGGAGCGGAAATCTCAATCTCATCCATGAGCGCCTGTTCGTCGGCATCTAACTTCATAACGGTCGTGTGACCTCTGTCGAGTACGATTTCTTCGTCCATCTACTCTCTGTCTAGAAACTAAGAAAATGTCTTTAACGCACTTTAAAAAAATATATGTCTATTATAAATGTTCAAACTCAATCGCACTGATCGTAACGCCCTCATCGCCATGACCGTCTTGATGATCGCCATCATCGTTCTGGGTGTGATGAATGTGAGAACCGTCAACTATCAACCCAGGCCAATCACCATCAAGGCTGTCAGTGAAAAGTCACTTTTCGATCTCGAGAGTGATCTCGAGTGCACCGCCGGTTCGGGTAAGAAGGATAGCCCTTACTCTGTCGGTCTCACCCCAGGTGGCCTATGCGGTGCCCAAGAGCTCGTAGGTGAGCACGCTGGCTACGAGATCGCGGATGGAATCGGTGGATCTTTAATCTAAGCTAATATAAATGGCTCTCATCACGTCACCAACGGAGACTATTCCAGATCTCAACTATGAGTATCACACCATCACAGTCGACACGATCGATCAAGCTAGTGCGAATACTTTCACTTGTTATCTCAGTCAGCCGCTGAAAAATATCGTTCAGGTTAGACTTCTCGCCGCTCGTATTAACACTACTACAGATACAGAACACTGTTATATTTCTATTGATGAGCTGAACACCGTTTTTTCTGATAGGGCGTCTAACACTTATGAAGGTCAGGCATCTCTAGGTGTTCTCAGAAACTCTTTTGCGAGTTTAGTCGTCCCAGATGATTTAACTAGTAATATTATCACTTTTAGGGATGACTACCCAATCGCAACCCAGTATATAAATCCTATTCGAAGACTTGATCGTCTCACGGTGAATATAAGAAATCAATCTGGTGTTCTCATAACACCACCAAACCCTGCCGAAGATAATTTTTTAGTTCTTCGATTCGTCTGTAGAAAACCCAACTTGTAATTTTTCTCCCCTTAAATTAGTATTACCATGTCCGCCGGTGTTGTTCAGTTGATAGCGATCGGTGCTCAGGATAAGTTTATCATGGGCAATCCCGAAATCTCATTCTTCAGTTCAACCTTTAAGAGGCATGCTAATTTTTCACAGTCCGTTGAAAAACAAACCATCCACGGAGAGGTGAAAAACAATTCTATGTCCAGTGTGCAGTTTGAAAGATCCGGTGATCTTTTAGGCTATGTTTATTTTACCCTCGATGATACCAATCAAGCCCTAGATGTGCAGAGATGGGACACAATCATCGATAAGGTGGAGCTTCTTATAGGGGGGTCCGTAATTGACACCCAAGATGCTATATTCACCGAGAAGATTGCCATAGATACATACGCCCAAAATGTATCTAGAAGTGCGAATGGCACACACCCAGGTATATCTGCTCGCTCCTATTTTTACCCCCTTAGGTTTTTCTTTTGTGAGGGGCCACAGTGTGCCCTTCCACTTGTAGCATTAAATTATCATAATGTTGAAATTAGGATCCATTGGGCTACAGCAGCATCTAACTACAACGTAGAGTGCTACGCCAACTATTATTACATCGATAACGAGGAGCGTGGTCAGGTTGCCACTAGAAAGCATGACTTGTTGATAACACAAGTGCAAAAGAACGTCCCCTCGAACTCCCTCGTGCAAGACCTCACGTTTAATCATCCCGTGAAGTATCTTGCATCCTCAGATACTACAACAGACGGTGCTCTCACCTCACCATCAAATAAAATTAAATTAAATATCAACGGTCTAGATGTGAGCAATTACAGATGGGGTAAACCTCATTTCATAGATGTTATGAGCTATTATCACACAAACTTTGTGACTTCACCAGATTTCTTCCTTTACTGTTTCTGCCTCTCAACGAGCTCCCTCCAACCTACAGGCACACTCAACTTCAGTCGTCTCTCATCAGCTAAGATCATGAGTGAGTCTATGAACATTAATGACCCAATTTATGCAGTAAACTACAACATACTCCGTATAGACAATGGTATGGCTGGTCTACTTTATGCAAATTAAAATACTAATCTATATTAAATGGTCAAGACCTTGCCTACCGTGGAGCGGTCCACTAAGATTAGGTTTGGTAAAAACGCCCAACAGGACCAGGGTGAAAACACGATCGTTCTAAATGCGAGTAATACCGCAGTTGATGCATCTCTAGGTGGTGCGGTATATATTTCACCGGTTCGTTTTGAACCAGGTTATGATCAAGATAATGACATCGTTCTCATGATGTATAATAGAAGCACAAAAGAAATGGTAGAATCTGGAGAACCTGCATCAACCCTAATTTCTGATGTGACTCTTGAAGGTGTTACACTACAAGGTAATGTGACATCGCATTCTATGATTTTTTATAATAATGCGGTTGCATTTGTAACTAGTGGAAATGTCGGTATAGCCAATTCCTTAGCATCACATACCCTAAGCGTTGGTTCAAACCTTTACGTTGATGATACCGGATCTAATATTCTCGTCGTAGCAGGTGGTGTATCCATCGACGGAAATCTTACCGTAAATGGTGGAGTCACTACAATTTCCACTGAAAATCTTACGATTGAAGATGCCATTATAGAACTGGGGAAGAACAACACATCTGAGGATACAGGTCTCATCATGACCCGCCCCGGATCAAATGTCACTGTAGGATTTAGAGAGGTGGAAAATGAGTTTGTATTAGCGTATACCCAAAGTAGTGCCGAGAGCAACATGATAACACCCATAACTTCGGAAGACTTGGATGTTCATGTGTATGGTGGTGTGTTAACAGAATCTAATGTGGGTGTTAAAACCACCTCACCAGATGCAGAATTGCATGTCGTTGGTAACGTGTATGTTTCTTCAAACTTGACAGTTGATACAGACACTTTTCATGTAGATGTGGAGAGCGACCACGTTGGTATCAACACTAAAAACCCCAACGCTGAGTTGCACGTTGTTGGTAATGTGTATGTTTCTTCAAACCTGACTGTGAATGAAGACACCCTTCATGTTGATGTTGGGGGCAAGTCCATTGGACTTGGAACGGTGAACCCTAAAGCCAACCTTCATGTGGTTGGTAATGTGTATGTTTCTTCAAACCTGACTGTCGATACAGACACTTTCCATGTAGATGTCGAGGCTGACCATGTTGGTATCAATACTAAAAACCCTAACGCTGACTTGCACGTCATTGGTAATGTCTACGTCTCTTCGAACCTAACTGTGGACGAGGACACCCTCCATGTTGATGCTGGAGGTAAGTCCATAGGACTTGGAACGGTGAACCCTAAAGCCAACCTTCACGTTGTTGGTAATGTCTACGTCTCTTCTAACCTGACTGTGGATGAAGACACCTTCCATGTGGACTCCACAACCAATTCCGTAGGAATTGAGACAAAAAATCCCTCAGCCAATCTCCATGTTGTTGGTAATGTGTATGTTTCTTCAAACTTGACTGTGGATGAGGATACCTTCCATGTAGATGCTGGGGGTAAGTCCATAGGACTTGGAACTGTGAACCCAACCTCAAACCTTCACGTCGTGGGGAATGCTTACGTGTCCTCGAACCTAACCACTGATGGTACTCTCAATCTCAAACATCCCACAACCGCCCTCATTACTGACCTCACCGCAAATGTCGAAGTCAAGTTGGACCAGTTGAACAGTGTCTCCATAGATGGACCCTTAGCTGAACACACGCTCATATATGACGGTTCTGATTGGATTAATGAGTATCCCATGCACACCTATATCAAAATCCGAAACGATCTCAGCGGGGTAAACATCGAGGCGGGTGATGCCGTCTATGTTAAGGGTACACATAACACGAACATCCTTAATGTGGGTCTCGCGAAATCGGATGATCCATCTACGATGCCTTGTATCGGTCTCTCGAATCAGTTACTCACACCTGGTCAGGAGGGAACTGCGGTCGCGTACGGTAAGGCACTCAGTGTTGTCACAGAGGATTTCCTTCCAGGTGAAACAGTCTTCGTGAGTAACACCGTGCCCGGTGGTCTCTCGAATGTGAAGCCGTATAACAACGATCTGATTCAAAATGTCGGTGTGGTGACAAATATACATCAAAGTAACGGAGGTGTTTTCGTCACGGGTATCGGTCGCGCGAACGATATTCCCAATGCTCCCATCGTTGCCGACGAGACGGACATCAACTATGTGTATGTCAATAACGAAAACAACGATCTCAAAAAGATTTTACCCACTAATTTGTTGACCCAACTTCAAACCCTCCAACAGGTGACTGATACTGGGAACACCACCTCAAATACGATTCAATTCACGAATGCGACTACAGGTCTCGTGACCACCTCAAACCTTCATGTTGGGTCAAATATTTCTGTGACAGGTCTCGCAAATCCTATCAACAAGCACCTCCCTATGGTTGGCACTGATGGTTTTTTCGAACAGTCTCCAGTTTATGTCACACCCGGTGGTAAGTATGTCATTTCCTCAGCCGAGGCGGAGTTCCTGGGTAACATCACACTCAGTGGTAACAATACAGTGGTGTCTTCCACCAGTGTGACGATCGAAGATCGGATTTTCGGGATTGGTGCGAATAATGAAGTACACAACCTCGACACCGGTTTAATGATGGAGCATAAAGATGACGGAGAATATGCGAACATCGCACTCATTTACCACGCAGATGAACACAGGTTTTCAATTAGTTATACACAAAATACATTCACAGATGATCACATCCTTCATTACGAGGACGCGGATCATCAAATGTTGATTGACTTCATAGGAAATGTTGAGGTGCAACACAATTTAGTGGTGAACGAAACGACTACAATTACTGACGATCTCACAGTGGGAACCAATGATTTATTTGTTGACGTAGCAACCTCAAGGGTTGGTGTGGGAACTGACGCACCGGGATTTACTTTGGATGTTCATGGGACTTCGAATGTCGGCGCCTTTTCTGCAGACAGTGTGTCTGTTTCTGATACAACTTCAACAACCTCAAAGACTTCTGGAGCGGTTCAAATCGCGGGTGGACTGGGTATTTCCGGGAATGTCCACGGCTTGAATGCAAATTTCGAAGATGTCGTAGCGAATAGTGTGATCATAAACGATACAACATTTTCCGACTCACGGACAACAGGTGCCCTAGTCGTCGCGGGTGGTGTCGGTATCGCAGATGATCTCTACGCATACAGGGGTGTTTTCTCTCAAGACCTCACCGTAGATACAAATACCCTAAAAGTTCTTGGGTTTGAGAATCGTGTGGGTATTAATACAGTAGCCCCACAAGCTAGTCTCCATGTCGTTGGGAACGCGTACGTCTCTTCGAACCTCACAGTAGACACTGACACTCTCCACGTCGATGCGACCAACAAAAGAGTTGGTATAGAAACCTCCAGTCCTGAGGCAAACCTCCATGTCACAGGAAACGTATACGTCTCCTCGAACCTCGAAGTGGGTGCAAGTGCTCTCTATGTAGATACAGTATCTGCGACTTCAAATGTTGGTATAGGTACATCGGCACCCGAATACTCTTTAGATGTCGTGGGTGATATAAACTTTTCAGGTGATTTTTATCAAGGTGGATCCCTATTTGTTAGCACACCTTGGACAATAACACCCGCGGGATCTGGTGAAGATCTTTCCTTTACATCCGGAAATGTTAGTGTGGGCACTACAATATTTCACGTGGATTCCATAGAGAACAAGGTCGGTATTGGCACGATACAACCAGCTTATGATTTGGATGTCGTGGGTGATATAAACTTTTCTGGTGCATTTTATCAAGGTGGTCTCCCATTCGTGAGCACACCATGGACGATCGAAACTGGCCCAGATGCATTGAGCTACACAGATGGGAACGTAGGCATTGGTGTCGAAAACCCAGATGCAAACTTACATGTATCAGGTAATGTTTATGCCACAAACGTAGAGTGCTCAAACTTAATATTTGATACGGTCTTAGTAACACCATCAGCGGGATTAAATAATATTGTTAATGTGTCAAATACAACATCAAATACAGTGCAATTCACAAATAACGACACGAGTATTATAACATACGGTAAAGTTGGTATCTTGAAGATCATACCAGATGCTACCCTCGATGTATTTGGAAATGCATATATTTCATCAAATCTCACAGTGGATACAAACACCTTCCATGTAGATTCAACATCAAATAGGGTTGGTATTGGTAAAATTGATCCAGCTTACACCCTCGATGTAGTAGGAAATGCATATATTTCGTCAAATCTCACAGTGGATACCCTCGATGTAGTCGTAAATGCATATATTTCATCAAATCTCACAGTGGATTCAAACACCTTCCATGTAGATTCCGTAGCAAATAGAGTGGGGATTGGAAAAATAGACCCGGCTTATACCCTCGATGTTAATGGCACTATTTATGCAAGTGGTGATCTCATTGCATTTAGTGACGAAAGGAAAAAGACGAACATAGAACCAATACCCAATGCACTCGAGAAAGTTTTGCAATTGAGGGGTGTCACATTTGATAAAATAGACGGTGATGACCGTAGACATGCAGGTGTCATCGCCCAAGAGGTTGAAAAGGTATTACCCGAAGTCGTGTATACTGATATAGACGGGATGAAAGGTGTTGCCTATGGTAACGTTATAGGACTCCTCATAGAAGCTATAAAGGAGTTGGCTCGTAACAAAGAGTGAACCCGATGAACTGTAAAAAAACCTCCATAAATAGTAGATGAGTGACCCTCTACTCTTTGTGGATAACTCCGCCAATACGGTATATTTAACCGGTTCAAAGACTATAACTGGTCTAACAACTATAAATAATGCAACAACTATAACTGATACAACAACTATAAATAATGCAACAACTATAAATGATACAACAACTATAAATAATGCAACAACTATAAATGATGCAACAACTATAACTGGTGATTGTAATATGATTGGTGCTCAAAGTTATCCAAATACGCCAATGGCTATGATGGCTAGAAGTGCTGGAAGAGTCTACTCACCTAATACTTATGTGTGCAATGTTACTGCTTATAACAGGGGAAGTTGTTACAATACAGGTAACGGTAGATTTACCGCTCCGGTAGGATTTCCAGGTTACTATCTATGTATGTACAATGGACTAGGAGGGCATCTGGATACTGGACCAAATACACGATGGTATAGAAATGGGAGCGAGTTTAGTTGGGGTGCAGCACATGTTAATAATAATTGCTCCAGCCGCCATGGTATGACTGCTATGTGTATCGTATATCTGAACGTAGGAGATTATATAGAATTACGTGTTGTCACGAGCAGTTTATATGGAGGTGGGCAGCGCCATGGAACTTTCTGTTATAAATATATATCTTCTTAAATAGTAGATGACTGGTGCACTTTTTCACGTTGATAACAGTACAGGTGATATAAGTATTAATGGTGCAACAAATATATCTGGTGCAACCAATATAAATGGTGCAACCAATATAAATGGTGCAACAACTATATCTGGTGCAACAACTATATCCGGTGCAACAACTATATCTGGTGCGACCAATATAACTGGCGCAACAACTATAAATGGCACTACAACTATAAATGGTGCAATGACTTCAAACACCCCAATCGTAATGGTTGGTAGAAATGCTGGAAGAGTCTACACAGGTAGTACCATCGTATGCAATGTTACTGGTTATAACAGGGGAAGTTGTTACAATACAGGTAACGGTAGATTTACCTGTCCGTCTGGGTTTGCGGGATACTATCTATTTTTATACAATGGACTGGGAGGGAATGTCGAAACATATCCAAATACACGATGGTATAGAAATGGTTCGGTATTTAGCTGGGGTGCAGCACATGTTAATAATAGTTGCTCCAGCCGCCATGGTTTGACCGCGGTGTGTATCGTATATCTGAACGTAGGAGATTATTTTGAAAAACGTGTTGTTAGTGCCAGTATGTATGGTAGTTCTCAGATACACTCCACACTTATTGGTTTTTATATTTCCGCTTAAAGATACACTCGGCGAAATATAAAAAAAACTCTGTAAACAGTAGATGACCGGTGCACTTTTTCACGTTGATAACAACACGGGTAATATAAATATTAATGGTGCAACAAATATATCAGGTCTAACAACTATATCTGGTACAACCAATATAAATGGCACTGCAACTATATCTGGTGCAACCAATATAAATGGTGTGACCAATCTAAATGGTGTGACCAATCTAAATGGCGCAACAACTATAAATGGTGCAACGACTATAACTGGTGCAATGACCTCAAACACCCCAATGGTAATGGTTGGTAGAAGTGCTGGAAGAGTCTATTACCCTAATACCATCGTATGCAATGTTACTGGTTATAATAGGGGAAATTGTTATAATACGAGTAACGGTAGATTTACCTGTCCGTCTGGGTTTGCGGGATACTATATGTTTATATACAATGGACTGGGAGGGGATCGCGAAACAGCTCCAAATACACGATGGTGGAGAAATGGGATCGAGTTTGATTGGGGTGCAGCACATGTTAATAATAGTTGCTCCAGCCGCCATGGTTTGATGGGGTCGTGTATCGTATATCTGAACGTAGGAGATTATTTTGAAATACGTGTTCGGGGTGCCAGTATGTATGGTGGTTCTCAGATACACTCCACATTTATTGGTTTGTATATTTCCACTTAAAGATTTTTTT
>CALKLP010000393.1 GCA_937991965.1 uncultured Verrucomicrobiales bacterium
CGTGATAAAGACCAAGCATGATGATGACCAATAATCGCAATTTGGCGGCGGTGGCGTTTACAAGCTTGCTTATATCTAGGCCTGGTAGACTTTCTTGGGTCTCGATTTTCAAGAGTTTCATCGTGCGTTTTCAGCGGAAAGTAATGACTTAGACTAGACTATGCCACGACTTACATATGTAGGACAGCAGACATTGCAGATATTTTCCCCCCGCCACAGGGGGCGGGGGGGGCACGATCTCAGGGAATGTAACATCCGAGCGAATTATTTTGTGTTGAAGGCGAGATGTTCGGGTGTACGCGCTCTCGTCGCCCTGTTGTGCAGAAGTGCACATACATGTAGCGAGCCTAGACCGGAGGATATCTCCCCGAAAACGGGAAAAATTGCCGCTGTCTGCTGCTTCTCAGTTGCTCACCAGTCACGAAGAAGAGGAACACAGCTTTTGGTGCCGGTTGTGTGTGCAGACGCACACATAGTGACTGCGGAGTGTTCGCATCAACACGTGCGTGGCATACGTGTGTTTATGCCGTGACTTCGGCAGACGCCACGTTCTCACCGTGGTTGATTGCTCCGATGCTTGTGCTACCTTACCGCGCCGCATCATTCAGAGTTTCTTTTGGGGTCTGACCATATGCCGCGGACTTGCAACCTTTCGGGCACCCTTACGCAATAATATTTGAGCCAACGCATTCTACTTTTCCGTCCCCGTATCATACGTATTTCCCGTGATGCGCGTACTAGACTAGTCTACATGTGTACATAGTCTAGATAGATGCGCACAGCCTTGTTTTTCGTGCCCAGTATGTACGTACCCGCACCGTACAACTTCCCGATTCAATACGACTACCTGGTACATACTACCTAGTAAACACACGTAGAAAAGTCTGCCGTACGTTGGCTTCGCGTGGGCAGCGAGGGCAGACATGGCTTGCCATATTTTCGGTGTCATTTTCGTAGCGTCTTGGAGGGGCCTTCGCGCAACAATCGCACCGAGTGTACATGCGGGGCTTGTCGGATGAAGATTACCAACGTTTTTGCGTGTTCTTGCTTCGTAATCGTATGTCGTGCGGACGCCCAGCAGGTGCGCCGGCGTCATTCCCATCATCCCCATCAAGGGGCGGTCATGAAGGCTCTGCATTTTCTTGTCTTGGTCACACTTGCTTGTGGTATGTATCGTATATTCGACGTATTCTGAGGACGCTTTAGATGCATGTCTACACGTTCAGAGTTTAGAGTACTAGCACAAGCAGGCGCCGCCCGTGTACGGATCTTGCCAGTGGAAGCAAATAAGATGAAATTCTACCCAGTACGAAGCGGGTATCAAAACAGTTGGAAAACATTAGAATGTCGATACAGTAGTGTGTTATTGCCGGACTTTTTTGCTCTGCTGGGCAGCAAATCGATCGGCCCTACTCGCGCCCTGAAAATCGAAGGGCAAGACGAAAGAACATTGTAGTGGGGGAGTAGGCTTCAACGGATACCGCACGTGGAGCTACTTAAGAGTTGTTCACACCGTTATCTTGGATTGAAAGCGCTCGCCAATATGAACACGCCCGAAATCCGATTTTTGGTTGGTCATAGCAACCGGGGCTATGTTTTGCCAGCAGGTACAGCCTGTGCACACAAACGTATTTGAAACGTGTCTCGGCAGCCCGATTTCGATACGGAAGTAGTGCTGGGCTCTACTTGTGGTCGGTGAAATCATCGATTAATGTTGTCAGTCGAAAGAGGGTACACAACATTGCCATCCGGTCGTGGAATGGGCTTTATCGTAGAATATGCATGCAAGCAGCGTAAAAAAGGTATCGGTACCTCGAGATGGCTAGATTTGTTCTGCGAGCAGCGTGAGGGCCGAATTCAAGCCCAGTGATCTGCTGCCTAGTACAGAATTTGGAGACGCTTTCAGGGTCACGAAAAGGGATCCAGAGCACAAACAGGAAGGGGTGCGCCCCATCGAAACGGCGATTTTTTCTCGACCGTTGGCTTGCATTTGTTTAAGCTCGTTTGACTGACAATGTAGCACTGGTTCATGCATACCTTTTCTTCCAACTCCTCCAATTGATCATAAAACACCCTGAAACAGCAAAATAGAGTCTGTCCACCGTATCGATGTTATTGTTCAACCAAACTACGGTAGTCGCCCATTGTGTGGAGTTCAATGCGCACTTGGTCTCGAGTCGTGTTCAAGCCACGTCTTGAATCGGGTTCTTTGTGTCAATTGTATTCCGTGACGCAATTTTATGTCAATCGCAGATAGAGCATACGCCTTTACGCTGAGAGTGACATCCTGCAATGAGTCCTACTCTGGAACTCTCGATGAGGAAATCACCTTCCAATTTTGCGATGGAGGGAGCTACTGCATCGAAGATGACGCGGAAGATGAAGAGGTTGGACTACCCTCAGGCGTCACCATCTCAAAAGGCGAAACGATTTCAATCGAAGTGTCTCCCGGATACGAGCCTACGACAGCAAAGTTCATAAAGGGCAGTGGCGACGACGGTGACGACGCATGGTGAGGTTGGCATGTGCTCTAACTCATCATGTGCTTGCTTAAAGTAGATTTCACCCGCGTGATTCTCAACGTTTAGAATAGGCTTATGGGCAAGACCGATTTGTGATGAATGTTACAGGACACCGAATAAACGCAGCCAAGGCCTAACAAGCCGTTCCAACCCTACCCAAGCCGAACACCTAAGCACATATGTAGTACCCTGTCTAGTCCTGTCTATTCCCCCAAAAAGTAGAAATAGAGGGCGGGTTCCTCGGTCAAGAATAATGGGATCTCTGGGGTCGAAGAAAAAACTGATGAAAAATCGACTTTGTGGTTTGTCCTACAGTACACGCTCAGACACCACACGAATATATCATCTTCGCCTCGAATGTTTTTGTCGAAGCACTGCCGTGCTTGTTTTCTTTTTAGCTTGCGCCAATCGATTCCGCTTGGTCGATTTAGCGGGGATAGAGCCACTCAGAAAGTGGCTCAGGCAAAGACTCGTTCCCGGAGATGGAAACATCAAATTTTCGGCAAATAAATGTCAAATCACTGAGGAAACCCCACAAATCGTACGACTGCTGTAGGCTGAGTACATCACCGACCCAAAATCAGCCTACCCTGGAGGCCGTACGTAGCACTTAAATTGGCTTGTGGGACGTATTATTCGAAATCGGGGACATTTTCTAGCCGTCCCCCCTTATTTGCTGAAAACTACATAGACGACGATATCACGATTGCATCGATCGGTGCGGAAATTCTGATAACGAGTTCGTTATCGCCATCCCAAAATTACCGCAATCTGGAAGACTTACCCCGATCAGAGCAGTTTAATGGGGGGGATTTTCCGAGCCATCCCCGATTTTTGGAATTTTTGAAGCTTACCTACATATGTAGGGAGAAGACTGAATCCGTTGAAACCCGAGTACCAATCTTTGTGTCCTTCTCGTGCGCTCTCAAACTTGGCACTATGATTAGTTGGTACATCGATGATACTATACTCTATTAAAAATTCATGGCTTCGGATGTGGTTGGTGTCGAGTTGTCCACACCCCTCCAAATATTGTGTTGTTCTCAACCACGGAACCCGCCAGAGGTAGTAACTTCAGCTTGAAGGGAGCGCCGTTTTGACATAATATTTCCACGGCGAATATGCCTGTTGTATGTTCGTGGCAGCTACTGAAGTTCGCCACCGCTGATCAACACCAAATACTATGTTGGTTCGCAAATCGAATGTATTGAACTCACCCCTAGCCTACTTTTTTCATGCGCCTTAGCTTCGCTCGCCTAGCGGAGGACGCGACACTTTGACGCTTGACGCTGTGGCATCTTTCTCCATCTAGACTCCACCTTACTTGATGCGATGGTGTCATCGTTACAGCGCCACTGCGTAAACGGGTACGCTCTACTCTTGCGTGTTCCCTACGGCAGGCGCTTGTTGCCGGACATGCCACCCCGCCGATGCCTGACGAACTCGCTATTTGTGCGTACGCTTGAAACAAGTTTGGTTGTAGTGCGAAAGTCTTCGAAAGCAGCCAGCCTGAACCTGATTTACTACTCGTTCGCGTCGCAGGTGTATCAACGAGGTGACATGGGAAAACGGGGAAAATTTGCTGGGGGAAGACGCGAAGTGGTACTTGGAACGTCAAACCGACACTGATGACGGCTGCATCGACGGCGTCGCGGACGTCGCCGACCCCGAAGAAGTGTCCGCTTGTGCCAGCGAGTGGGTTTTTTTTAACATCAATGGAGCGAGTGAGTACGTTTTTTTGGGCCTTGCCGTCAGATGTTTTGCTCAACAACCGAGCCCGCTCGACATCCTCCTACCCCGATGTCAAGATCGTGGCAAAGAGTAATTCCACTCAGGAAGGACTCTGTTGTCGATCTTTGCGAAACCAAACCAAAATGTGCTAGATGACATTATTACGATTCGAGGCAGGTGTGGATGCGCTCAAAATACACCTCTCTCGTGATGAAGGATAAACAC
>CALKLP010000394.1 GCA_937991965.1 uncultured Verrucomicrobiales bacterium
GCTCATGGACACAACTTAGACAAAGGCGCGATCCACCTCGACCTTGCCGAGACCTCAGACGAATTTTTCCTCCCCATCTCCGAGTTTGATAAGCTCCAGAAGGATAACCCTCAGCTCAAAATCAGCGATATTGGGACGCTATCACATGAGTCGAATTACAAGCAATTCACCCTCACCAAGGCCTGCCAAATCAAGCTCCCGACCACCGATATGTCTGCACTCCGCAGCGCTAACGCAGGAGCGGTGAACGATAACGGCCAACCTCGCTTGAAGTCACTCTCGGAAGAAGTTTACCCCTACTCCGGCGGCGGAATCGCCGGGCCAATCTTAGGAACAGGAGCGCTCGTTATCGCGTGTATGGCGATCGGACTCGCGATCGGAGTTTGTGCCGCCATTTTCCTCGGGGAATATTCCCGCCAAGGGAAGCTCATTTCCACCATTCGCCTCTCCATGATGAACCTCGCTGGCGTTCCTTCCATCGTCTTCGGGATCTTTGGCCTTGGACTCTTCGTCTCGGTCGCGCCCAAAATGACTTCGACGCCATCGATAGATGACAAGTTCCGCATCCCAGTGCTACCCAGCTTTAGCGAGCCTGATCTCCGCACACAGGAGTCCCAGCGCATCGCCCTCATCGATAAAGACCGCGAGCTTGTTTACCAACTCCGCTCCGCCCAGCAACAAGGCCTAGAGCGCTACTACACAGGCTGGACATACCTCTCCTTCCAAGGCTGGGGGAACTCTCTCATCGCTGGTGCCTTCACCCTCGCGATCATGGTGCTGCCGATCATTATCACCTCGTCTGAGGAATCATTGCGCGCCGTTCCAAAAGGCTTCCGAGAAGCGTCCTTAGCCCTAGGAGCCTCTAAGTGGCAATCGATTAAAACCGCGGTTCTCCCCTACGCCACTCCTGGGATCCTTACCGCCTCGGTGCTAGGGATCACGCGGGTTGCAGGTGAAACCGCACCCATCATGTTCACTGCCGCCGTCGCGGCCAAGTCCGACCTCCCGACCAATTTCAGCGCCCTGCCTGGAGTCGGTCTCGATAAGTTTTTCTCCTTCATTTCCCAATCGGTGCAGGCCATGCCCTACCACATCTACACCATTTCTGGCAGGCTACCCCCATCCTACCACATTAAGCCGATGCAATACGGATCCGTGCTCGTCTTTATGATCATTGTCATGGCCTTTGCTGGTCTATCCGTCTGGCTGCGAATTCGCATGCGTAAGAAATATAAATGGTAATCCTTTCATCTCAATTCTATCCTACTCACATCCATGGACACTACTGCTGAACGCAAACCTATTATCGAAATCGACGACCTCTCGTTTTCCTACGATATGGGCAAAACTAACACCCTGAAAAACATTTCGCTCAATTGTCTTGAGAAGAATGTCACGGCCTTCATCGGCCCCTCCGGGTGCGGGAAATCAACGCTCCTCCGCTGCCTCAACCGCATGAATGATCTCGTAGAGACTTCCCGCGTGACCAACGGCACAATCCGGGTGATGGGACAGGACATTAACACCAAGGATGTTGACCCCATCGAGCTCCGTAAGAATGTCGGTATGGTCTTCCAGAAGTACAACCCCTTCCCGAAGAGTATTTTTGAAAACGTCGCCTACGGCCCTAAGATCCAAGGGATCAAAGGAAAAGCAGAATTAGACGAAATCGTCGAAAAATCGCTCCGGGGTGCCGCCCTCTGGGACGAGGTCAAGGATCGTCTGAAAGACTCCGCGCTCGGCCTCTCTGGCGGACAGCAGCAACGCCTCTGCATCGCCCGCACCATCGCAGTGGAGCCTAAGATCATTCTCATGGATGAACCCTGCTCCGCCCTCGACCCGATCGCCACCGCACACGTCGAAGAACTGATCACGACCCTGACCGAGAAATACTCCATCATCATCGTGACGCACAGCATGCAACAAGCCTCACGAATCTCGAACCAAACCGCCTTTTTCTACCTCGGAGAACTCATCGAATTCGGCAACACCGCCGACATCTTCACCAAACCCCAAAACAAACGCACCGAAGATTACGTCTCAGGTCGATTTGGGTAAGAGGGAACGAAGAGGGTTGAGCTTCCAACGAATCGCGCGTTTGAGATGTCTCAAGACTGCAGCGCGAAGGGCTTGAGACTATCGGCTTGAGTAATTTTCACTCCTTCAGCGAACGTCAAAGCTCTGGAATCCGCTACCGACAGCGCGCTCAGACTTCTGGGTTAAAGGTTGAATAGTCATTTGGCTCCCGGCTCATCGCGGGCAGGCAGTTGATCATCCGCGACTTGTTAAGGCTTCGTTTGTTGCGCGACTATCGTCTCTGGGAAATCTCTCGACAAGCTCAGCCCTTACTTATCGAGATTGCTGTGATCGTGATTCGAATAGATTCTGTGAGTTCCTGCTGGCACTTGAGTAATACTACCAGACCCAATATCTAGATCGAATGAAACTGGGGATTCGCAATCAATCCACCATGCCGTTCCGACCCACAAGAAGTCGGGCATTCGTGACGCTGTAATAGTGACATCCGGGGGCGAGCGTGCTATCTACCGGGATAGACTCCGTTTTGGCCGCTCGTAAGGACGTCTCGACGAAAACACTAGCAGCGAACAGGCCACAAAAGACCAGCGCAACGAGGATTCCTTTTTGCCATCGTGAGCGATTCATAATGTTTGCCCTAACGATATAGGATTCGCATCAGGCACTCAAAAAAAAAGACTATTAGCTCCCAAAAACTGGCGAGAGGGCCTGATTGCGAACTCCGTCTTGTTCTCTGTCCCCTAGTTAATTAATCTTGCAAGAAAATCATTTAAAACCCATATTCTCCAATGGAAATGCCTTTCCTGGCTACGACCAGTGACGCTCATTTTGTGTTCCTTTTGATGATTGAAAAGAATAGGGTTTCGCTTGTCGTCATCCGTAAATGAATGGAAATTGCCTTTTATTAATAGTTTAAGCGTTACTTCTCTTTTAGAAATGCTTAATATGCTTACCTCGGCTTCATCAAGGACAAGTGAATATGGGATTGGATTACCAAATTTGCTGACTACAATTTCCCCGTTATTTAGGATCGCACTCTCGCCTTCATCTGTAATATTTGCGACTTGCTCGTTGATATGTCTTTCGGTTAATATGTATTTTTCACCCTCTTCAATATCGTTAGGTAATCTAAACACAATATCGATATAAGCGTTTCCGTCAAAACTCCCTATGTCATAATAACTTTTAGATATTTTGTATATTGTTCCATCTCCTTCTTTAATGTCCGGAAAACC
The DNA here is from genome assembly GCA_937991965.1 of uncultured Verrucomicrobiales bacterium. GTDB lineage: Bacteria > Verrucomicrobiota > Verrucomicrobiia > Verrucomicrobiales > Akkermansiaceae > WTJZ01. The sequence goes on from CALKLP010000394.1 coordinate 3,273, forward strand.
CCACTTTCCCTTTAAACTAAATCTTAAAAGGTTAACTTTTGATGGTGAATAAATGTGTTCAAATTGGTGTGTTCGCGTTAAGCAACCAGATTTACCCCTTACATACGAAACATCAGGAATGTATATGAATAACCTCCATGCTACTGCTAGTGATAACACCGCAAATGCTATGGCTACTAGTTTTTTCATTTTACAGAGAACAGTATTAAATCACTCCCCCCGTGCTGATATACACACTTTGCTTTAGGGCTGGTTGTAAAGGATTGATCATAAGTTGAAACAAGTATTTATATAGGTTTTTGTGGATGATCAAGGAGAAACAGCATGCTCTAAATAGGTCTAGGAAATCTTAATGAACGACACGTCTTAACGAACTGATATACGATCGTTCGGACATAAAGGTTCAGATATAGGAACAGAACATAAATGATTTGCGTGAGGAATAAAATCACCTTTAGCTTCGCACTCATCTAACGTTGTTATTCATGATGATCACATCGATAATAGTTACTGGGAAGAGTCCACAGAGGCTGCAACCTAAAACCAAACATCGCGGTCATGCGTGATGGAACTGCGCCTCAACGTAGTTAATGCAATATCGCCCCTTCCGCATCGTTGCTCTCTGGATCAATGCATGCCCCCAGCCCTTCGAGATTCTTTCGCTGGTGCTCAAGACCTCTCCTGACTGGGCTAACCAGTGATGACCCGTTGGGCCATCTGGTGAATTGTAGAGAATTTTAGAACCTCGTTATTTCCCTAGATGACTCTTACGGCCAATTTTCTGGAGACCATCCACCAAGGCCAAAGTTTCTAGAGGAGTTGTTTTAGGATATGTGGCCATTGGTAGCGTCGTCGCGGCTCTCGCATTGAGATAATCGTAAAAATAATTAGGTGAATATTCTGCAACTCTTTTCGCTTTGGCTAGTTTGTAATGTAGCGTCGATCACAAAACACCTCATGAAAACCTTTTTGCTCCTCATCACAAGTCTTACCGCACTCTCAGGAGCAGCGACCTTCACCACAGTCAACCTTATGCTTCTTGAGCTTTCCCAAACTGATACTGCAGACTCTACCGCATCAGTCGTTGATACTATCGCCAACACCGTTACGACATCTTATAGTTTCTCGAGTGACTACGATGGACTAGGAGGCAACGACACCCTTTCCTTTGATGTAGTTGCTACTTTCTCTGGCACGCCTGATGGAGCTCAAATTGGAGTCACTCCCAATGCCGTAAATTACGTAATTTCGCCGGGACAAACCATTACGTATACTTTAGCGAATCTCACTTATACCAGAGCTAACGGGCTTTCTAATTCTGTCCTCTTTGATGGGTTCTTTGAAATCAGTGTTGGTGGATCTGTGGTGGGTGATTTCACCTCAAATGCCAGCGGAGGCTCCTACACCGGAATCTCTGGAACAGGTAACGAGATCACCTTTAATACTTCTTACCCAGTTCTTGATCTGACATTAGATCCCACAGCGGTCGGAGATAAATTCTTCCGACGACCAGACGCCAGTTTCACCCTCGAAACGACAATTCCTGAACCTACTTCTATAGGCTTGTTAGCGTTGGGAGGCTTCGCATTACTTGCACGCCGTCAAAGGTGATCTCACGTAAAAAGCGACCCTTCTGCATCGAGATAGGAGACAAGCTTTCAGCTCATGTGGGGTATAGATGTGATCTTTTTCATGGGGCGATGCCCCATGCTGGTTTAGGTTTCGCCTTTGGCGTATTTCTCAGATAAATCAACTTGTTTAGGTAACTGCGAATCCCTAATACTTGAATTCCTCTTGTTCGATCGAGCGTGGAGTCAGGAGGCGTGGGTCGTAGCCGAGTTGTCTGACTTCAACGAGGATTTTAACGTGGAGAATTTCGAGGGTGACTTTATTTTTGATTGCGCTAATTAATTTCATATGAACACCTTTTAAAGATGTTCACATTCTAACACAAGGATAAATGTTGTTTTTTTGAACAGTTGTTTTTGAAGTTTCTCGGAGGCTTTCTTATTTTTCCTTGATTCACCCAAAGAAACATGTCAGCACACTGATCCTTCACACACTTCTGTGTGATTTAACGATTAGAATTCAATGAACAGCGAGCTTGTAGATACTGCCTCAGAAATCGTGCGTGACCCGCAGATTCTTATTAACCTTGTTTCCAAACGTGTGAAACAGCTTAACACTGGACGCGCTCCATTTATCAAGGCTGTTCCTGGAATGGGCGCGGCTGACATTGCCCTTACCGAAATCATTACAGGAAAGATTATTCCTAAAGGAATCGAGATTTTCCCTCTTCCTGAAGTCCTCAAAAAACAGGCTGCAGTAGCAAAAGCGAACAAGAAAAAGGCGAAAGAAGCTGCCGCGGCTGAACGTGCGGAAGCAGAAGCTGCTGAGGAAGTTGAATCCGCAGAAGAAGAAGTTGCCGCTGAGTAATCTCACACAACCAATTTAGTTTAGAGCGGTGAATGAGCAGTTTTGCTCGGACGCCGTTTTTTATGTCCGCCTACCATGTCTAGTAAGAATAAGAAAAAGAAGGGTGCTCCTTCTCCAGAAATCGCCACCAATCGGAAGGCGAAACGGGACTATGCGATTGAGGCGACCTATGAGGCTGGGATTGAACTCAAGGGCACGGAAGTGAAATCAATCCGTGATAAGAAGGTCAACATTGCGGACAGCTTCGCGAGGGTAGAGAAAAATCAATGCTACCTCTACGGCATCGACATCCAACCTTGGCAAACAGCAGGAGAATGGTTTCAACACGTCCCTAAACGCCCACGACGCTTACTCTTACACAAAAAGGAGATCCGTGAACTCGCGGTAGCCTCCCAAACCAAAGGATACACGATCGTGTGCACGAAGATGTATTGGAAAGAGAATAAGGTGAAAGTGGAGATCGGGCTTGGTAAAGGGAAAAACCAAGTCGATCAACGCCAAGACATCAAAGCTCGCGTAGAGCTTATGGAAGCAAAGCGTGAGATGGCACGCTTTAATCGTGGGGGGTAATATGACCGCGAAGTCGCCAAGACGCGAAGATTTTTAAAGAGAAGTTTGATTAGCAAGATCACCCTCTCTGCTTCTAAGGACTCCTCATTCCTTGCCGCATGTATAATACGCGCAAACTAATCTAGGCTCTCCGAAGCGCTGCAACAAACAGGCAAGCTTCTAAAGGCAGAACCTAAACACGTATTGCTTGATGTGGAAATTAATCCTTCGCCTTTACTAAAGCTTCTTTCACTTTTTCCTCGATCTCTGTATAGAGCTTTTCGTCTTCTTTAAGAGCTTCTTTGGCTCCGTCTCGACCTTGAGCAAGTTGCTCCCCATCGTAGCTGAACCAACTGCCTCGCTTGAGGATAAGACCGTATTCAATCGCTAGGTCGAGCAGAGAACCTACAGAGGAGATGCCCTCGTTAAACATAATGTCAAACTCAGCTTCTTTAAACGGAGCCGCCACCTTGTTTTTGACGATTTTGATTTTCGTTCGGTTTCCGAGAACCTCTCCGTCTGAGCCTTTAATTGCGCCAGTGCGACGAATATCTACCCGAACAGAAGAGAAGAACTTGAGTGCACGTCCACCAGGGGTCGTTTCTGGATTTCCGAACATGACGCCAATTTTTTCACGGATCTGATTCGTGAAGATACAACAGGTCCGAGCCTTAGAAATGAGGGCGGTGAGCTTACGCATAGCCGCACTCATGAGACGGGCTTGCACACCCACCACTGAGTCCCCAATTTCACCAGAGAGCTCCTGCTTGGTCACCAGAGCAGCAACGGAGTCTAGCACGATGATGTCGATTGCATTTGAGCGCACGAGGGTTTCGCAAATCTGGAGGGCTTCTTCCCCTGAGTTTGGCTGAGAAACGAGAAGGTCATCAAGATTCACCCCTAGACGCCTTGCATACTGCGGGTCAAGGGCGTGCTCGACATCAATAAAGGCAGCGAGACCTCCGCGTGCTTGTGCTTGCGCAATCGCAGTGAGGGTCAAAGTCGTTTTTCCTGAGGACTCTGGGCCGTAAACTTCTACGATTCGGCCGCGCGGGAATCCACCGACTCCGAGGGCGCGGTCAATGAGAAGGTTACCAGTTGGAATAACGTCAATATCTACACATTGCTCATCCCCCATTCTCAGAATTGCCGTTTCACCGAAGTCCTTTTTGATTTGAGAGATCGCAAGGTCTAAGTTGCGCTTACGCGCGTCTGAAGTTTTCTTATCCATTTTGGGAGTTTCCTTTTTGGGAGCAGTTTTGGCAACTGCTTTTTTAGGTGGATTGCTTTCGGCTTCTGTCGGAACAGCTTCTTCTGGAATTACGGCTATAGAGGTCATTGATTTAATGTCGTTATATGAACACTATGTGTAATTAAGAACACTATGTAAAGTGGTTTTATCATTTTTTTTTCCATAGCTCTTCCTTACTGCATTTTTGGTCAATGGCTTCTCCAGAGGTTTGATTATAACCAGTGTGGTTGAGGCATTAGTCTACCTAAAAAAACATTGCTCTCTGAAAAGAAAAGCTCTATACGTTTCTCCCTATGTCAGAAAACAAAAGCGTTGACCTCCTGTCGCTCGACCCGGCTACTCTTGCGAGCCGTGTTTCGGAACTCAGGAGGTATCTTTGACGTCGATAATTTAACAAAAGAAGTGGCGGGATATGACGCCAAAATGGAAGCGGGAGACTTTTGGGATAACCCCGCTAAAGCACAAGGAGTTGTTGCGGAAGCTAATCTCCTCAAGAAGAAACTCAACCCCTTTCTTGCTCTCGAGAAACGGATCGAGGATCTGGAAGTGCTCTTTGAGTTCGCGAAGGAAGATCCCGATATGGAGCATGAAGCTTATGATGAGTATCAATCACTCAATAAGGATATCGACGCCTTTGAGCTTATTACTCTACTCGATAAACCGTCTGACCCCTGTGATACCTACCTCACGATTTCCTCTGGCGCCGGTGGCACTGAGGCCTGTGACTGGGCTGGGATGCTCATGCGGATGTATAGCCGATGGGCCGAAAGTAAGGGATTCAAGGTCACTACGACCGAACACACCGATGGTGAAGGCGCGGGGATTTCTAGTGCGACCTTGAAGATCGAAGGTGATTACGCCTACGGATACCTGAAGAGTGAACGTGGAGTGCACCGCTTGGTGCGAATTTCTCCCTTTGACTCCGCCGGGAAGCGCCATACCTCATTCGCAGCGGTCGATGCCACCCCGGTGCTAGACAACAACATTAAAATCGAAATTCCGGACTCCGATGTAGAGATCCAAACCGCCCGCTCTGGTGGGGCTGGAGGACAAAACGTCAATAAAGTCGAAACTGCGGTAATCCTGAAGCACAAGCCAACGGGCATCGTGATTCGCTCAACCCAAGAGCGTTCACAACTGCGGAACCGAGAGCTCGCGTGGGAGAACCTAAAAGCGAAGCTCTACCAGATCGAGGAAGATAAGCAGAAAGCAGAAGCAGACCGAGAATATTCCGAGAAAGGAGAAATCGGATGGGGTTCCCAAATTCGCTCCTACGTGTTCCAACCGTACCAAATGGTCAAAGACTTGCGCACCTCGCATGAGACAGGCAACATCTCCGCCGTCATGGATGGCGCGATCGATGGGTTTATCGAAGCCAAACTCCGTTCATAATCTAGTATGAAGATCGACATTCTTACCCTCTTCCCTGACATCGCCCTTGCTCCGCTGAGTGAGAGCATCATCAAGCGAGCACAGGATAAGGGAATTGTCGAGATCCAAGCCCACCAACTCCGCGACTGGGCTGAAGGGAATTACAAGAAATGCGACGACTACCCCTATGGTGGTGGGGTCGGCCTCGTGCTGAAGCCAGAACCAATCTTTAAGGCTATCGACGATCTCCGCCAGCCGAACTCTCGGGTCTTGCTCATGACTCCACAGGGAAAAGCCTATAAGCAGAGCGACGCGCAACGACTCTCTACTGAGTGTGAGCACCTGATCTTCATCTGTGGACATTACGAGGGCGTGGACCATCGCGTCGTCGAGGCCCTCGTAGATGAGGAAATCAGCATTGGCGACTTCGTTCTCACCAATGGCGCGATTGCCGCTGCGGTCATTATCGACTCCATCGTGCGTCTCCTTCCAGGTGCATTGGGGGACGATCAATCCAGTGTCGAAGAATCCTTTTCTGATCCGAACTTACTCGAAGCTCCCTCTTACACGAAACCTGCTGAATTCAGAGGACTCCAAGTCCCTGACATTCTTCTCTCTGGGCATCACGGGAAAATCGCAGAATGGAGACAAGAACAGGCCCAACTCCGCACACAGCAGAATCGGCCTGATTTATCATCGTGAAATCAAGACCTTACGGATGGTAAGGTAATCGCCGTTTTCTTAAAGTTCGAGCGTGCCATCCAGATTCCCGCCAGGAAGCCCATGAGGTGGCCTTCCCACGAAATTGCTTTTCCGGTAGGCATCATTCCAAAAATCATTCCGCCATACATGATGAACAAGACGATTCCCAATACCGTCCAGAGGAGGCGTTTTTCGAGAAAAGCGCGCGTTACCAAGTAGCCAAAATACCCGTAAATCAAGCCACTCGCGCCGATATGCACAGTTCCAGATCTACCGATCAGCCAAGTGCCTATCCCGCTCAGCAGCACGATCATGAAGGTCGTGTGGTAGAAGCGACGTTTCTCAGTCGCCACGATCAAGTATCCGAGAACAACAAAGGTTAAGGTGTTCGAGATCAAGTGCCCAAAGCCTCCGTGCAACCAAGGCATAGTGAAGATTCCGATCAATCCTGATATACTCTTAGGCCTTAGCCCCAGCGCATCTAGGTTGACCAAGGGGAAATGATCCAGAATCTCAATTCCCCACGCGATGACGATAAAAAAGAAGATTAACCCACATCCAGGTTGTTTATATTTATCAATTCCTTGCTTATCCGATGGAGGTGCAGGGATAAAAGGGCGCGCGGATGGGGGTAATTCTTCGTGACTCATGCCCGAAGCCTATTCGATTTTTCCCGCTAATGCAGTTATAAAATGTAAGGAGTTTTATTACTGGGCGCCACGCACCTGCTTAATCGTAATCTGTAGAGACGTTCTGCCTCTAAACACGTTGCGCTCCACGGTGTAACACACATCCCACGGTTGAGCGGGTAATGGAGACTCCGCACCGCTGAAAAACATGGCATCTCGCTGCTCTCCTTTTTGTGCCAGAACAAGCTTTAGGTGCTTATTCTTCAGCTCACGCGGAGGCTGGGCGAGAGTAACACCTCTGCTCATAAAGACAGGCTGCGGGTTGCTCGCCCCGAAAGGCTTGAGCTTTTCGTAAGAATCGAGAAAATCAAAGGTCAGTTCCTGAAAATCCACATCGGCATCGATCGAAATCTTAGGAGCACGTTGTTCTACGGTAGTGTTTTCATCCAGATAGGTATTCACAACATCGCGGAATTTCTCATAGTGTTGATACTCCATCGATAATCCAGCGGCCGCCTTATGCCCACCACCATCGATGAGGTATTCTCTCCCAACCTCGATCGCATCCACTAGAGAGATGTCATTCAAGCTGCGACCACTCCCCTTCCCTATCCCGTTCTCATCAAAGGCAATCACAAAACAGGGCTTAAAGTAACGACGCATGATACGCGAAGCGACAATTCCAACCACCCCTGGATGCCAACCTTTTTTACCAATGATGATACAGTGCTTCTCCTGCAGGTTCTCCTCCTCAATCATGGCGAAGGCTTCCTCCTGAATCCCCTTCTCGTGATTTTGGCGAGCAATGTTGTATTTGTTCAGCCTTGAGACGAGATATTCGGCTTGGTCTGGACACTCTGTTAAAATTGTCTCCAAGGCTTCTAGCGGCGCATCCATGCGCCCCGCGGCATTGATCCGAGGCCCGATCCTAAAACCAATATCGCTCGCTTCTGGATTCTCTGGCACGCCAGAAACTTCCTTTAAGGCAATCAGCCCGGGCTTCGTGGTATGGGCGAGAGCCTTCAGACCATGACGGACGAGAATCCTATTTTCGCCCACTAAAGGCACAATATCAGCGACGGTCGCCATCGCGACAAGATCAAGTAAATCCTTAAGCTCCACCGACTCTACCATGCGAGTCTTTAATAAAGCATGACACACCTTAAACACTACTCCAGCAGCACACAGATAAGAGTAATCTCCTGTTGTATTTGGAGTAAAACAGGCCTTCGGGTTTACGATCACATTAGAGGGAGGACGCTCATCTGTATTGGACTCATGGTGATCAAGGATAATGACCTTCATCCCACTCTCTCGTAACTTGGCGACTTCAGCGACAGATGAGGTACCACAGTCCATCGCAATAAGAAGGTCAGTGGATGGGTAATTCGAGAAACATCGCTCCACTGCACTATCGGTGAGTCCATACCCCTCAGCACCGCGTAGCGGAATAATCGTGTTCGGAGTCACGCCATAGCCACGTAAAACGCGACACATGAGCGAAACGGAGGTAATGCCATCAACGTCGTAATCACCGAAAAGCGTGATCTCTTTCTGTTGATCGATGGCTTCTAGGATCAGGTCTACCGCTTCCTGCATTTCACCCAGATGAAAGGGGTCCGATAACTGCTTTAACTTCGGTGCCAGAAAGGCATCAATAGCCTCCGCCTCAGAAAACCCACGAACCTTAAGTAAGTGCTGCACAATTCTGGGCAAAGAGGTGTAGTCCGCAGGCAATTCTGCCCCTACTCCCTCCTTAACTATCCAGCGTGCTTCTATCATGAATCGATGACCTTAAGGGACTGCACTTAGCTAGCAAGATTTATACCTAAAAAACTTACTTGCTCGGCCTAGGCCATTATACTTCCTCGACCTCAATCGTTTTTACCGAAGACTTTTCAGAGGATCCTCCTAGCTTTGGAATCACTTTCTTGACTAGTTTTGAGAATCCACTTTCGGCACCAGCGTAATCTTCCTCTGCAGCGCGCATCGCCTGCTCCCACGCTGTCGCAAACCCCGGAGCTTGTTCACGCATTTTCGTTACCGCCGCTTCCGTGATGTGGAGGTGCTTCAGCTCTGCCTTATCAGGCTTTTGCTGGAGTGTAGAGAGATTGACACGCAAGTTCTCATTCTGATCCTTTAATTCCTTGAGCTCGTTTGTGAGACTCTCATTCCCCACCGCGTTAATCTTTAACTGCGTGTTGAGGTGACCCTGTAATTCGTCTGCCTCTTTTTGAATGCGCTTATTTTCTTGCTTGAGATGACGGTTCGCAGAGAACCCACTCTTCCACACGAAAAAGGTGATAAGTAGACCGAGGGCTATCCCCCACACGAACTGGTTTTTAATAATTTCTAATACGGTTTCCATTACTTCTTTAGACTAATCTACTCGATAAAAGGCCACTGTAAAAGTATTTCCGCTACCTTTACTGCGCACCACGCCAACCTGCATTCGGAAAAACGATACTTTTTATAATGGAGTAATTTATCTCATTCTGGCATTATGATCGACATGGATATTTTAGAAATGCTCGGAGTCGCCCTTGGGTTTGGGGTTTTAGCGGGCGTGAACCTCTACTTAACTGTGTTTGCCACCGGCCTAGCTGTGCGCTTTGGTTGGCTAGACATCTTTGAGAAATTTACAGATCTCTCTATGCTGGCTGATCCATGGGTTTTAGGGATTTCTGGGGTCATGTTCGTGATGGAAGCATTTGCTGATAAAATCCCGTGGGTCGATAGTACTTGGGACGTTATTCATACCGGGATTCGCCCGATCGGAGGGGTGATCTTGTCAATGGCAGCCCTCGGAGAACTCAACCCTACTCTTACGTTAATTGCAGGACTACTCACTGGTGGTACATCCCTCATCTCTCACACCGCCAAGGCTAGCACCCGCGCGGCTATTAATCTCTCTCCTGAACCGTTCACCAACATCGTCGCCAGCACCACTGAAGACGCTTGTGTTCTGGGTGGATTAAGTATCATGGCCTTTGCTCCAACCACTTCATTTTTCATCTTTATCGCGGTCGTTATCATTGCCCTGCTCATCATCTGGAAAAGCTTTAAATTCCTCAAACAAGTCTGGGGGAAAATCATTGGTGTGATTCGGGGAAAAACACTTAGAGCTTGATCCCAATCACTCAAACAGCATTATTACCCACAATCAACACTCATCACAAATGGAATCTATATTCTCAAACAACGAAAGCACATCAAAATTAAAGATAGAAAATTGTCACGGTTGGCTGTGGTGTTCTTTCTTCATCGTATTACTCTTAGGGTCCAGCGTGATTTGTGACGCCAAAGACAAAGACAGAGCATCTAAAGAGGAAACTCAAATGGTGCATTACAAAGAAATGATTGAGTGGTTCAAAGAGAACTTTGAGCACCGAGCAAACCTCTTGGAACAACATACTGGGCAGCCTTTTGACTTATCTTATCAGTATCAGTCTTCATCATCTAGAGATAAGAAATTAAGAGGCTGGATAGAAACCCTGCAAGAGAAGAAGTTACCAAAAAGTGAACGTGAAAAGTATAGCAAAGAGGCTGAGATACATGCGAAGGCGTGCTTGGAAGAGTTAGAACAAATACGTGCCTCTTTAGCCACCGCTGAGGCTTTGGCATCTAAAGAATGGAAAAAAAAGACTGGCTCGGGAGAAAGTCCCGAAGGAAAGGGCCAAATCTTTGGAACGGATATTGATGCGGAACAATTAGGCGTCATCCTAGATAACAGTGGAAGCATGACCCCTTACTTAGAGAGGCTCAAAGAGGAGATCTCACGAGACTTCTCTCAAGCCTACACCCTTGAGGTCAAAGGATGCGATATCGATGAGACTTTTGATTTCCCTTGGTATTTCTGCATGTCTGAAATTTATGGGAACCCTTTTCATCCCGCTCTTTATATCTCTGGTATACCACAAACCGTAGACTTCGATATGAATGATGTCAGAGGGGATGTCCCCAGCGCATTCACTGCAATGATCGATATCATACAAACAGATACTATTTATTGGTTTTGCGATTTTAATGGAGAATACGACTATAGCATGGTGAAGAAACTGACAAAAAAAATTCTTGATGCTGATGTCACACTTTTCGTTCACACTTCCGATGAAGATCCACCCAAGGAAATCGAAAAGCTTGTCGAAAAGTCAGGAGGAAAAGTAATCACTGTTGACTTCTAAAACCGGGATTCAAGTAGCCCTCCTCTCATTTGAGCCTTATCCAAAAGTTACACCTCAGGCATAACACTCTGGGGAAGCAAGTCATACTCAGCAGGATGGAGAGAATGCAGCCACATTTCTCCCCTAAACCAATTTCGCTGGCGTTTTGCATATTGGCGGGTGGAGATGTTGAGACGCTCTTCGCATTCGGCACGCGTCATTTCTCCAGACAAATACGCGCGAATCTCACGCACCCCAATCGCTTTTGAGGCCGTTGGAACCCCCTCATCGGCGGGGAGATTTCGCACCTCCTCGACCGCTCCTGAATCTAGCATTTCTCGAGTTCTTGTTGCGATAGCAGCCAGCGTTTCCTCTTTTGTCGGGCTGACGAGAATCCCTCTGGGAGATGGACTGGGAAGCGTGTCCCAATCAGATTTCAATACAGACGCTTTCTGCCCCGTCATGCGAAAAATTTCCAGTGCTCGCACGACATAGCGCTTATTTTCAGGAGGGAACGTCGCTAAGACCTCAGGATCACACTGCAGTAATTCCGCGAGCAACTCATCGAGCGGTCTCGCCTCTAACTCGGCACGAACCTTAGGGTCAGACGCAGGGATGGGTGAAGGCCCGTGCGTCAGGAATTTCAAATACATCCCGCTACCTCCCGTGACAATTGGGAGCTTCCCTCTCCTCTGAACCTCCTCGATTATTGGCATTGCTAGGGTGCGGTAAATATTCGCGTTAAGCTCTGTTGTGAGAGGCAAAGCAGAATACAAATGATGAGGAACTTGAGCCTGCTCCTCCGCAGAGGGACAAGCCGAGAGCACTTCTAACCCTTGGTAAATCTGATAGGCGTCAGCATTGATAATCTCACCATTATACTCTTTCGCGATCTGAATCGCGAGAGTAGACTTACCGCTTGCGGTGGCACCACAGATATAGAAAGGAGGTCGCATTTTTCGTTTGAAATCTTAAGGGCAATGTGCGCTATCTACGGAATGCCCACCATTACAGTAACCCTACCCCATACTAAATATGATGTGAAGGTAGAGGATAAAAGTCTTCTTTCTTTAGCCAAAAGTTTGGCGAAAGCAGGCCTCGATGGAAAAAAGTGCGCGATCATTACCGACTCAAATGTCGCAGAGCATCATTTAACATCACTTACTGACTTGCTCGACAAAGCCAAGATTGTGCACAGCGCCAATATCATTCCTGCTGGAGAGAAAAGTAAGTCGATATCTATCGCCGCGGAAATCTGCAGTGACATGGTCTTAGAGGGGCATGACCGCCAATCCTTTGTCCTAGCTCTCGGAGGCGGCGTTGTTGGTGACCTCGCAGGGTTTATTGCTTCTATCTTTTTTCGCGGCATCCCCTTTGTACAAATCCCGACTACGATCGTAAGCCAAGTAGATAGCTCCGTTGGCGGGAAAACAGGCGTAAACACTCCAGAAGGAAAAAACCTCATCGGAGTCTTTAAGCAGCCTGCGCTTGTCATAATTGACCCTCTTCTACTGAAAACCCTCCCTAAACGTGAGTATCTCGAGGGCTATGCGGAAGTCATCAAGCATGCGTGCATCCGTGATGCTAATATGCTCAAAGAGCTCGAGGAACTCGACCTAGAAAAGATGCCCCCTCCCGCGAAACTCCTCGCGCGAAATGTGGAGATCAAGGCGCGGGTTGTCGAAGAGGATGAAAAAGAAACCACTGGTACGCGAGCACTGTTGAACTTTGGTCACACCATTGGGCATGCCATTGAAGCCTCTGTGCCATACGGCGAGCTTCTCCACGGGGAGGCCATTTCTCTAGGCATCAGAGCCGCTCTCTATCTCTCCGTAAAACACAGCGGACTTAAGCAACGTGACGCGAACCGCATCGTCAAACTGCTCGAAAGATACTCTCTCCCTATTGTCCTGCCAACTGAGATCTCTACGGAAAAAGTCCTCGAGAAAATGAAAACGGATAAGAAGTTTTCCCAAGGGGAAATCAACTTTGTCCTCTTGGATAAGCTAGGCAGTGCTCATGTATCCTCTGAATTGTCTTTAGAGGACATCGAGGACGCCATTGAAGAAATACGCACCTACTTCTTCCCTACAGCTAAGCCAGGCGATGATCAAGACATCCCTCCCCTATCGATTATTCGCTACGTTGGAGGCATGGTTTCTACGAATGGTTATCTACTTTACACAGGCGAACATTATCTCGCGGTAGATGCCCCTTACGGTTTCTTTGACTACTTAAAAGAAGAAGGAATAACACCCAAAGCGCTTCTGCTCACTCACCAACACTACGACCATGTTGAAGATGCTCATAAGTTTGAGAAAGCCGGCATTCCCATCTATTCTTACGCTCCGTATTCCAAAAAACTCATCATGGTTGACCTCGCCAAAAAGTGGGGGTTAGACGTTGTCGTGAAACCATACAAGGTAGATCACGTGCTAAAGGGGAAAGACATGATCGATATCGGAGGAAGCTCTATCTGCATCATCCATGTCCCAGGGCATTCCGATGACAGTATTGTGTTCTACTTCCCTGGCAAGGTCCTGCTCTTTGCTGGAGATACGCTCTTCAATTCATCAATCGGACGTTCTGACCTACCCGGAGGTGATGGTGATTTACTCATCAAGGGTATTGCAGAAAAAATCTTGGTATTGAACAAAGGGATACAAATTTTCCCCGGACACGGCGATGGCACTTATATTCTTAAAGAGCGCCTCAACAACCCATTTTTCAGTGACTTAGACATTCAAACAGAAGACAATATCACGAATGAGACTCAACCATATCAAGACTGAGTTTCTCCTTAGCTTTTCAGAAGGAAATGATATCGGAGCCTCTGTCTCCGTTTGGAAACATGGGGAAGAAGTGATGACGCTCTGCGAAGGCTTCATGAGTAAGGACAGGAACCAGCGATGGAGCACAGAAACGCTTGCCCCTGTTTTCTCCGCGACTAAAGGCCCCTCGGCCGCTACCCTGATCTACTGCTTAGAGCAAGCCGGTTTAGACCTCGAGTCGGAAGTCCGTCGGATTTGGCGTGAGTTTCCCGTCTCTGGAGCTACCTTTGGAGAACTCATTTCTCATCAATGCGGCCTCGCAGGTTTTGATGCACACTTACAGGCTGAGGATTACGAGGGTATCATCACCGCCATCGAGCAACAAGAACCCTACTGGGAGCCCATGACCGCACATGGTTACCATCCTAGGCTAGGAGGCTACATGCAGGACGAATGCGTGCGCCGACTCACGGGCGAAACCCTTGGTCAGATCTGGCGTAGCGCGATCGCAGCCCCTTTAGATATCGATTTTTGGATCGGACTTCCGCCAAGCGAAGACCATCGAGTAGCGACCTTATACCCGGGAAAAATGCGCCCCGAACAGCTCAAGGATGGCTTCTATGCCGAAGTTGGAAAATCTGGAACAGTTGTCAACACTGCCTTCCGATCACCGAAAGGAGTTCAGGGAGCGGGAGAGATGAATAAGCCGGAAAACTGGCGCCCAGGGTATCCTGCGATGGGAGGCATCGGCTCGGCACAGGCTCTCGCTAAATTCTATCAGGCTACGATGGGACACCTCCCTGACTCCCCCTTCACGGACAGTATGCGCGCCCAGTTCAATGCCCGCCGCGTCAACGGCCAAGATCTCGTCCTCTGCGACGCCACCTCCTTTGGTGGAGGGTTCATGATGGATCCGCTCGATGAGGCGGGAGAAAAACTTCGCAATCTGATCGGCAGTGACGAGTCCGGATACGGTCATCCAGGAGCTGGAGGATCACACGCCTTCGCTGATCCGACCACAGGCTACTCCTTCGCCTACGTCATGAACCAGATGGAAGTTAGTGTATTACCGGGCGAAAAGGTGAAACAGATGCTACAGTAATTTCTCATGGACTTAGATGGTAAAGACTGGGCGTTTTTAAGCACAGATAAGAACACGCTCTTAATCGGAGAAGGGCCGTTCCAGCAACACGCTGAATGCCCCATCGGCACGACCGCCTTCTATAAAAACACCTTCGACCTCAGTGCTGAAAAACCTTGGTATGTGCCTGCCCGCATCCACCAACTCTCGCGCGAAAGCCTCAAGGAGTTTTTCCCAAATAACGACGACCTCACGGAAATTGATTGGAGCGAGCCAGACGTCTCTTGCTTCGCGACTGTCTTTCGGGACATTATGGACGAAATCGAAGCGGGACAGCTCCAAAAGTCCGTTCCTGTCGCGGTCGAAAAGGCGCGGACTAGCTGCGAAACCTTCCTAAATCTCCCGCGTCAACTCGCAAGAGCGCACCCGAACTTACACCCATACGGGTTCTGGGAAAATGGCAGTGGCTTCGTCGGAGCCTCACCTGAGTTTCTCTTCCGCTCCTTCGAGGGCAAACTCACCACCATGGCGCTCGCTGGCACCGCGACGGAGAGCGAGCGAGCCGTCTTCTCCGTGGATCAAAAGGAAATCCAAGAGCACGAGTTTGTCGCCAACACTCTACAGGAAACGCTCCTCCCTCTCGGTATGACCCGCCGCCACCAGCGGTCCATCTTATCGCTTGGAGAACTCATCCACTTCCACACCCGTATCGATGTTGAGCTTTACAACAGCCACCGTCCCGATGACCTCATTAAACACCTGCATCCCACCCCTGCGCTCGGCTCCCTCCCACGCACCACAGAGACTATGGCCCAGCTAGACAAGTGGCGTCAGGATCTAGGATGTCCCGCGTATTTTGGATCGCCCTTTGGAGTATATCATCAGGGTAAGCTCGACCTCCTCGTCGCCATTCGCACTCTTGGGTATGAAAGTGGAGAACTCATCCTCCCCTCTGGCTGCGGCATTATCGAAGCGTCCAGACTAACAAGCGAGTGGCGAGAGCTAAATCTAAAACGTAAATCCGTGAAGAGATTTTTTGGGCTTCATTATGAATCGAAGAGTAAGTCCTAATTTTACATGCAGAGCGCCGATTACAATCGCCGCTCCAAAAAAAATCGCCCTTCTTTCGAAGAGCGATTTTCATAGAACTATTTAGAAAGTAAGCGAGCTTACTTATGTCTAGCGGCTTTTTCTTCTTCCGCTTTTTTGATGATCTCGTCAGCGACGTTACGTGGACATGGTGCGTAGTGATCGAACTCCATAGAGAACTGACCACGACCTGATGTCATAGTACGAAGGTCACCAATGTATCCGAACATCTCAGAGAGAGGAGCCTTAGCCTTAACACGGATTCCTGTTGGAGTTGTCATTTGCTCTTCGATCATTCCACGACGACGGTTCATGTCACCGATGACATCACCGATGTTGTCCTCTGGGGTGAAGATGTCGAGTTTCATGATTGGCTCAAGGATTTGTGCTCCGGCCTTTGGCATAGAGGCACGATAAGCAGCTTTCGCGGCGATCTCGTAAGCTACAGCAGAGGAGTCAACTGCGTGGAAGGCTCCGTCAACAAGGGTAACTTTGAAGTCCAAACATGGGTATCCAGCAAGAACACCGTTGACCATTGAGGTCTTAAAGCCTTTCTCAACTGCTGGCCAGAATTCCTTAGGAACGTTACCACCAACAACTTTTGATTCGAAGACGAACCCTGATTCTTCTTCACCTGGTTCAAGAGGCTCGATGATGTAGTCAATCTTAGCGAATTGACCTGATCCACCGGACTGCTTCTTGTGCGTGTAAGAATCCTCAAGACGCTTCGTGATCGACTCACGATAAGCAACTTGTGGCGCGCCCACTTCTACTTCTACACCGTAGGTTCTCTTAAGAATGTCTACCTTAATGTCGAGGTGAAGCTCACCCATTCCCTTAAGGATTGTTTCGCCAGAATCTTGGTCTGTCTCAACGTAGAAGGATGGATCTTCCGCAATCATCTTACCGATCGCGATCGCAAGCTTCTCTGCGTTCACCTTATCTTTAGGCGCTACTGCGAGGGAGATAACTGGATCTGGGAATACCATTGGCTCAAGAATCGCGACGTTGTCCTTATCACAGAGTGTGTGTCCAGTTTGCGTTCCTTTAAGTCCGACAATCGCGAAGATGTCACCCGCTTTTGCAGATTGGATCTCCTTCTTCTCATCAGCATGCATTTCTACCAAACGTCCAATACGCTCTGTCTTACCAGTAGTCGCATTGAGAACGGTCATTCCTTTCTCTACTTTACCGGAGTAAACACGCATAAAGGTCAGTGCACCGAACTTGTCTTCCATAACCTTAAAGGCAAGCATACGAAGAGGTCCGTCTTCAGTCACGACACAGCTATTTCCAGTTTCGTTTCCTTCTGGGTCAACCTCTGGCTGAGGCTTAACTTCGGTCGGGTTAGGAAGGTAGTCAATAACAGCATCAAGCACGTTTTGAACCCCTTTGTTTTTGAAGGATGATCCACAGTATGTTGGGAAGAAGTCAATCGCGATCGCACCCTTACGGATACACTTCTTGATGTCTTCGATCACTGGCTCATTGCCTTCGAGATACGCCTCCATGAGGTCATCGTCTTGCTCGAGAGCGGTTTCGATCAGCTCGGTGCGGTATTCCTCAACCTTATCCGCCATGTCTGCAGGAACGTCCTGAACAGTATAATCAAGAGGGTCTTTCTCTGAGTTTTCACCCCATACCCATGCCTTACGCGTGAGAAGGTCCACAACACCTGTAAAGTCAGCTTCCTCACCGATCGGAAGAACCATAACGAGAGGCTTTGCTCCAAGAACGGTTTTAATTTGATCTACTACGCGGTAGAAATCAGCGCCCATACGGTCGAGCTTGTTCACGTAGATCACACGAGCTACTTCAGAGTCATTCGCATAACGCCAGTTCGTCTCGGACTGAGGCTCAACCCCACCAGATCCACAGAATACACCGATACCACCGTCAAGAACCTTGAGGGAACGGTAAACTTCAACAGTGAAGTCAACGTGTCCAGGAGTATCAATGATGTTAAAGCGGTGTGGCTCAAACTGATTATCAGCTCCAGGCCAGAAACACGTCGTTGCTGCAGACTGAATCGTGATTCCACGCTCAGCTTCCTGCTCCATGAAGTCTGTTGTTGATTCACCATCGTGGACTTCCCCGATTTTATGAATTTTACCTGTGAGGCTCAAGATTCGCTCGGTGGTGGTGGTTTTACCCGCGTCCACGTGTGCGAAGATTCCGATGTTACGATAGATAGAGAGGTCTGATGACATAGCTCAGTTTGATTATAGTTCTAAATTTAGCCTCTATTAACGAGGCGAGTTGATACGTATGGGCAATTCTCAAGATTTGGCAACTCTACAAATGATTTTTTTCGTTCTATCAGCGAAATCATCTGGCAGAAGTTGGATTTCCACAATGACTCACAAATATACTTGCGGGCAAAAACACCACTGTTTAAGTTTCACACTAAGTTATTAGGGAGATAGAAACGCCTTCATCGCTTACCGCATTGCTACAACCTGCCCTCAGTAAAACTCATCTATGTCAGACTTCTTCACAGAAACAGCCCAGAAAATCGGATGCAGCGACGTAAATGCCGTGGCGGAAGCGGTCACAACCGCACATGAGCTCCAACACTCGGCCGTCGATAGTGTTCTAGATCTCGATCTGGTCGATGAAGAGTCCTACATGGAAGAGCTCGCCAAATCACTCAATATCGAATGGTTGGCACTGATTCCAGAAGCCGAGCAACCACTCGCACTCAGAAAGCACTGTGGCCCCGCAGTGGCACTTAAACACCGTATCATGCCCGTTGAGATTATCGGTGCAGAGGACGAGCCTCAAGAAATCGTGATCGCAGCCTATGACCCTTTTAACCTCGTGGCGCGCCAAGCGGTCGTGCAGTCGATCGGCCTTCCTGTTCGCTGGCGTATGGCCTCCCGCCGTCGCATCCATGATGGACTCAGACGTCTCTACGGTGTCGGTGCGGACACCTTTGAAGCCATTCTCGATGGCCGAGAAATGGATTATAACAATGTCGAAGACTCGGACGAAGCGAATGTCATTGATGATAATGATGATGAAGAAGCGAGCGTCGTAAAGTTCGTAAACCAGATCATGCGTGATGCCCTAGACCAACAGGCAACCGATATTCACGTCGAACCACTCAAGGACAATCTGCGGATTCGATACCGTGTTGATGGCAAGCTCATTGACATCGCCGTTCCTGAAAACATTAAGGCCCTCCAAAGCTCCGTGGTAGCGCGACTCAAGATTATGTCGAAGCTCGACATCGCAGAGAAACGCATGCCACAAGACGGCCGGATCAATCTCTCGCTCGAAGGAAAAGGAATCGATGTGCGGGTTGCTACTGTGCCTACAGTAGAAGGCGAAAGCGTCTCGCTCCGTCTGCTCAATCAGCAGAAATTCAACGTCGGCATGCTAGGAATGGAAGACTTCGTACTCGATCCTATCAAGCGTCTGCTCAGCCTCTCTAACGGTATTATCCTAATCACGGGGCCGACTGGCTCAGGTAAATCAACCTCCCTTTACTCCTTCCTCAGCGAACTCAACACCGCCGACACCCGGATCGTCACGATCGAAGACCCCGTGGAAAACAAGCTCGATGGCGTCATGCAGATTGCCGTGAAGTCAGACATTGGTCTCACCTTCGCGGCTGGTCTCCGATCAATCTTACGGGCAGACCCGAACATTGTCATGATCGGAGAGATTCGGGATCTCGAGACCGCCGAAATCGCGATTCGAGCCTCCCTGACCGGTCACCTTGTATTCTCCACCCTACACACTAATGATGCTCTTGGTGGAATCGGCCGACTCATTGATATGGGCGTAGAGCCGTTTCTTCTATCCGCTTCTGTCAGAGCCTTCCTCGCGCAGCGACTGGTTAGGAAGCTGTGCACGCACTGCAAAAGGCCACTAGATCTGACCTCAGAAGATCGCGCAAAACATGACATTCCACAGGACCTCCAGGGAACACCATATGAAGCCGTTGGATGCGATAAATGTCGAAACACCGGGTATTCTGGCCGTCTCGCTATTTACGAGGCTGCAATCATCACCGATGCAATGGAGCAGCTTGTCGCGAAAAACCCTTCTTCAGAAATTCTCAAAGAGCAAGCGCTTAAGGACGGGTTCGTCCCCATGCGAGAATACGGATGGTTCAAGGTCATGCAAGGTCTCACCACTGTAGAGGAAATTATCTCTGTAACTACTACCGATGCAGGAGGCATCGCCCTCTAACGCCATGCCCTCCTTTTCTTACATTGCGATCGACGCCAAGAATCAGAAAATCTCTGGCTCCATCACCGCTGGGGACCGAGGAGAAGCACTGAAACAACTCGATCGCAAGGGACTGCGCCCCACCAAACTCACCGTGCAGGACGCGAAAAAGGCGCTTCCCAAAAAGGAGAAACCAAAACGCCCTGCTGTCGCGAAAAAACCCGCGGTGAAAGGCGAGGATGAGACTGGGCGCATTAAACTCAAGAAGGCCGAAGTAATCTTATTTACGGAAGAACTCTCCGACATGCTTGCCGCCGGGCTCCAACTCGAGCCTGCGCTCCGCTCCATGGAAAACCGCCAACAATCTGGAAATCTGAAGAAAGTCTCGCAGAAGATCCGCGCTCTCGTGCGAGATGGAACAGCCTTTTCCAAGGCTCTCGACATGATCAGCCCCAGCTTTGGTCCTCTTTATGTCAACATGGCCGCCGCTGGAGAAGCCTCAGGCGCCCTGGACACTATCTTACTCCGCCAAGCCCATTACCTGAAAACGATCGGCGACCTCCAGAACAAGGTCATTCTCGCCCTCATTTACCCCGCCTTCCTCGTAGTTGCAGGATTAGTAGTAAGCGGAATTTTCGTTACCACCCTCATTCCACAGCTTTCTACCCTTCTCGATAGTGTCCCCGGCGCGACGATGCCCGCAGGCGCGGTCTTTATGCTCGCGGTCACGAACTTTGTCTCCAAGTGGTGGTGGGTCATGCTCATCATCGTGCTAGCGGCTGCGCTGGCCTTCAAGGGATGGAAAGACGTCGAAGCCAACAAACCCGTCTGGGATCGGGCTAAACTGAAAATCCCACTCATCGGCGCCGTCACGCGCGACCGCTTCTTTGTCCAATTTCTAGAAACGATGTCGAACCTCGTTGGAAATGGCCTCACTCTCCTCCGCTCGCTCGACCTCACACGTAATGCCACCCAGAACCTCCACTTTAAGGAAGAACTCAACGGCGTGATCGAAAAAGTCGGCGATGGCCGTGCGCTCTCCTCTTCCCTCAAACGCTCCGGCGAATTCCCCGACCTCCTCATCGATATGGTCACCGTGGGGGAACAAACGGGACAAATCGACGTCGCCCTCCGCAAAGCCGCCGAGCGCTATGATAAGGAACTCAACAACTCCCTCCAACGCATCATGGCCCTCCTCATGCCAACCGTCCTGATCCTAATCTCGATCCTAGTGGGAATGATGGTTTATCTGCTCCTCACCGCGATCTTCCAGACCATTGATACGCTAGGGTGATTTCCAAAGCCCTACTACTTATTAGACTTCCTGAAGTTCATAGTGAAATTTAGGTTCAATTTCATGATTGATGAATTTCGAGTAATCTTCGCGATTCTGCCTAAAATTAGCGAAATCTACACTTATATCCTTTAACTTTTCTAAGTGCTCTGGCACTGAAGGAATGATAGAAACCAGTGTCTTTTCTAACATTATATTGCCTTCATAATATTCGATCACCCCTAGGTTTTTGATTCGGATTAAATGTAGATTTCTAGAGGCTTCTTCCATTAATGCTCCCCCAAGAAAACTAAGAACCATATCAATGGTGCTGGATAAGATAGATATGCGTTCGATACCTCGATAATTTTCATACGAAATTTTCCTGAAGAAATAATAGTCTTTAATAACACTCACTGTCTTACAACTACGATTGTAAGACCCAAAG
>CALKLP010000395.1 GCA_937991965.1 uncultured Verrucomicrobiales bacterium
GGGTTCCACTCTCCAGATTGACCAGACAGGATCCACGACTATGAACGTTTCGTGGAGCGAAATTTATCCAGGAGCACAGTATTTGTTGACTTACTCGGAAATAAATGGTTCCCCCGTGACATTCGGAGGGGGTTCTACTACCCAGACCGAAGCTTTATTGACAGGTTTGAAAACTGACACCATGTATACCCTGATGCTCTACGTAATGGAGGATGGTTCTCCAGTCGGTGTGGCTGTGGGGAACCTGGGGTCGGCATTGGTTCACAAGACGAGGTCTAAGACACAAGCCTTGGTCGGGTTATTCTCCGTGGCTGCACTCGTTCTCGCCATCCTTCTGGTTCGAATGCGTAAATAAGTATAGATTGATTAATAATATACAGTATAAACAACAAGAACATATGCAACATGAAAGTATTTGGTCATCGCGGTGACAGCAAGGAGTTCGGCGACAACAACATGGAGAGTTTTAAGGCAGCAGCTTCACTGGGTATCCATGGGATCGAGATGGATGTATGTATCACTAAAGATGGACACCTGATTTTGGACCACGGGAACATAAACAAAGAGACTGGTATCCCCATCAACACTAGGAACCTTCTGAGTACAGATCTCGAGCTAGAGACGGTTCTGATCGAGTTTAAGAACGACTCGTTTGAATTCATCATCGACATCAAAGATTCCAGGGTCTATTCCAATATATGTAGAGCGATATACGAGCTGTGTCTAAAATACGACTGCCTGGATCGATGCGTCATGGGTTCCTTCAATGAATTTCACCTGCGAGATTTAAGAAACATTGAGAAGGTCACGGGTTCCAAGCCGAAGAAAGCCTACATTACCTCCAATGTCCAGGAAGATTTGTTCTCATCAAAGATAGATACCTTCAATCTCACCCACTTAATACTTTACAAGTTCCAGGTGAACCAAGAGGTAGCCGATCTCTGTCATTCCAAGAGTGTCAAGGTCTATATTTATACGTGTAACACACAAGGCCTGTGGGATTACATGAACAAGCTTGGATGCGATGGTGTCATCACGGACGTCCCGGGTTCCTTCCTATAGATTTAAAAATTGGTAAAAATATGTACTCGTGTCTTTTGCCGTATAATATCATGGAAACTCACCACAATATAAAATAATTGACTATATATAGAGGTATTCAAAAACCAATACGCTCTAAAACACTCTGAAAACACCATGCTCTTCAAAAACCTTCATGCTAAATTAGAGGAGGATAAAATCAAGGCGTCTTCCATCGACGGGAGAAGGTTCAACGTGCGCAGCAAGATCAAGATGGAGCGTGAAGCGGCAGCTCTCAGGAGAAACTCCGAGAAGGAAGTCAGGAAAAAAAAAGCGAGGAGGAGAAACAACAGGGGGGTATTCTCGGAAGAAGAGATAAGAGAGGGGGAAGAAGCAAAGATACTATTCAGGGAGGAAATGTCAAAGAAACGCGTGGAGAAAACGTGTGAAGGAACCAATGAAGATAAATTTAGTGAAGAACCCCCACCTTCCAAAGAAGTGACCTCCATCATCGAAGAAAAGGAATCAATATAGAGACCATGGAAACACACCACGATATAAAATAAATGGATAAATATAAGGGTACATGTTGTTCAGTAACCTGGTGCAGCCATGTTGTTCAGTAACCTTCATGCCAAGATGGAAGAAAAGAAGGCCAAGGAGTGTTCCGTCGACGGAAGGAGGTTTAATGTGCGCAGCAGGATCAGGATGGATCGCGAGGCCGAGGTGATTAAGAGATCCATCGCCAAAGACAAAAAAAAGAAAAACTCGAGGAAGAAGAGTCGCCAGGGGATGTTTTCCGAAGAAGAGATCAGGGCCGGGGAGGAGGCAAAGAAACAATTTAGGGAGGAGATGCAGAGGAAGAGAGAGATGAAAGAGTCCCAAGGACTTGAAGAATCCAATGGACCAAAGCCCCAAGTCTGAATTTGTAGATTTTATGAACCAAATTAAAATATTTTTAAACAACAACACACAAGAAAATTTCACCATGGGTTCCTTCCCCTCGCACGAAGAGGACGTCGATCGCGCCCCTCCTGTAAAAAAAATTGAGAAAATTACAGACACGGAGGAGGTGATACGGGCCATGAAGTGGAGGCTGTCTCGGCTAGAGGCAGACAATGCCATGATGAATAGAACCATTGCGAACCTGGAGGTGGCAAACAGGGAACTGAAGGTTTCTATATCCAGCCTACGAGCAACGGTTGCCATGAATAAACCATCGGGACCACCGGGAGAAAAGAAGAATTTGTCTGTACGTCTACCAAAGGGTTCCAAGTCGATGTACTCTAAATGAATAACAATCAATCGTAAAATACTCCTCTCTCCCAGAACAGTCGACCCCCCATGTTTTTCTCCTTTTTGCGAGCCAAAGTCAATAACTTCCTCTTCGAGTGAATCTTCAGTAACTCCTTAATGGTAATCGGAGTATCAGACCCTTTTCGTATAAGGGGGCGACACGCTTTACCGTCCTTGTTGCTACTACCACATGCAATCTTTTCATTCTTTTCCAGATATGGAATCACCTGGATCCATTGCTCGTCGTACCATCGGCTTAACCCAGTCTTTGAGGCTGTTTTCTTGCTACCCCTGTACTTCCCACCAAGCTTCTTGTACTCCCTCACGATCCATGAGCTTGCGTATATGCTAGGGTACCGTTCGAACTTTTTCTTCGCTTGGGCCTTGACCCTGTTGTACAATTTAGGGTCCGACGGAACCATTGTTTAACATGAAACAAATATTTTTTACCAAAGAAGAACCAATTCATAACATGGTTCATACACGAACTATTTAAAGTTATCGGATTAAAATCACATTGGTTAGAGAGCACACCTTTGTCACAATCAATCAAACCAATCAATTTAATACAATCAATTAAATCCAATCTTCATAATCAAAAACAAGATATGAAGCTTCCTCCCGCACCGACAGCACGTAGTGACGTACGAGGCTCATCCCTTTGCATTATTATGTATTAAATATATTTGTACGGACACTGAGACATACATAGTACCATCCCGATCATAAGATACCAGAAATCCGGCCCAGACTGCGTTATAGTATTGTTTGTAGTCTGTCTACGCCTTATTCTATCGGCACGACTCCATCAGGATATTATGCTTATTCAAATAGGCCCCGTGCCACAGTGGAAGAACCTGGGCCCTATATCAGACATCTTGGAGTGGTAGGATGTGATGCACAATGGTCGAGTAACATCAGGTAGAACCAATATGATGTAATAACAAGGAACCAAACCAGGAACCAAACCAGGAACCAACACATTTGTGATTTTGTGACCCACACCCTCTCACTCTCGTCATGGATCGTCGTCTTCGAAAAGCGATCTCCAATGGAAACATTGAAGAATTTCGTGTCGTCGCCAAGAGTGGTGTCGACATAAACTCTGTCGAAGATGGCTACGAATCACCATTATTTGACGTGATTCGCAGAGGGGACATCTGCATGCTTCGTGAACTCATCGAGTTCGGTGCAAATTTAGACGTGAGGACAGACTACGGCGAGACGTTGCTCTACTGGGCCATCTTGTACGGCAACAACGACATCATTTGTGCACTCATCGACGCGGGAGGGGACGTGAACATGCGTTATACACACGGGAACACACTCATTCACTTCGTGGTAATGAAAGGTGTCGACGGTCTCATAGACGACGCCATCGGAGCAGGTGCATCTCTCGACATCCAGAACATATTCGGGGACACGCCACTCCACCTGGCAGCAAAGTACGATCGGCTGGAACTCTTCAGGAAAATGGTGGAGAAAGGCGCCGACGTCAACATAAAGAATTCATTCGGGTTCACCCCGGTTGGGTGCATCGAGTTTGTGGGAAGGCCGTACTCCCCGCGTTTAGAGGAATTCAAACACGTAGTTGATAGA
>CALKLP010000396.1 GCA_937991965.1 uncultured Verrucomicrobiales bacterium
AGTACTTTGCAAAGTACATCGAGAAGTTCACCAAGAACTCCCTGGCAAACAACGTCGAGCTGTTTCTCAAGAACAATTACCCCCTGATTATGAGGTTTGAGGTTAGCATCGGCTGTCTCAGGTGCTGCATCGCCCCCATAGAGGAAAAGTAGGTTGTGAGGTAAACATTCATCTATCGAATAAAGAGTATTACGTACGCGACTACCACGGATACGAACAAGGCCGCGTTTTCCACCCAGGGAACATATCTAATAAACTGCAAACGGTCGCTATCATCGTAGTGGTCCACCCTTTCGATCATGTTCTTAATGAACGTCTCCTGTGAATCCAAGAATCTATTGGACTCCCCCTTCGTGACCGCCTGGTCGTCTAGGCTGGTGATGAACATCACGGACAGAGACCGTGTGACAATCTCGGTAGAGAGGGTCGTACCGGATAGAAGCCTGGCAGATACCACGGGGAGAAAGGTCATGAGAATCGTGTTAATAATAATGTCCATCAACACGAAAACCATCCTCGAATACATCCCCAATCCGTAAAAAATGTTCAGCATGACGATCCCCTGGCTCATGTTGGAGGTCATGTAGTTCGCCGGAATATTGAAGAACATGTACATCAGGGTTACCACGATGAGTACATAGTCTCCCATGCTCCGTGTACCTCCCCCAACATCCTCTTCCGATGTGTCACTTATGAGAGAATACACGGAGACGATCTGCATGCCAAAGCAAAGAGATGCTCGGAAGGCGTACCCCCCGGTGATGTACGCCGCCTGGTACACATTGTACTTGTCCGAGTAGATGTACATCACATGATCTATGAGTATACGAATGCGCAGGAGCTTCTTGTAGAAGCCCGAGTCTCGGTGCCCTGCTCGTTTCTGAACCGAGTGCGAACTCATCCACTTTTGAATAACGTCTTTCAAGACATCTACAAAAATTCCTACGCGGAGGTAACTCACCATAGTCCCGTTATCGGTGTCTATGGTCGTCATGCACGCGGGTTCGAGATCATTGATATGTGCTACATCTATTAGCTTTTCTAGTGTTCCGTCAGTTTTGTCGCTCCTGAGAGAGATGTACCTCCTTATGCTCTCCGAGTGTATCACAGTGAACCGTATCGAGGAGGTGAGGTACGAACCAATACTTTTAAGGGTTCTGTAGAAGGTACCATCGGACTGAGAAACCCGAAGGAACTTAAAGTCGGGGTTCTCCGATGAAAACCCTCTAGAGAAGTTCATCACCACAAGGGCAATTAAAATAGATTAACATTTTTTTGAGATTCACTCGCACGACGGAAGTTTTTCCCATACACACGATGAAGAGAAATCACATGGATTTTTTCATGATGTGTCACGGGCTAGCCGCTAGATCTCAGCACTCGAGGTTCCACCACGGATCCATTGTTGTTTACCGGAGAAGCAACGTGCTGGGGAAGGGAAGCAATCGTAAATACACGCACGCGGAGGTTAGCGCCATCACCAGCATACCCAACTACTCCCGGTACGAGAACCTGGCCGTCTACGTGTGTCGTGTCAATTCCAGGGGAGGGTTCATGAACTCTAGGCCGTGCAAAAATTGCATGGCCTTCATGAAAGACAACGGGGTGTCGAGGGTGTACTTTAGCGACACAGATGGGTTTAGCAAGATGATACTGTGATAAATAATATTTATGTCATGTAATAGACAATCCGAGAATGAACCTCGAGGCGTCGAGGGTGGACAACGACACAGTGGTCGTGAAATGGTCTTCCAGTGACTCGGACGTGTTTGACATATACGTGGACGATTCACTGGTGAGAAAAAACACAAGGAGTAGCCAACACTCTATAAACATGGGATACCAGAGCCGAATCACGGTCAAGAACATCACGACTCGGGAGTCGGAGTCGTTGATAATCGAGGGAGACAGGAAGGTCATGTACGAAAGACTCCGAGGGGGCGTCATAGACATATCAGAGATGGATGATTCCGTATCGCATGGGTTCAAGGAGTTCATCACCGAAAACGGAGAATCGGGGGATATTCTTAGGGTAAACGTCGAGATATCCAACAGAGATTACAATACAGAGGCCAGGCTTGTCAAGAGCGGGGAGACGATCGAATCCGCCTCGAGCGACAAAAACATATACCTTCCCTTTGGATTCAGGAAGGAAGACCAGTGGGTCAAGATAAGTTCCGGGGATCGATCGGAGACTCTCACGTACGAAAAGGACAGCCAGTCCCTTGTCGTGGGTAATCAAAAGTACGGGTTCGGGGAGTCCTTTGTGTTAGGAGGACGACGGGTTGTTCTCGCGAAGGGTTCTGTCGTGATTGTTCTAGAAGACTCCCTCCCATTAGCCTTCCCAGAAGACGGTACCCAGACGGAGATCACGCTCGACGCCGGGACAGTGACCATGGGTGTTACGATGGCCACGAACTTTATTCAGATAAGAGAAAAGGAAGACTCGGGGTCGACGTCGGTTAGCTCTCATGTTCTAATGTTTGACAACTCAACCGACGAGAGGCTGGCGGTCACGGAAATAACCAAGACAATCGACGAATCACTGACCACTGGAAAGTGCACGTGGAGGTCGTTAGGCCCAACCAAGACCCTTGTAGACACCATGGACTACGACCCCTCGGGGGTGAACATACATTCCCTGGACCCGAGGGGAACCACATTAAATTCGAGCAGCATAGATACCACCGGTCTGTCGTTCAGCTCCGACGACTCGAGTATTTTTTTCGGAAAGTCTTCTCAGGTGAGGCTTTCCTATCTCGACGACCAGATCGTAGTCCAGTTCATAGACAGAGACTCTGGTGAGTATGTCACCAAGGCTCAGTTTGAAAGATAAATTTATTCAGATTATTTATGCATTTTTTTTTAATATTTACGTGAAACTTTACCGACTCATGTATCCATAGATATCAATTTATCCACCCGTGTGTCTACGAGGCCATAGAGAATGTTATTGAAATCCAATTTAAAGCTCTCAAAGTCTTGATCAATCGTCAGCTCGGCCCCCATGTTCTTTTTGAAATGGACGGTAGACGATTTCTCGAATGATTGAATACAATGCATACCACCGTCCCTTTCCTTCTTCTTTTCTTCCATGTCTCGAAAATCTTGTTTAATTCCCTCATAGACACTACTCCCTATGATGGATTGAACCATTCCGACCCACTCTTGCATCTTTTCCGTGTTGGAGCTAGACTCTCCCCATCTGATTAACATGGATTCGTAGGTTGCCGTGTCCATGTGTTTTTTCATCTCGCACATGAGAAACTCTATCATGATTATCTACCTCCTACGCTTCTTGATCTTGCTCAGTTTCTCCAGGAGTCTCTTTGAGATCACAATCTTGTCCGAGTGGTTGGAGTGGTTGGAGTGGTTGGAGTGGTTGGAGTGGTTGGAGTGGTTGGAGTGATTGGAGATGGTGTCATCGTCAGATAAAGAACCACCCTTCGAACCACACTTGGACTCTTTTTTCTTCCGACTCCTCTTTTCAGAGTCATTCAAAAAGTACTCGAGGATATCGGAATCGATATCGGAGTCTTCGTGCTTGTCCTTAGAACCATGTCTCGATCCATATCCCGATTCGCTTCCAGAGCTCGAACCAGATTCTGACTCAGACTCTGAATCCGAGTCGGATTCAAAATCAGATTCAGAAGTAGAGTTAGATCCTGAACTTGATCCACTCTCGGATTCTGATCCTGAGCTAGAATCAGATTCGACAGATTCAGAACCCGAGCTAGATTCGGATTCGGATTCGGATTCGGACCCGGAACTAGATTGGGTATCAGAACCTGATTCACTGTCGGATTCAGATCCGGAGCTAGAGGAAGATCCTTCTGATTCGGTTCCTGATCCAGACCCAGGACCATCAGAACGAGTTTCAGAGAGTGGTTTGGCGACTTCCAATGATACGTGGCTTAATAGAGACCCCGCTCCAGGAGTGGGTATATCCTTAGATCCACTCTCTGATTCTGACTCGCCCTCAGACCCAGATCCACTCTCGGACTCAGACCCGCTCTCGGACTCGGACTCGGACCCACTTCCAACGTCATCTGATTCCTTTACAACAATGTCCTGAACAGGAGCAGGATTTAATCCTGCGAGTGACACAGAAGACAACGGGACCCCGGGTGCCTCCTGGTTAACATGGCCCGGGTTAGCCACGGTAGATGATAGGGTTAGAGTACCCTTGTTGACGTGACCCGACATGCGCTCCTGGAACGTGGGACCCGTAATGCTTACCGGGGGCGCGTCTCCACCCTGTACGTCCCCAGTCTCTACATTAATGATCTTCGTCGTGGAGTCAAATCCTCCCTGTGTTGCGCTCCCCCCCCCTCCCTCCTCGTCCCCGGAGTCGTCTGAAACATCAGATTCCTCGTTCTCGTTGGTGATGTATAGCCCCGGTCCGGGGATGGGTTCCTGGTTGTCATCCGACCCATCCGAGTCACCAGATTCGTTGTCGGAACCAGAAGATTCGCTTGAAGAATCGTCGGAGGACTCGTCCAGTGTAGTGATAGTGATGTACTTTCTCGTCGCATTCTGAACGATGTCTCCCGATTTCATCGCCGTCTTGGCGTTGTTGATGCATGTCTGATACTCGGTAGAATCGGGGCTCTGGGAAAACCACTCCGGGTGCTTGATAAAAACGTTGCTACACTCCACGATGAAGGAGTGTATGACGTCGTTAATGTCGTAGGAAGCCGGGACATACCTCCCGTCCTTGGAAGACGCCTCGTTCATAATACGACAGGTCACGTCGATCATCTCCTTCACTAGGACCTCGCAGTTCTTCAGGTCTGGGAACTTCTTCATCAGCTTAGAGCAGAAATCTCTCACTATGCTGGAGTTCCACTGATTCATCTTGGACATGCTGTTCTTGAAGTGATACAGGAGCTTGTTGTCAGAGTCCACCTTCTCGGCGATCTGGTCGTGCTGGATCTGAAAGATCATAAACATTGGGTGATACAAGACATCGAGGATCTTGTCGTTG
>CALKLP010000397.1 GCA_937991965.1 uncultured Verrucomicrobiales bacterium
GGGGTTTCGTTTATTAAGTCAGGTTTTATGATGGCGCAGTCTGCGGATCTCATTGGGGTTAATGGGCTGTCTTTTTTTATGGTTTTTGGAGGCGTGGTGTTAGTTCAGACCTTGCGCTCGTTCCACTTAGAGGCTTTGCACGGATACCGTCGTGCTCATTGGGAAGTCGGGGTGACATTGTTACTGCTCTGTCTGAACTTCTTCTATGGGACATATCGCTTAAAGCAGATCAGGGAAGTGGACACCATGAGCGTTAAGACACTGTTAGTGCAGCAGAATATCCCGGTCGCAGAATGTTGGAAGGATTCCAACTTTGATCTCTATGCTAAGGCTTTAGAGGAGGCGTTTGCTAAGATAGAGGATAGGGCGGTAGAATCTCTGCAGAAAACAGGGGAGGCGAAAATTGAAATGCCAGAATTGGTAATATTCCCAGAAAGTGCCTTCCCATCCCCACTCTACGCCTCTGAACCGAAAACACCTATCACTGGTCAACCTTTGCAGCTATTTATTGATGACATTGTGCGTAAATATGGAGATTTCTACTTCATTACAGGATTGGTAGAGTATCCAGGCTACATTGATTTCCGTGATCACATTCGGATTCAGAAGGAAGGGGAGTTTTACAATGCGATGGCGTTCTTTAAGGAAGGCTTCTTAAGCTATGAGATGAAAGCAAAAAAACATCTTATGCCATTTGGAGAATACATGCCACTGGGTGATTTGCCACTCTTTCAGAAGGCGTATCAATACTCTTCAGGGATGACTTTTGGTAGCTCTTTTACTCCCGCTGAAGTCTTTGACCCTCAAGCTGTTGAGGTCAATGGGAAGAAGATTTCAATCATCCCAACGGTGTGTTATGAGGACTCGATTTCCAGAGTGGTGCGGAAATATGTGCGTAATGAGCCTCAGATGATAGCGAATGTGACGAATGACGGTTGGTTTGCAGGAACAGCTTGTGCGGAAAAGCATTTTCAGAACGCACGTTTTCGAGCAATTGAATACCGTCGACCGCTGGCGCGTGCGGCGAATACAGGGGTGAGTGCAGTGGTAAATGTTGCAGGTTCTACCTCACACCCTATTACGGGAGAACCACAAGAGTTACGTGACGAGAGCCATCATGCGGAGATTGCAGGGAGCTTGGAAGCGGTCGTTGAAATTCCTACACAACCAATTTTCACGCTGTATAGCCTCATTGGGGATGTTTTTTGCTGGGGCGGAGGGCTAATTGCTTTGGCTTGGAGCGGCTTTCAAATTAGACGGAATAGGAGCGGACGCGGTGTAATCTCTGCTGAATAATGTTGATATCTGGGCGGGAGTGGTCTGATACTCAGGCTTCATTATGTGGAAAGGTAGATTTCAAGAAGCAACAGCAGACCTCGTAGAGCAATTTGGGGAATCCATCTCCTTTGACTGGAGGCTTTACTCGTATGATATTGCTGGCTCAATCGCGCATGCTCGTGCTCAAGTCTCGGCAGGACTTTTGACGACAGAGGAGTTTACTGCGATTGAATCGGGGTTACATGAGATCGAAGGAGAAATCGAGCGCGGGGAGTTCCAGTTTTCGACTGCACTGGAAGACATTCACATGAATATCGAGGCCGAGCTGACGAATCGGATTGGAGCCGCGGGAGCAAAACTGCATACGGCACGCTCTCGTAACGACCAGGTCGCGACGGACACCAGACTGTATTGTCGCACTGAGATCGACTTGATTTTAGAACTGATCGAAGGATTAGAAGCGGCGCTATTAAGCCAAGCGGAGAAGCATGCGGCCACTGTTGTTCCTGGCTACACACATCTCCAACGTGGTCAGCCTGTAACGATTGGGCATCACCTTCTTGCTTATGTGGAGATGCTGGCACGTGACAAGACACGTTTACTGGATTGCCAAAAGCGTCTCAACGTTTCGCCGCTAGGATCAGGTGCGCTGGCAGGATCAACGATTAACCTAGATCGACAACAGATCGCAGATGAACTGGAATTCGCTGCAGTGACGACGAACTCGATGGACGCGATTGCGGACCGTGATTATATCGCAGAGCTTCTCTTTGACCTAGCACTAGTCGGTGCGCACCTCTCGAGGCTCAGTGAGGACTTTATCCTCTGGAGTAGTAGTGAATTTGGGTTCTGCACCTTCTCTGATGCACATACGACGGGCTCATCTCTGATGCCTCAAAAGAAAAATCCTGATGTATGTGAAATCACGCGTGGAAAAACGGGACGCCTTTACGGAAATCTGACCGCTATTCTGACCGCCATAAAAGGGCTTCCATTGACGTATAATCGCGATCTCCAAGAAGACAAAGAACCTCTCTTTGACTCCATAGACACCATTAAACTTACACTCCGTGTTAATGCCGAGATGATCGCCGCGATGACAATTAATGAAGCAGTATGTGAGGCGGCGGCATCAGACCCTCTATTATTAGCAACGGATTTGGCCGACTACCTTGTAAAGAAGGGAATCCCGTTCCGTCAAGCGCATGAGTTAGTAGGGAAGGCCGTAGCGGAAAGTGTAGCTCGGAAGATTCCACTAGATAAGCTAGATCTATCTGAGGTTGATAAGGCTTACGGAGAAGACGCTAAAGACGTATTTGACTTAAACACGGCTCTTAAAGCGAGAACTAACCCAGGAGCTCCAAGTATTAGTAACGTCAAATCACAGGTGAAACGCTGGCAAGGATAGGGTTTTTCACTAAAACAAAATCAACGGTAGCCTCAAAGAGTGGTGTTAGACTTATCCCATTCGTATGAAAAGTGTCGTTATTTTGCAATGTAGCTTAAGTATCCAGATTCTTGCAATGTGTCTATCCATGAAGTGAGTGCTCTTGGAGCTTTGAATACTCTATGAGCCTTTTTAAGCCACTCTTTAGATTCCGTCTGATTATCTTCAGAATGAAATTTAACGTAATTTATGAAATAATAAATTGGGCTGTCAGAAGTGAAGTCGTAGGCTTTTTCATATTCATCGACTTTTGCTTTATTGCCTAGTTTTTTGTGGCAGATATATATTTTGAATTTTGTTAAGTTATAGAGGTCTTTATGATTGGATGTGTATAACCCATCTAGAGCACGGTTGAGATAATCGAGGGCCTCATTCCATTCTGCTTGTACAAAGTGCATTTCTCCAGTGTTAAATATTAACGAAGGGTTTCCTGGGGCTAGTTTGAGGAGTTTTACGAATATGTCTTTCGCTTTATTGTAATCTTTAAGTTCAACATAAGCAGATGCTTTAACTACCTCTACACTTGGATGATTAGGGACTAGTGCTTCCGCTTTACTTATGGCCTGTAAGCTATCGAAAACTCTCTTTTCCTGGATAAGTTGATTTGTTTTGTCGAGTGAGTCTTTAAACTCCTTCAGGTCAGACGGAGACAAGGATTTCATTTTGTCCTCAAATTCTTCCAGCGTTTGCCCATTAAGAGCTGAAATGAGTAGAACAAGACACGCGGTTAAGGAAAAAAAATTGTGTGTTTTTTTATTATTCATATAGTCGAAGAGTAGAGCGGTGCAGATAAAAGTAAACTCTAAAGCTTGTCAATTTCTCGAGTCTTTACAGTCTTAGCTATCCTCTTGCTTTGCTATGAAAAGACTGCACAGTTGAGGGTATGATTTGGTGTTTACATGGCAATATTGGAATGGCGAGTGATTGGGATGTTCTATCTCGTTTTCCCGTCTTCCAAAATCAGGTCATCCGCAAAGTTGATCTCTGGCGCTACTTGGCCTGTAGGTCTATAGGTTTTGAT